>CABZTD010000012.1 GCA_902528515.1 K189A clade bacterium
TTTTGGGTGTGGGTGACCAGGGACCCTCCTATGGGCCTGATCAAGTGGCGGTACATTTGGCGGTATGTTACGGCAGAAAATATAAAAAATATACTAAAAACAGTAGGTTATGATATTTTTTCAGTAGAACCCGTAGCTGCCACTTTCGAATTTAATGCGTTCAATCATCGCGCAGAACCCCAGTGAAAATAGGGGCTTTATGTAAACTGCCCTCAAAGAGATGCGGCGAAAAGTTGCGAGATGCCGCCTGATTTGGCGCTATGGCTGGCTGCACCCACGGAAGTACTGATGCGGAGTAAAGCTTTAGTGGCTACGGTTTTGCAAGGTCCCTTTGAATCTTTTCGAGAAGATGACCTCACTAAATAGGCTAGCGAGGTGAGGTCAAACTTCACTGAGATTCTTTATCCTTCCACTTTAGTTGTTCGGCGACCATGAGAGCCAACTTTTAACGCCCATTCCCATCGAACTCGAGTTAACTTTTCGAAATGAATCTGCGCCTTGAGCATATTCTTGGAAGTCGGAACTAGCTAGCATGGCGTTGTTAGCCTCCAACATAGTACCTGCATCATTAGTAGTGAAACTTACCCAATGCGTTGAGGGGTTTTCCCCATTGGCAATGACTTCACCATAGGAAACGTTGCCAGGGAATGCAGCCACCGCATCTGATGCCAAAAGCTTAGCGAATGCCTTCTGAAACGCAGCTAAATCGGTAACTTCAAGCGCGTAAAGCATTTGCACTGGGGTTGAAGTCGTAATCACTCCTGGTTTATTTGTGCCGCCCATAAAGCTGAAAAGGTTTTCAGAGACTGGTGTTGTAAGGCTCGCAAACTTAGCGAGAAACTCTTGCGAGTCGCTCGACGCTAGATTCATCGCAATTTGTTCGTTCATTGCTTCTTTGTTTTGGTGAAAGACAACGATCTGGTGGGTCGCCTCGTTTTCACCATTGGACATGTATTGACCTAGACTAATATTTGCTAGGCTTTTTTTACCTGTCTCAGAAGCTGCCCAAGTATCCATAGCCTCAACAACGGCAGCAGGATTGGTTGTAGAAAAGTTGTAGGACTCGCCGAAAATTATGTTAGCTGCGTGGTCATCGGCGAATGCGCCGAAAGATAACGAAGCGAATATCAGACCTAGCATGAATTGATAAGTTTTCATTTTTTTCCTCATTTGAAGTAGTACTGAATCAGAACATCAGTCGGATAAGCCTACCATCCGAATGAGAACATTTCGCAAATCGGGAAAGGGGATCTGAATCGTGGATCGAAACCAGCCAGAATTTCAAAGCACGATGCAATCAATCGCTATCAACTAACCTACGGGTTTCACCGCTGGAGATATCATCATGCGAGTTTCCGTAAATAACTTTGTAGCTAAGATCAACGAGCACTCGCAAAAAAAATCATGCAGAACAAAGTCCTGATCGTGGGTGCCAGCGGATTAGTCGGTACCGCGGCGGCTATTAGCTTTGCGAGGGCCGGCTGGCCAGTGGTTGCGGCGTCTCGAAGACCTCCACAACTACTAAACGATGCCAACATCGAATTCGTCTCTATGGATTTGCGGGATAGAGAGGCCTGCGCCGAAGCATGCCGCGAGCTCACGGGCATTACCCATATCGTGTACACGGCGGTTTACGAACTTCCGGGATTGGTTGCTGGTTGGTCTGATTTGAACCAAATCCGCATTAACGGACAGATGCTGGAAAATTTGCTCGTCTCTCTTACTCAGTTTAATCAGCTACAGCATGTCACTCTTCTGCAGGGCACCAAAGCCTACGGCGCGATGGTTGGACCGATGCGAGTGCCTGCTCGAGAGAATCAACCAAGGGTCGAACACCCGAATTTTTACTGGGTGCAGGAAGATTTTTTGCGAGATCATGCGAAACATCAGGACTACTCCATCACCATATTGCGACCCCAGATGATCGTCGGCCCCAACCACGGGGTAGTGATGAATTTACCTCCAGTGGTGGGCGTCTATGCTGCTCTGCGCCACGCTGAGGGATTGCCCCTGTCTTTTCCCGGCGGGGTAGATCGAGCCATGGAGGCGGTGGACGTTCGGTTGGTAGGGGATGCCTGTCTCTGGGCAGCCGTCAATAAGTGTGCAGAGGGCGAAACCTACAACCTAACCAATGGTGAAGTGTTCAGCTGGCGAGACATGTGGCCCGCTATCGCCCTGGCTCTGGATGTGCCTCTAGGGGAGGACGAGCCGCTGTCGGTTGCTGAATATGTTATGCAGCGAGAGGATCTTTGGCAGAGCATTGTGGCCCGCCATGATCTGGAAGCTAATACGCTACACCAGATCGTTGGCGAGTCTCACCACTACGCAGACCTCTGCTTCGCCATGGGCGCAATTGACGCCCCTCCGCCTATTTTCGTCAGCACCGTGAAAATTCATCAGGCCGGTTTTAATCAGACCTATAATAGCGAGGAGAGCTTTTGTTACTGGCTGCGGGATCTGCGCTCTCGCCGCATCATTCCCTAGGCGGTAACCGGCCTAAGGACGATTCGATGGATCAGCCCGATTTTTTTTGTTAACAGATAAATATGCAGTGTCCAAAAGTTAGTTTTAAAGACCTCCAGTCAGCGGACGAAGACGGAGTTGCGAGCGCAGCAAGGGACATAAACAGTGCCCTTAGCACCTACGGCTTTTTCGCTTCCCCGGATCTCGATTTCTCTAACAATTTAGTCACGGAAGTATTCAAAGCCAGCGCATTGTTCTTTGCCTCTGATGCAAAAATGAAGTCGCTATCGGCCTATTCGTCGGCTGAGGAAAATTTTGGTTATCAGGCTTTTGCTTCAGAGCGTCTCGATCCCACAAGTCCCGCGGATTTGAAAGAAACGTTCACAATGCGGAATATTCTTCAGGCACCTATAAAGGAAGATCGCTGGCCGTCGGCTGAGTTCAAAGAGTTGATGCAACTTTTTTTACCGAGTGCATGGACAGGGCTTTGCTTTTCCAGAGGATTCTCGCCAAAGCACTGGGTTTAGACGAAAACTTTTTCGTTAAGTGTCATACCGGACAAAACATCTCGCTTCGGCTCTTGCATTATCCCTCGTGTAGTGACACTCAGATTAACGATTCTCAGTTAGGCGCCGGTGCTCATACTGATTATGGATTAACGACATTCTTATTCCAGGACTCAGTCGGCGGTTTGGAGATCTGCGATCAACAAGGAAATTGGCACGACATAGAACCTGAAGAGGATGTTGTGCTAATAAACTCTGGCGATCTTCTCGAGCGTTGGACTAATGGGAAGTACAAGTCGACACTTCATAGAGTAAAACCGATCATTGACGGCAAGGATCGATTTTCAATCGCCTTTTTTGTTGACCCAGACAGCGATACTTCGGTCAAAGTTTTGGAAAGCTGTATTAGCGTTGACGCACCCAGAAAATTTGCCAACGTCAATGCAGGAGAATATATAACAGGAAGACTTCAGCGCTCACATATGGGCTCATCGCACGACCTACCCAAATAGAAACCTTCGAGAGATTCTGATCCTCACGGGCCTCTATTCTTCGCGAGCTTCCTCCGTGTGCTTATCTTTAATCGCGTAAGTGCAGATAGACGATAGATTAAAGAAAAAATGCCGGGCATTACGATCCGGTGAGCAAAAAGCCGCCGCTTTCAGTGACAAAAAAAGGTCCTCAGGAGGCTACGTGGTTCATACTGTCGTTACCCATTGGAGACACGAGAATGCCTCTAGGAAGGCTGTGCTGAGCTGCGAATGGTTTTGAAGGTTTGTAAAGTGGCTGGACCTCTAGAGCGTGATACTAAGCAATTCGCCCTTTTGAGCTTTGATCGAGACTTTCACGACAGGGTCTCGTAGCTTGTCCCAGTTTATTTTGATCAGACCGTAGTTCGGTTCAATGACTTTTTCCGTAATTGCTAGGCTATTAGTTTCCTCGTATTTGTGTCTCCACACATTTGTGAGGCCACTGGAAGTAACGTCCAATAGTGGGCCTTTCCACCCCGATAATTCCAAAGCCGAAATCTCAGCAGCGTGCCTGTCTCCCGAAATCACAAGTGTTTTACCTTTTGCATAATCGTTTAACAGGTCAAGCAGACGAGCTCGTTCGTTCGGAAAATTCGCCCATTTCTCGAAGCGGTGTTCTTGGGCTAATAGCTGTATCGAACTGACAATTACAGTTACGGCTGCCGTATTGTCCTTGAGCTCTTTTTCTAGCCACCTCCATTGCGCCATACCCAGCAATGTGCCGGTTTTATTGGGCAGGTATTTTGGATTCGATCCCGACGTTCTTTCTAGTGGATCCCGAAACCAGCGCGTATCAAGAAGAATCACTTTGACGGTTCGCTCCCCTGTCCCGTACTGAGTGCTTCGATATATGCCGTCTCGAGTGGTAGATGGTTCTGATTTGGGAACACCTAAGAACCTGTAAAGTTCAGCTTTTGCAAGCTCCTTGGCTGGAAACTCTGAGCCACCATCGTTTACGCCGTAATCATGATCATCCCAAGTGCCAGTTACGTGGGGCACACTATCAATAAAATCTAGGTAATCGAGGTTGGATAATTGACGCTCGTAGGCGAGACGAAAAAGCTCGGGGTCTTCGGTGTCTGCGTAAACGTTATCTCCGGTCCATATCCAAATATCTGGATGCTCCTGCTTGATCACTGGCCACAGAGGTTGTGGTTTGTTCTGGGAGTTGCACGAACCGAAGGCTATCGTATCGATGGTTTGCGCGGATATTTCTTTAGCAGAGAGGGTTGATGCCCATAAACAGACCAAAAGGACCAAGAAAGTTCTCATTTTCGCGCTCCTCGCTTTCTTCGACTCAGGGAATACAAACCCGTAGAGGTATTAAATTCAATAACAGGCGTTTGTGTTGTTCGTATGGCAGTACTGACAAGGCGCATTGCGTTTGCAGGTAACGCCGACGAAAAACTGCCCTCCGATAAAGTCATCGAGAGATGTTTCCGGCGGATAAGTTGTTCTCAATCAGGGCTTCTCGGATAATTCGGAGCTACCAGCTTTCATTGAAAAAGATACGGTTATCGAAAGTTATGAAAGACTGCCTATTGTTACGACATTGTGCAGGATACCGCCCCCAGCGACTTCGCTTTTAAAGGTCGCTGCTTAAGATCCCAGCATCTTCCCAAGCTTTTATTGTTGCATCGTCGAATCCTGCTTCGGACAGCACTTCATGATTATTCGCGCCTCTGGGTGCTGCCGCCGAGAGCGCGCCCGAATCCCTACCGTTGAATAACCAAGGTCCCTTGGGCAGGCGAATTTCTAGATCACCAACTAGCGAGGTGTAAGTAGGATCTGCAGATTGCGCCCAGTCGGTTTCTAGTAAATCTGCCGCTGTTCGTACCTTGCCGACTGCAAGCCCACCCGCACCAGACACTTGGTATTCGAGCTCCTCGAAGCTTCTAAATGAACGCATCCAATTTTGGACCTCACTCAGTAGCGCTTTTAAATTCTTTCTGCGTAAAGAGGGCGTGGCGAAGCGCGAGTCGGTTCGGAGATCGTTTCTCCCCATCATTCCGCAGTAACGCATGAATACGCCCGACGAGATAGGTGATGCAGCGATAGTCACAAAGCTACCGTCTGCGACCTTAAAGATTGGCGACTCAGGTGCGCCAAGCGCCAACGGCTCGTCAGCAGCATCCAGTTCGTTGATTTGCGCATGAAGCCTCTCATTTACGGCGAGCATTGTTGCCATCATCGAAACGTCGCCATGAAGACCAGTGCCTGTCGCATTGCGCTTGTTCAGACCTGCAAGCACTGCAATTGCGCCCTCTAAACCTGTATAGACGTCAGCATGGCTAGCCCAATCCGTCACTGGTTGCAATAGATCGTCACCAAAGTGGTCCATTTGAGTCTGTGTCGCCCCAGATTCGGCTTGTACAGTCGGCGCAAAGGCAGGTCGTGTCGACCAAGGAGTGTTTTGTCCGAAACCAGACATCGAAACATAA
The DNA here is from genome assembly GCA_902528515.1 of K189A clade bacterium. Taxonomy (GTDB): domain Bacteria; phylum Pseudomonadota; class Gammaproteobacteria; order Pseudomonadales; family Azotimanducaceae; genus UBA4421. The sequence goes on from CABZTD010000012.1 coordinate 5,941, forward strand.
ACAACTGCCGGATTCTGTTCGCGAACGGACTCGTAATCTAAACCGAAAGTTTTCATGGTGCCTGGACGAAAGTTTTCGACTATAACGTCGGCTTTATGGCACAGCTTGAGAGCGGCCTCTCGCGCTTCGGGCCAATTTAGATCAATGCTGAGGTTCCGTTTGCCGCCATTAAGCTGCAGGTAGTAGGCGCTTTGGCCTTGTATCTGCGGTGCTGCCATTCGTCCGATATCTCCAGAAGGTGGCTCTACTTTTGTGACTTGCGCGCCTAATTCAGCGAGGATGCGCGTACAGGTAGGTCCCGCAAGCACGCGGGTAAAATCGAGTACTCTAATGTTTTCTAAAGGTTTCATTAGTCCCCCTCAAAGACTGCTGTACCTGGTCCGGTCTCGTGCATCGCTCTCATGCCGCGCTTTACATCCTGACTGGCCCACATCGGAGCGAGTTCATCAGCGAGCGCTAGATCTGCGGCTCGCACACCATCGGTGCTTGCTATTCGAGCTATGCGTTTGATTGCGCTTAGTGCCAACGTTGGGCCTGACGCAAGCTGCTGCGCTAGAGATAGCGATGCAGAATTTAACTCTTCGTCGCTAGTCACCAAGTTGATCACACCCCAACGCTCCAATACGTCCGGACTATACCGGCGTCCGAGCATGGCGATTTCTCTGGCTCGAGCTGGGCCGGCCCGTTCAGCTAATCGTTGTACAGCGCCAAGTAGTGGAGCGAGCCCGATAGCAACTTCTACGGAACCAATCTGCGCTGATTGCGCAGCAACAATAAAGTCGCAGGCAAGAGCAAGTTCAAATCCGCCACCCAGAACGGCGCCATGAATGGCCGCAACGGTGGGTATGGGGATTGACTCTAATCTGTCGAGGGTGACAGATGCATCAACACCCTCACTGTCTAAGGCGGAAACATCTGCACCGGCACAAAAGTGGCGCAAGTCGCTTCGTATTAAAATAGCTCGCATACCGTCCGCAACCGCACGCTCCTGTGCGCAGCAAAATTCCTCGATGAAGTCTCTACCTATCAAGTTATGTGGCGGGTTGCTGAGCGTGACTACTCCGACCGATCCAAGCGCTTCTAGAGTGATCATGCCCATCTGGTTTCCTCCTGTATTCTTCCCCAACGATAGTTCAAAAGATTGCACCCGAGTGCGTAACCGGTCAAACATCGTTGATTCGCTGCCGCTTTCTCTCGATAAATGGCGGAAATGGTCTCGCTACGGTGATCTGAAACAGAAACGTTACCATTATGGCGGTCGCAGGCAGCGAGTATGGAGCGTACGTCGTTGACGATGAAGTCGTTTGAAACCGGGTTGGCAGCCGTAACTGAGATGGGAGTAGCTTAAATTGGAATTACTAACAGTAACGGAGGACACGGTCGAACAGTTTTTACCAGACACTCCTGAGCTAATTTGGTCGACCGGACCCATCTCCTATGTGTGCCACTTCGGTACAAGAGAGTTGTTTGGTGCAATAGCACTGGGATTTTGGCGTGCCGCTCGAGTATCGAATGGGGATGAATCTCCGGTGGCGGAGCTAGAGATAGTGGAACATTAGGATGCGCATCGGCATTAGCTTGGGTGGTGCAATGGCATCCGCCGATATCGGGGAACAACTGGCATATGTGCAAGAGGCTGAAAAGCTGGGCGTCCACAGTGTGTGGACCGTAGAGGGCTGGGGATATGATGCAGTAACGCCGTTGGCTTTTATCGCAGGCCAAACCAGCCGCATTAAACTTGGTACGAGTATTATGCAGATCTGTGCGCGTACCCCCGCCAACATCGCTATGACTGCTTTGTCTTTAGCGAATCTCTCAGAAAATCGATTCCTGCTGGGTTTGGGAAACAGCGGTCCGCAGATCGTAGAGGGGTTGCACGGTGTCAGTTTCGAAAAGCCCCTGACGAGAATGCGCGAGACAGTTGAAATTATTCGCATGGCCCTTGCCGGCGAAAAAATCGATTTCTCTGGGGTCCAGCATCAGCTTCCTCTGCCTGGCGGCCAAGGACGTTCTTTAAGATTATCTGAGGGTCCAAATCTCGCGATCCCAATCTACCTCGCCACCTTAGGCACTAAGAGCCTGCAGTTCACAGGTGCCGCGGCTGACGGGTGGATTGGCACTTCGTTTACACCAGAATATGGCGATAATTTACTCGACTACGTACGCTTGGGGGCAAGTCAGGCTGGACGTGAATTAAAAGACTTTGACGTACATGTGGGCGCAGCTGCAGTTTCTTTTAGGGAGGATGTGGATGCCCTTGTGGAATCTGAACGAATGGGGCGAGCTTTTACAATCGGCGCAATGGGCAGTAAGGACAAGAATTTTTATTATGACGCGTATCGACGAGGCGGTTGGAAGGAAGCCGCCGATAAAGTACAACACTTATGGTTGTCCGGCGATAGAAAAGGTGCGGCAGCAGCCGTGCCTGCTGAAATGATCCTGCGCACCAACCTTTTCGGAACCGAGGAAGCTATTCGTGAGCGTCTGCGTGAATATGAGGCTGTTGGTGTGACTACGCTTAAGGTGCAACCCAAGGCAAAAAATATAAATGATCGCTTGGATATCCTAAGTCGATTAATGGATCTGCTATGACCTGCAAACAAAATTGGAAAATGGCGGCGGGACCGATTTGCTGATAGATGTATTTTTGAGGGACAAAGTAAGCCGCGTTGGTTATTTTGATCGCCTCTTAATCGCCACGAGCATCTGCAGTTCTTACAAAAGACCGTTAAGGAATCACTAAGGTATGACGTTGCTAAACGACGACCAAGTGCAAAGTTTCATCAACTCCGGTTTCATTGAAATTTTATTACCCGAACTAGATTCGGTTCACTCTGAGGTAAATTCCCGACTTCGCGAGGTTTGCGCAGCCGAATCCCATCATGGAAATAACGTCTTACCCAGGATGCCGATTCTCCAACAAGTTCTCCGACACGAGAAAATCCATGGTGCGCTAGTCTCGCTACTAGGGTCTGATTATCTTGTTCATCCACACAGGGCGATCCATAGGTCGACTCCTATAACAGACTCTTTGGATGGGTTCTCACTGAGCTCAGATCGACATTTGATGGGCGCCGGATCCACTGCCACCTCAATGTGGCACCAGGACGCACAAAGTCCCCTCGCGAGGGCTAGACATCATTTTCCAAAATTTCTAATTGGTTTTTATTTTCCGCATGAAGTGATCGCTGAAATGGGTCCCACAAGATTTTTAAAGGCGAGCCACTGTGATAATGGGCCTGATTTGAGTCGATCCATCTATCAACCCGAACATGTTCGAGCTGGCACTTTTTTTATAGCGCACTTTGATATTGCTCACGCGGGATTCCCAAATGTCTCAAACGATGACCGTTTCATGCTGAAGTTCGTTTTCGCGAGAACAAGCCATCCCATGAAGCCGACATGGAGCAACGAAAGGGATCAGTGGAGTGCCTCTGGTGAAGATCTAGTAGATGATGGTCTTTATGAACCCGCGGCCTCCTTCATTTGGAATCGAATGCGTGGACATACTAACAATGAACGGGGCACGGAAATTTCTAAATCCAGGTTATCGAATAGGGAAGTTCCTCAAGAGCAGCGTTTACGGTTGATTTATAGTGACGTTGAAGGTCTCTCCGTTCAGGAATGCGTCGCAGTTTTTGATAGCGTCCGTGGAGAAAAGAAGCACGAAAGGCTGCAAAAGAACTTACGGGATTCAACGCGTGGTCATCCCATTCGTTGGAATGAAAGGGCAGTTGTTATGGAGACCGCTGCTTACCGACTTGCTTTTCTCGGACAAGAAAGTGCGGACACCATCTGCTCGCTCATTAAATCTAACGACCCTTGGCTGCAGGTAAACGCCGCGTTCGCTGCGGGCGAGATTGGCGTGAGCGACGATGAATTAGCTTCTAATCTCTTTGATCTATTGCAGTCTCCCTATCACCAAGTTGTGCGACAGGCGATCGATGCCATAACTTTCATGAAAGTAAATAATCATCGAGGAGTTTTGCTCCAGTTAAAGGATCTCGTCGTCCACAAACGACCAAGTTGGCAAACCTCCTTGGTTCAAAGAGGTTGGAGTGCTTCCGATCAAATCGATATGAATATAGCCATGTTTCTGTTGGCGAATTACATGCAACTTGAAGCACAGGACCTAATCGAGATATCCAACATAATGCTTCAGAAATGTAACGATTACGCTTCGTCGATCATCGCAGAGACGCTTGTACGATCGGGCGATCCCATCGCCCAAAATCACGCAATCGATTATTTTAAAAACCGCGCATGGAATACGTCACTCCTTGGCGCAGACAAAGCTTACTGATCGGTCTCTGAGGCGCGAGTTCTCACCATAAGGTTAAAAGTGGTAATTGTTCCTCGATTACTCGAGAAACAACAACGGGCCTGAGGTGAGAAAAGGTATGAGTAGCCAGTAGAGTGAGAAAAATCATAGAAGGAAAAGGGTGCTCATGGATCTTCAGATAAAAGGTAAGAAAGCCATAATGGCTGGTGGTAGTGCCGGCATGGGTAGAGCGACAGCGGAGAGGTTAGCAGAGGCAGGGGCTGATCTGGTCATCACTGCGAGACGCAAAGACAGGTTAGAAAAAGCGGCAGAGGAGATATCGACCAAATATAAGGTCAGAGTCACGCCAATTGTTGCCGATTCCTCTAAGGTCGAGGATCGCGCGAAACTTCTGGAGTCATGTCCGGATCCCGACATTTTGGTTATTACGATTAAGCCTCCAGCACCTAATGGCGACTTTCTCAAAGTAACTCCTGACATGTGGCGTGAATCGATCGACATGGCTTTAATCGGCCCCATTGAGTTAATGCGACAATACATTCCGCACATGAAAAAAAACGGTTGGGGACGCATTGTAAATATCGCAACTTTTTCCGCGAAAAATCCGATGATTTGGCGATTAATGTCAGGTCCTGCTAGGTCCGCACTTATTAATTACACAGCTAGTGTTTCGCGAGAAATTGCCAAGTACGGCGTAAACGTTAATAACCTACTGCCGGGGATGTTTGCTACTGAAGGAGCCAACGAGATTATGGCGGATTACGCGGACGCCTTCGGCCTCGAGCACGACGCAGCGGCGATTGGCGTCCATTTCCGAGCAAACAATCCCATTCCAGCTGGGTTTGTTGGTAACGCGGATGATTTGGCGCCCATGGCGGCGTTTCTTTGCAGTCCATTAGCGCGATTTATCGTTGGACAGAATATCGTGATCGACGGAGGACAGCATGCATCGCTCTTTTAGCTTTCAAAAGAGCGCGGTTTCACACAAATAGGCTGCTGGCCTAAATCATGGTTACGATTACTCAAACGGATCAGCTAAGCGATACGACTGCTCTTGAGAGCAGCAAGGATCTGCGCCTGTTCAAATCGGTCGACGACAAATCACGGTCGGTGCAAGCTGTCGCTGATGCTGGTTAAAAAAAGAAAGAAATAATGGTCTATTGAGCGACGGGATACATTCTCGGAGCGTTTGCAGCTTTTTTGCCATCTATCTGGATTGGTGGGGCGCCATCGTCAGTTGTAGCCTCTTAGTTTATGCGATCCGAGTGCGCATTTTTTCGGAGGTAATGCTCCATTTTTTGATAGCAGGCCTAGTGCCCTACTACCATAGGGGCGCTAAGCCGATCGAATTTAAAGGTTATGAAGCTGGATAGGTGGATAAGCTGGCCGACAAGATCGAACGGCGAATTTAGGAAGGTTAAGAATGCAACAACTTGAAACAGATTACTTGGTCATCGGAAGCGGTGCGATGGGGATGGCATTTTGCGACGAGTTAATCGCCGGGACAAATGCCAGCATAATTATTGTCGATAAACATCATCAACCAGGAGGACATTGGAATGATGCATATCCTTTCGTTCGGTTGCATCAGCCATCAGCTTTTTATGGTGTGAATTCAAAAAAACTTGGCAACAACACCATCGACGCAACGGGACTAAATAAGGGTTTATATGAATTAGCCACCAATTCTGAGGTATGCGGCTATTTCGATCAGGTCATGCAAAGACAGTTCCTGTCATCGGGTAGAGTTCGCTACTTCCCTAGCTGCGAATACCTAGGCAACGGGCAGTTCAGTTCTCTGTTATCTGATGAGAAGTATTCTGTTTCTTTCAAAAAAGAAGTGGACGCAACCTATATGAACGTCGTTGTCCCTTCCAAAAGACCTCCGCCGTTCTTTTTGGAAGGGAACGCTAAATGTGCTCCTATAAACGAGCTTCCTGTTTTGGGCAAAAAATACAACGCCTTCGTCATCGTCGGGGCCGGTAAAACAGCCATCGACGCAGTATTGTTTCTTCTCAAAAACGACGTCAAACCTCAGAAAATCTCTTGGATCATGCCCAGAGACTCCTGGATTTTGGATAGGGCACAGATTCAGCCAACATTCGAGTCAATAGGGATGGCCCTTACCAGTCAAATCATCCCAGGCTCTCAATCAGAAGATATCGACGACTTTTTCGACAAGATCTCAAAAGCCGGGGGCCTCCTGAGGATTGACGATAATGTCAAACCGACGATGTACCGATGCAGCACGGTGACAAAGGCAGAATTGGAACAATTAAAAAGGGTGGAGAACGTTATCCGAAAAGGCCGGGTCAAAAGCATTAACGACACCGAGATAGTGCTAGAACATGGTTCGATCCCCACTAATCTCGAGACCCTCCACGTTGATTGTGCAGGCGACGGCCTCGCTAAGAGGCCATCCGTACCAATTTTTAATGAACGCAAAATCACTCTGCAGTCGGTACGGACCTGTCAGCAGGTTTTCTCAGCCGGGCTGCTGGGCTATGTCGAAGCCAGCTTTAAGGATGACGCGAAAAAGAACGAGCTCTGTAAACCGGTCCCACATCCAAATACCGACATTGATTTTTTAAGGAATAATCTGGCTGATGTCATAAATCGCGAAAACTGGACAAAAGAGCCCAAGCTGAAAAATTGGCTTCAGACGAGCCGTCTGAACTTTGAAAGTCACATCCTTAACGCGACCCTAAAGATAAAGATCCTTTCCGCCTTGGGCAGGCTACCCTTTCTGCGGAAGTTAAATAAGGCAGACGACGCGCAGCAAAAAGCTACCGAGAACATGAGGAGACTACTAGATTTACAAATGTCTTCGCGATAAAAATCGACCTTTATCAATGTCGATTAAGCCCCTTGACTGACATTACGAAATTAAGGCTACGGGTTTGATAAAGTTGTCTGATGATGAGCGCTGTGGGAAATTTCGAGATGAAGGGTACGTTGCGATCAAGTATACAGGTGACAGGCGATGGTGCTTGAGCCATCGGTTCTCGGGGAGGGTTCGTACTGCTTGCAGGTAGGTAGAGCCTGCGAACAGCGGGTATGGAAGGTGCAGCCCGAGGGCGGAGACCGTAGGCTGGGAATTTCACCGATAATCAGTTGCTCAGCGCGCTGCGCCTCGAGTTCGGGATCTGCTTCGGGCACTGCTGCCAGCAAGGCTTTTGTGTAGGGGTGCTTAGGTGTTCGAAACAAAGTATCTCGATCCGCTTCCTCGACGATTTTGCCTAAGTACATTACGGCAACACGATTGCTGATATGCCTCACGACCGATAGGTCATGGGCAATAAATAAGTAGGTAAGCCCCAGCCTCTCCTGTAAATCCATAAGCAAATTTACAACTTGAGCCTGAATGGAGACGTCGAGAGCTGACACAGGCTCATCACATATGATCAGTTTAGGATCCAGTGCTAACGCTCGGGCAATACAGATGCGCTGACGTTGGCCGCCAGAGAATTCATGCGGATAGCGCTCCGCCATATCCTTAAGAAGCCCAACGGTCTTCATAAGCGACGCGATTCGTGCATGATACTGTTCCTTATCACCGGCCAAGCCATGTATGCGCAGCGGTTCCCCGATTATCGAGCCAATCTTCATGCGAGGGTTTAACGAGCCGAAGGGATCTTGATAGACCATCTGCATTTTCTGTCGAATGCGCCGCATCTGACCTGGGCTGTGCTGGGTAATATCCTTTCCATCAAAAATGATTTGGCCACCAGTTACGGACTGCATTTTTAGCACGGACAGGGCAGTAGTCGATTTACCGCAGCCGCTTTCCCCCACCAAACTGAAGGTCTCGCCGCGTTTGATATGAAACGATACCCCATTGACCGCAGCAATTGAGCCTACCCGGCGTTTCAGCAAGCCCTCGGTGACAGGAAAGTGCACCTGCAGATCTTTCACTTCGAGAATATTGTTATCGCTCATAGCCGAAACATGCTCTTTTGTGATTTGGTGCTACCTCTGCAAGTGTTGGCTTCGTCATGGTGCATTTGTCTTGAGCGTGGGGACAGCGCGGGTTAAATGAGCACCCTGATGGCAAATTGGATAAATCCGGCGGCTGACCCTCAATGGTGTAGAGCGTGCTGCCCGGATCACCATCAAGTTTGGGTATGGAGGCCATTAACCCTTCGGTATAGGGGTGCTGAGGGTTCTTATAAAGTTCCGTGGCATATGCCGTTTCAACAACCCTGCCTCCATACATAACGGCAACCTTATCGGCGTATCGCGCGACGACGCCAAGATCGTGGGTAATTAAAATCAGCGAAGAGTTAGCTTCCTTGGTCAGATTTTTGAGTAGTGAAAGAATTTGCGCCTGAACGGTAACGTCGAGGGCTGTCGTGGGTTCGTCCGCAATGATTAGTTTTGGTTGACATGCCAGCGCCATGGCAATCATAACCCTTTGGCGCATACCGCCGGAAAACTGATGCGGGTAATCCTCGAGCCGCTTCACAGCGTCCGGGATAGCGACCCGCTGCAGTAATTCACCTGCTTGCTCGAAGGCTTCGGACCAAGATTTTTTGTGGTGCAGCCAAATTGGTTCGGCTACTTGAGTGCCAATGGTTAAAACCGGGTTGAGTGACGACATCGGCTCCTGAAAGATGAACGCGATTTGGTTGCCACGAATTTCGCGCAGCCGCTGCACCGAGACTTTCGTGAGGTCTTCTCCATCAAACTCAATTGAACCGTTACTGACGCTCCCCGAATCACCGAGCAAGCCCAAAATGCTCAGCGCTGTAACACTCTTTCCGGAGCCGCTTTCGCCGACAACAGCTAAGGTCTCGCCAGCGTTAAGGCTCAAGGAAACTCCGTCCAAGGCCTGCACCTGGCCACGTTCGGTAACGAACGTTACCGAGAGATCCGAGATAGCGAGCAATGGGCTCACTACTCGAACCCCATCTGTTTTTTTAGCTCGTGATCGATCCATAGCCTTGCGTATATAGGCCAGGGTCGAACGGCGCCTGCGCGCAGCTCACCGCCGTAATTTTTCACCCAAGGCCACCAGGCGGTGTGTACGTAGGGAGTAGGCAGCCACACGTAGGGTGCCTGCTCTAGCATTTCTCGCGTTAGGCCGCGAAGAATTTTAATCCGCTCCTGCTCATCTCTCGTTTCGTGCAGTACACGCACTTTTTCGTCAAATTCTGGATCGGAATACTGAGAAGGATTCCATGTCTGCCCGCTAACGAAACTTTTTCGTATAGTTGTCATCGGGTTTGTATGTCCACTAGTCATAAGATATGCGGGACCATGAGTCTTGGTCGTCATCGCTGACAGGAACGATGCGTACTCCATCGTCTGGATGTTTGTTTTGAGGCCTACCTGAGCGAAATAGCTTTCAAGCAGAGGCACCAGATCCATATGCGATGGCGAGCAGGAGCATACCTGTAGGTCGAAGGAGAATCCTTCCGGTACCCCTGCCTCGTCAAGCAGGCGCCGGGCTTCCTCTGGGTCGTGGGTGAAGAGTTCTTGCACGCCATCTGGCATTGCCTCTAAAGGTTCGAAGTACTCGCCAAATTCGGGATGCTGTGGGTAAGCCATCAGCTCGGCGTGCCCGCCATAAAAATGATCAACGATCTCCTGCTGATTAACGGCAAGATTCATCGCACGACGCACGCGGATATCATCGAAGGGTTTTTGGTCTACGCGCAAAGATATGAACTGCCCCCCCGTCGCCAAGTAGCGATTCCACTGTAACTCAGGCGTGGTCTTTTTTAGGTGGTCGACTGCGATCCAGCGAATTGCCTCCAAAATATCTAGCTGTCCGGTGCGCAGCGCGGTTAGGTAGGTCGCTTCATCCTTGATGATTCGATAGATGACCCGATCAACAAAAGGCAGCGGATAGCTCTCGTGCCCCAGCCTAATTCGATCCCAGTAATACTCGTTCTTTCGATAAATGTGGGCGTTAGCTTGGATATAGCGCTCCAACTGAAAAGGACCCGAGCCAGTAACGTTTTTCCAGCTTTTGCGATCGACCTGGCTCATTTCCCTAGGACTGATTCCGGAGTAATAGCCATAGCCAAATCGGTACGACCACTCGGCGTTAAAGTGCCTCAAGTGAAAAACCACCGTATAGTCATCGCGGGCCTCAACCCTTTTTATGTGATCAAAATAGGTGGCTATTCGCTTGGGGCTCTCGTTAACCAGGTCGTAGGAATACACCACATCATCCGCGACCAGTTCTCTAGCTTCCATGACACCCGGTTTGGTTGGAAACATTACGCCCTTCCGTAACTTTACGACTAGTGTCAGGGGGTCTTCCCAGTACCAGTGTTCTGCGAGCTCTCCTCGCATGGAATCGGTCGGTAAATAGGCCTCAGCGATAAATGAATAGGGGCCGCCATTGCGTTTACTCTTGGTTAAATCACCGGCGAACAATTGTTCTCGAGCACTGCCATGATCATGGTTACTTTTCCAGGTCCAATCTGCTGGATCCCACGATAATGGAGAGAGCGTAATATGCACCGTACCAACGTTTAGGTCGCCTCCATAGGTAGGAGATGCGGACCAACCTATGCCGTTGAGGCCGAACAACAATACAGTGACTATCGACCTGATCATCGTCCGCGCATCCTAGGATCCAACATATCCCGTAACGCATCGCCGTAAACGTTTATAGAATAGACAACGACCGTCAGAGCTAAACCTGGTGCTAGTGCTAACCATGGTCCGACATACATATAGGTTCTACCGCCGCCGCTTAACATGCTGCCCCATGAGGGGACTGGTGGCGGTATACCTAAGCCAAGAAAAGACAACCCGGCCTCAGCAAGAATTACAGCACCTACTCTAGTTGTGAACAACACAATCACGACTGGCATCACATTGGGCAATACGTGAAACCACAATATGTGCAGGGTGGTTGCTCCCATGGATTGAGCTGCATGGGTATACATGTTTTCGCGCACGGCGATGGTGGAGCCGCGAATAATCCGCGAGCCTGCGATACCATATAAGCAGCCAAGAATGATGATGATTTGGCCTTTCCCAGGGCCAACGATGGACACCACTACTATCAGCAGAACGAGATCTGGAAAGGTCATCCAGGCATCTACAAAGCGCTGAATCAGCATATCTGCTTTTCCCCCGAAGTAGCCGGTTAGAACACCCAGGACAATGGATAGGATGGTGGCCAGACCCGCGGCAAGAAAACCGATAATCACGGACAATTGGGCGCCATGGAGGATTCGGGAAAACACATCGCGGCCAATGTGATCAGTGCCCATCCAATGAGCTAGTGACGGCGCCTGCAGAACCCTGCGCATATCGGTTTCGTTCATACCGTAGGGAGCGATGAGGTCGGCGAAAATGCCGCAAAACAAGAACAGCGCGAAGATCAGACCTCCAATACCGCCAAGGGGTTTGTCGCGCAGCATTTTGCGATGGAAGGCCAGTAGTGAGTTTGACCGCCAGGCTTGCAGTGTAACTTCACTCATATTTAGTGCCTAACCTTGGGGTCGAGAAAGCCATAGGTTAGATCGACCATCAAATTGATAAGCAGAATCGACACACCGACGATCAAAAACACACCGGTAACCACAGGGTAGTCCCGCTGAAATACTGCCTCCAGCAGCATTAGTCCCATGCCGGGCACGACGAAGATCTGCTCCAAGATCACTGCGCCACCAATCAGCAATGGCGCCTGCAAGCCAATCAGAGTGACCACCGGAATCAAGCAGTTGCGCAAGGCGTGCCGGAAAATGATTAGGTTCTCATGCAAACCCTTGGCACGTGCTGTGCGTATATAATCTTGTCGGAGTACTTCCAGCATCATGGTTCGAGTCATGCGCATGGTTACGGCAGAAAGCGAAAGGCCTAGCAGTACAGCGGGTACCAGCATATGCGCTAAATTCCCAAGCGGATCCTCAAAAAACGGGGTGTACTGCAGTGGCGGTGCCCATCGCCACCAGACCGAGGGGAACACCATGACCAGCGTACCGAGCCAGAAGCTCGGAATGGCGAGCATCAACAGAGAAAAAGAACGAGTGATGTAATCACCGGGCGTGTCCTGTTTCATCGCCGAGTAAATGCCAATCGGGATAGCCACTGTCAGCGCAACAATCAACGCTAGAAAACCTAGTTCAAAGGTGATGGGCAGTGTCACCGCCAACTGTTCAGCAACCGGTGTGTTCTGCCACAGAGAATAGCCAAAGTCGCCCTGCAAAGCGTTGGCGACCCAGATGAAATATTGCTCATAGATTGGTTTATCCAACCCAAGAGCGGCTTCGATCACTGCCCGATCTGTACCGGTGGAGATATCATTCTGTGCCAGCATAAGGTCGACGACATCACCAGGAATAAGGCGGATTGAAGCGAAGACGATCACGCTCGTAAAAAGCAACGTTGGTATGACGGCAAGCAGTCGCCGGATAATAAAGGCTTGCAATTTCTCTCCCCAGTTCGCCTCTACTTTTAATGCACAAATTTGCGCAGCACAATCATGAGCAATTGCCGACTAAGTTAAAAGCTCGGTTTGCGGCGTTTCGGCGATCTCAAAAAGGCGCGAAATGGATGGGATGGGCTGGAAGTGAAAGAAAATACGGTAAGCGAAATTTACTTTTATCGCGAAATTTCGCTTGCTAAATGCACCAAGCGCTGTGGTCTTCCGTGGCGCTAGGTCATATTCTGCGATTTCGAATTCAAGCTTTTTCGAGGAGATTTTCTGTGAATTACAACACACTTACCTATGTGGTTTCGGACGGAATTTTAACGCTTACGCTAAATCGGCCGGACCAGTTGAACTCCTTCACCCTTGAGATGGCAAGCGAGTTGGTTGACGCCTTTCACCTGGCCAGTGAAGACGATGCAGTAGGCGCTATTGTAGTAACCGGTGCGGGCCGTGCTTTTTGCGCCGGCATGGATCTGTCCGTAAATGGTAATGTATTTGGCCTTGATGAGAGCCAACAACCCACTTTAGAAGATGTGAGCGAGCGTGGTGACGAAGCGCAGATTTTGCATGGTGTTCGCGATGAAGGAGGCCTGGTATCGCTGGCGATTTTTGAATGCAAAAAACCGGTCATCGCGGCAATCAATGGTGCGGCCGTTGGCGTGGGCGCAACCATGACCTGTGCTATGGATATTCGCCTCGTCTCTACCAAGGCCAAGGTCGGCTTCGTCTTTAATAAAATCGGTATTACTCCAGAGGCATGCTCGAGTTGGTTCTTACCTCGGGTGGTAGGTCTGTCCACCGCGCTTGAGTGGTGCTATACCGCAGAGATTCTTGAGGCCGAGACTCTAGTAGACGCCGGTTTCGCAAAGGCTGCACATGAACCCGATGATCTTTTGCCCGCGGCCTACGCCATCGCGCAGAAGATTGTTAAGCATAGTCCCGTGGCGATCGCGCTAACGCGGCAAATGATGTATCGCAACTCTGCCCAAGAACATCCTCGAGACGCGCACAATGTGGATTCACTAGCGATTTTTTACGCGAGCATAGGCAGCGGCAAGGAAGGAGTGCAGTCGTTCTTGGAGAAACGCGAGGCAGTGTTTCGCGATTCCGCAAAAGAGATGCCGCCGTTTTATCCATGGTGGACGTAATCAATAGAAAATTTGTGTCGTAGCGAGCTTCTGCGTCCCTGAGCAGAAGCACAGATCGATCATGAGCATTTTCAAGTACCCGTTGCTTGATCAAACCCTTTTAATGTAGCAACAAGAAAATAGAAAGAACCGAGCGCTATGAGAGTTGTACAAGTAAAGACCCCCGGCGGACTAGACCACCTAACATTGGCTGAGCAAGAGGTCGGCGAGCCGGGACCGGGGGAGATTCGTGTGCGCTGGCACGCTAGCTCTCTGAACTATCACGACCTGCTGGTTGCAAATGGGGGGCTTCCAGTGAGCGACGGACGTATTCCTATGTCTGACGGCGCTGGTGAAATTGTTGCCATCGGCGCAGGGGTGACTCGCTGGCAGACTGGCGACAAAGTGATGTCGCTGTTTTTCCCTGATTGGCAAGAGGGCCGCCATCGTTCCGAGCGAACCCGGGCCATCACTGGCGACAGCATCGACGGCTGCGCGCGCGAATATGCTGTTTTATCGGAAAATGCAGTTACCCGAATGCCGAAGGGGCTTACCTACGCGGAGGCGGCGACGTTGCCCTGTGCAGGGCTAACAGCTTGGCAAGCGTTGATGGTGAGAGGCCAGATGCAGGCGGGCGATAGCTTGCTGGTACAAGGCACAGGTGGCGTGTCGATTTTCGCTTTGCAGATCGCGAAAGCGGCAGGTGTTTCTGTTGTGGCCACAACCTCATCCAATGCCAAGGGCGAAAGACTTAGGGCCATTGGCGCGGATTACATTATTAACTACAGCGAGGATGAAAATTGGGGCGACACTGTGCGTAAAGTTAGCGGCGGTGGGGTCGATCATGTGATCGACATTGGTGGCGGAGCGACACTGCAGCACTCAATCATTGCAGCCAGAACCTCTGGACAGATTTCCCTGGTGGGAATACTAGGTGGTGTATCCGCTAAGGTGAATGTGCCGATGATTTTCTCGAAGCAGTTGCAGGTTCACGGGGTTGCAGTGGGCAGTGCTGCAATGCAGGATTCTATGGTCCGCGCTGTTGAAAACGGCGGAATCAAACCCGTAATCGATGCCAACTACGATCTCTCAGAAATCGCTGCGGCTTTTTCTTATCAAGCGAGCGCAAAACATTTCGGTAAAATCACATTGTCGATTTAGGTAAACAAAATGGCGTAACCGGATAGTTTGTATGGCAGAAGCTGTGAGCAGTAACCAGTGCTTTTGACAACGAGGCACCTAAGTCTTTGAGCTAGGAATAATTCACCTGAAGACGTTTTTTCTGTGATTTACTCTAAGGCAGCAAGGATTTAATATGCGTATCTTCAATGGCGGCCCGGCGCAGAGCCTCGACAAAGTCGTTCTTTTCCCGTTTGACGACTTCAGTATCCCTTTCCAACATGGCGTACGTCTTTCTCTTGAAGGTCGGATTGGTGGTCACGGAACCAAGCCCGTAGTGCCTCTGGGAGATTCGGGCGCTCCCGACAGTGCTTGGATCGCATTTTACGGCACAGTTTTGCGTGTCGAAGATGAGTTTTGGATGTGGTATCTGGGACAAGGCTCTGACGAAGCTTGGCATCAGCGCGTCTGCCTAGCTAAGAGCTCTGATGGACGCCGCTGGGAAAAACCAAATTTAGGTTTAGTTGAATATCGAGGTGACAAAAACAATAACTTGGTGGCTATGGGCGGGGATCTCCATGTTCAAGCCTGCGTGGTTTTTTACGATCCCGATGATCCGAATCCGAACCAGCGTTTCAAAATGGCTTTTGAGACCCGCAAGTACGATTCAAGACTCAGCGTTGCGTACAGCGCAGATGGGAAAAGCTGGCAGGAATCGATAAATAACCCGGTGGGTGGCTGGTTCGAAATGGGTGGCGGTGCGAGAGTGGACGGCTGCTATTATTTAGCAGGGCAGGGAGGCAAACATGGCGTAGGCATTCGTCAGCTTGTTACTACTGCATCCTATGATTTCGAAAATTGGTCGGAGGCCACGACTGCTGGCCTACGCCGCAGCAATCTATCTCCAAAACCCTCAGTTTCGGGGAAGAATGATGGGGAGCAGGTCCATCTTGGAGCGGCGCTATGGAATCGCGGCAACGTGATCATTGGGCTGTACGGCAAATGGGATGGTCATCCCTCGAATGATCGCCGAATGCTAACCATGGATCTGGGTTTGGCAGTTAGTAATGACGCACTACATTACAAAGAGCCCGTGCCAGACTTCCCGATGGTTTCTGCTGCAGAGGACAGTTGGGGAGAGAAACGCCGCGACTCTCTTAACCTCAATTTTCCGGCGCTTATTCAAGGCCAGGGTTTTGAAAATATTGGCGATGAAACTTTGTTTTGGTACGCGCCCTGGCCCGAAGAGGCCAGTGATGGGGTGCGCGTAACCAGTTGGCCGCGCGATCGCTTAAGCTATTTCTCGCCATTCGATTCCGGGGTTTGGGCAAGGTCTACGGTGCCACCCTCGCACATTGTTTCGGCGCCGATTGACCTTCAGGGACAATCGGTAGAGGTCAGTGTTAACGTTTTGGGTTTGAGTGAGCATTCCACTATCGCGTTGGAAATATTAGATCGAGAGTTTCGCGCGGTTGCTGGGTATGAGCGTGAGGCGTGCGATGTGTTGGACGGTCCTGGATTCAAACAACCCGTTACATGGAAAAACGTGAGGCTTGTGGAAAACGTAGCTGACCAAATTCGTATACGTGTTAACTTCGGCGGACTGCGGCCCGAAGACGTTCGGCTTTACGCGGTTTACGTCGAGCACGTTTAAAAAAACGTCGTCTCAATCAATGGCGATGTTGCGGTTCTCGGTTTTTCTCTGAATTTTTGCTTGATGAAAAAGTCTTGTTTATAGCTCTCCACTTCTGTCGTCCTGGCAAATGAGTCTGATTGTTTCTGAGGTGTTCTATGATGTTTTCTAGGTTATCAGGCTTCCTTCGTGCGCTGAAATCCAAAGCCGTTTCTGGCTCCGAAGCTCATTTAAAATCGTTCGATCGTCTCTCGGCTGAGACGGTAGTGGAAAACCTTAGGCTTGAAAGTCATGTAGAAGGCGGTTTTTTTCGCCGCACTTACGCGTCCGATTATCGTCTTCAAACTCCGACTGCTTGCGACCGATCCTCCATGACGTCAATTTTTTACTTGCTCGCGACTCAGTCGCCAATCGGCCACTTTCATATAAATCGATCCGACATCGTCCACTATTTTCATTTGGGCGACCCCATTTCTTATTACTTGATTCACCCTGATGGCAAGCTTGAAATTGTAGTCATGGGCAATAACTTGCTCGCCGGACAACAGCTTCAAATGACGGTTCCCGGTGGTGTTTGGAAAGCGTCACAAATTCCTGCAGATGGAGAGCATGGCTTCGGACTTGTTAGCGAGGCAGTCTCGCCGGGTTTTGATTATACGGATATGACGCTGGGTTATTGTGATGAGCTGCTGGAGTTGTTCCCTCAATATGAAGAGCTGATTAGGCGCTTGAGCCACGCTGATAGGCCCTAGCGTAGAGGTCTGCTGTTTCTCCTGCGAAATACCAACAAAAATATAAGGTTCTAGCGTGATATTGGCTGTCTCGATGGTAAGGCATTGGTGAGTCCATGATAGGCTAAAGTCAGCAACATCGGTGGAGCAGCCTTTTCTCATGCGAAAATGCCGGTGTCGTGAGATGAATGTCAATATCAAGAGGTAGCGGCCCCAAATGGAAAAAAGCTGGAAAACCTATCGCTCAGAAGGATTCTTCGATGAATCGATGACGCCGAGAGGAAATCCGCGAGCCGCAGCCAGCCAGGCTATCAAATTTCTTCACAGCCTCTCCTCCGACGAGTTAAATTCCCGGCGAGTTGCCGCTGAGCTGGCAATTAAGGAAATGGGCATTTCCTTTACGGTCTATACTGAGGGCGGCAACATCGACCGCGCTTGGCCTTTCGATTTTATTCCCCGCATCATTACTTCACGAGAGTGGCGCCAGCTGAGTCTTGGCCTACTCCAGCGTATGCGCGCGCTCAACTGCTTTATTGATGACGTTTATAACAAGCAAAAGATTCTCTCCAGCGGCATCGTGCCCGCTGAAATTGTCCTGGAATCCAATAATTATCTTGAGCCGTGTGTCGGCGTAAATCCGGCCTTCGCCGTTTGGGCGCATATATGCGGTAGCGACATCGTACGCGACCACAAGGGCCAATTTTTTGTTTTAGAAGACAATCTCCGTGTGCCGTCTGGTGTGTCCTACATGATCGAAAACCGGGAAATTACGAAGCGTGTATTGCCTGAGCTGTTCGAGAATTACAGTATTTTGCCGCTAGACGACTATCCGTTGAAGCTCTACGAGACGCTTGCCGCTTTATCGCCGCGGGCCCGCCGCCGTCCGAATATTGTGGTGCTGACTCCCGGTATCTATAACTCTGCCTATTTCGAGCACGCTTATTTAGCGCACGGCATGGGGGCAGAGCTAGTTGAGGGCTCGGACCTTTTCGTTGGCGAAGACGATTGCGTGTATATGCGTTCGGTAGACGGCCCAACTCGCGTCGACGTGATTTATCGCCGTATCAACGAAGACTTTATGGACCCAGATGCATTTCGCGAAGATTCTGTCGTCGGAGTTCGGGGTTTGATTCGATCGTGGAAAGCCGGCCGGGTGGCCATCGCGAATGCGCCGGGCGCTGGAGTCGCCGACGACAAAGTGATTTACGCCTTCGTGCCCGACATGATCCGTTTCTACCTAAAAGAAAAGCCGCTTGTTAAAAATGTGCCGACCTACCTGTGTATGCGTGAAAAAGACCGGAACTATGTGTTGAGTAATCTCGACAAATTGGTCGTAAAACCGGCGAATGAATCCGGCGGCTACGGCATTATGGTCGGGCCTCATAGTACTAAGGAAACGCATAAAAAGTTTGCCCAGCTGATTGAAAAAAATCCGCGAAACTATATCGCTCAGCCAACGCTTTCTTTATCTACGGCGCCAACCTATGTGGATGGCTCTATTCAGCCGCGCCATTTAGATCTGCGGCCCTTCATTCTGCAGAGTAATGACAGTTGGGTAACACCGGGTGGACTCACCCGGGTTGCATTGCAGAAGGGCTCTTTGGTCGTGAATTCATCTCAGGGCGGCGGTAGCAAGGATACATGGATTGTCGAGGGAGATTCCTAACTATGTTGTCCAGAGTTGCAGAGAGACTTTACTGGATGTCCCGCTATCTCGAGCGAACGGAAGATACGGCCCGTATTGTTAGCGCCTACAATCATCTGATTATGGATCTGCCAAAAGGAGCAGAGCCGGGTTGGGATATCATGGTGCAGATACTCGACGCTGAGCCCTATTTTCATCAGCGCTTTCGCAGCGTAAACGAACAAAACGTGCTGAAGCTCTTGGTAGCAGACGATGGCGCGTCCTGCAGCATCCCTTATGCCATGGAGGCCGCACGAGAGAATGTGCGCACCACACGCGATGTATTACCGGAAGAAACCTGGGAGTTAGTTAATGAGCTGTCGCTCTTTGTGCGGGAGGTCGCTCCCAATTCTGTGGGTCGACGCAACCGGCACGCGTTTCTGGCCGAGGTGATCTCTCGTTGTCAAACCATAAACGGCCTCATGACAAGCACGTTGACCCGAGATCATGCCTACAGCTTCATTAAAGTTGGTCGCTTGTTGGAATGCGCCGATATGGCTACTCGAATGGTCGATGTTGGCGCCGGCGATATTCTGGATCGTGACGGTAGCACTAGCGCCTTCGATCCCCTGCTTTGGGGAGCGATGCTGCAGGCGCTTTCTGCCAGTAGCGCCTATCGGCGTCAGGTAGGCCCCTTGGTGGATCGGAACGCCGTCGTCGATTTCGTTTTTCTCGATACTTCTTTTCCGCGCTCGGTGAAATTTTGCATGCAGGGTATTGGCCAAGAGCTTGGTAAGCTAACTAATCATGAAGAGCCGCTACGCGCAGTGGGGCGCGCCTGGCGTCGGCTTAACCGCTTGACGAAGGAGGATATGACGCAGGCGGAGCTTCACGCCTTCATCGACGACTTTCAACATCAGCTCAACGAGCTGCACATGGCAATTGAAGAGGCTTGGTTCAGGATTGCTAACGTATGAAGCGCTTTCACTGCCGATGCGGTGCACAGCTTTTCTTTGAGAATCATCGCTGTCTAAAGTGCGGCCTCGATGTGGGCTTTGATCCGCAGCTGATGATCATGGTGCCTGTGGACGGCGAGACTTCTGTTTACTGCGGGAACTGGAGCGATCACGGTGTCTGCAATTGGCTTCGCCCTCGCGATAATAGCAATCACCTCTGCGCGGGATGTCAGTTCAATCGCACAATTCCAGATCTGACGCTTAGTGATAACTTAAAACGATGGGCTTCGATCGAGCAAGCGAAGAAGCGCTTGTTTTTTACTCTCATGGAGTTGAGGTTACCTCTTGAAAGCGGATGGCAGTCACCGTCGAAAGGGTTGCTGTTTGATTTCCTTGATGACGAACGCAGTCAACCCGGGCATTACTCAGGATCGTTCGTCACTTCGGGTTTTTGTGACGGTGTAGTAACGCTAAACGTCTTGGAAGCTGATGACGCGGCTCGTGCGGCGATGCAAAGCGAGATGCTCGAGCCATATCGAACATTGATCGGACACTTTCGTCACGAGTCGGGTCATTATTATTGGTCGTTGGTAAGTGACGACGTTGAGAGCAAGACTATCTTCAAAGGCGTATTTGGAGACCCTAAGGCTGATTACGCTACTGCGCTCCGACGTTATTACCACGAGGGTCCTAATTTCGATTGGCATAGCTCCTTTATTAGCACTTATGCGACATCTCATCCGCTTGAGGATTGGGCGGAAACGTGGAGCCACTATTTGTACATATTTGATGCCCTTCAGACTGCCCGTGCTCAGGGTTTGATAACAGATGCAGTAGAGGAGATGACCATCGCAGAGCGCATTGTGTGTTGGCAGGATCTTAGTATCGTTCTAAATGAAATGAATCGAAGTGTTGGTGGTTCGGATGCGTATCCGTTTTCTATAGGCGAGGGCGTTACTCAAAAATTCGAGGCGGTTGAAGAGGTCATTTTGCGTCTCCAAGCAGAGTGGATAAGCTAGGGAGTCGCTCAACGGCTGATAGAATACTGCGATCCCAATCTTGGCGGATCTCAATTAAGTACGGATGGCCCTCCTCCAAACGACAGTAGTTTTCGTCCGGGTTTAAGCTGTGTTCGCGATAGAAAAGACACTCTATCGGTGGCCCGACCGTAGCATTCGAGCGCATCGTAGAGTCTAGGGATAAAATCGCGCAGGTCATTGCGGTGTCTGGGGAGATCTCAGGGCCGATAATTCGGTCTAGAATAGGTTTGCCATACTTGGTTTCTCCTATCTGCAGGAACGGATGCTCTTCGGAGGCAGTGATATGATTGCCTTCTGGATAAATGAGATAGAGCTCACTTTTCGCGGCGCCGATCTGTCCACCTAGAATGAATGTAGATGTCGCGTCGAATGTCTCTGCGTCTGGACCTCCCACTTTCGAATATTTTTGTTGCTCACTGGCGCTGAGTTCCCCGATATAGTCAGCAATCTCGGAGACATCTCGAGCTTGGGCGATGTTAAAGCCGCTTTTATCCCGCAGATCCCGCCCAAGTTGACTGACGACCGCCTGGCTGGTAGCTAAATTCCCAGAGGTCAGAAGAACTAGAGCCCTATCGTTTTCGATAGAGAATTTGTGCATTTTTCGGTAGGAGCTAACTTGGTCGGGGCCTGCGTTGGTTCTGGAATCTGAGCAAAAAACCAAGCCAGCGTTAAACTGGATAGCGAGGCAATACGTCATAAAGCTCTGCTTACTTCTAGCTGACCACCGCAGCGTAGGGACAGAAGATACAGGTGCAAAGGGATTGAATTCAACAACAAGGTAGTCGGTGGGTTTTTGCCTGTTTGTCCAGACGGCGCAAAGGTGAAATCAACAACTGCACCGTTTGCCCCGCGGTTTTTATGGTGTTTTGCTCACAAATGTTTGTCTGAGGCCCTTTCTCCTGAGTGTGAAACAAGGTTTTGGCGCCTAAATTGGGTGCAAAAATCTGGTCTCAAAAAATTCATGCACCGTTTCAACGCATGATAGATTTAGGAGTCAATGCTGCCGCAAGGGCAGCGTTTTAAAAATGTAACGTTCTGGCTTGAGATATTTCCTGCGATGTCTATTTTTTCGTCTTTTATCTCCGAGAAAAAAGCGACGATTCGTACCTTAAAATCATTGAGCTAGCCAACAATAGGTGGCGCGAGAAATCTGAGTCAGACATTATTGAATTCGCGAATTGGCCTACGAACGCCCGGTTTTGAAAACACGGTCGAGATTTTTTTGCGATGAGTCGAGTGGTACAAATTTTGCTAACGTCAAAAGGAACAATGAAAAGGAGAGTCCTGTGAAATATGCGCGGTACAGTAAAATATGGGTGCTAGCGATAGTAGCGCTTTTGGCCCCGCCAGGCAGTTGGGCAGAGGAAGAGGACGTCGCTGAGCTAGAGACGTTTATCGCTGAGGAAGTGATAGAGGACGATATCGGAATTATTCCCACTGGGCCCCTGGAGTCGATTTTTGGTTTCGACAAAACACTCTTGGAGACTCCTCGTTCAGCGAGTGTCATCTCTATAGAAACCATTGAACAATTCGGTATCACTGAGATAGACGACCTAATCGTTTTGGCACCAGGAAGTTTCACTCAGTCTTTTTTCGGAGCTGCCGGAGCTCTAGATTTACGAGGTACGCCGGGTGAGGTCTACTTCAACGGAATAAGACGCTTAGAAAATCCCGGAAATTATGCGACACCCATTGGCGCCGCAGACCGGGTTGATATTGTCCGAGGACCAGCTTCTCCGATTTCGGGGCCGAGTCGAATCGGTGGCTATCTTAATTTCGTGCCGAAGTCGGCTCGAGCGGAAACTGGCCAATACTTGGAGGAGCCGACAGGGCAGGTTAGCTATACTGCCGGCAGTTGGAAGAAGGCCGTAGTCACCGCGGAAGTTGGTGGGCCGGGGACTATTGGGGGCAAGGACTTTGGATACTACGTGTTCGGAGAAGTGGAGGATTCAGACAGTTATTATGACAACACGGAAGTGAAATCCAATTTGCTACAGACGACGTTTAATATGGATTTAAGTAGTAAGTCCCGTATTTCGTTCGGGGGTATGTATTACGATTGGAAAAGTAATCAAGTTGCGGGGTGGAACAGGATCACGCAAGAGCTGATCGACAATGGAACATACATCACGGGCAGTCCCTATCCGCTCGATTTAGACGGAGATGGGAGTATCTCTCATCAGGAATATTATGCAGCTGACGATGGTGCAGGAATTGGGCCGTTCACGTATCCCGGTCCGGCTTTCGCTTCCGCGGATGATTTCGGTCCGTCGATGGCCTTAGATCCTGCTACCGTTGGGACCGCGACTTTAAAAGGAAATCAAGTGCTTGTGGCGCCAGACGACGAGTTGCTTAGCGAGAGTATCATTCTCTATCTCGACTTCGAGCGCGATGTGTCAGAGGATTTCTCCATCCTAAATAAAACGTACTATGAGTGGTATGACAACTATGGCACGAACGCTTATGGGTTCTCGCAGAAGGGCGTTAGCTCCGTTATTGAGAACCAACTTCAATTTATATTTGACAAAGAGTTCGATGCTTTCTCGCTCAACGCGATTTTGTCGCCGTCCTATCGATACACAGAATTCGAGCGGGGCAACGATTACCGAAACGAATATTTTAGCAGACGTGACCTGACAGGTCCTTCAACCGCTCTAGATAGGCGGTTACTCGCGGTACGGATAGATGATGACTATACAGACTACACGGATGGAGATTATGGGGTTCTAGGAATTGCAGCACTTTTTGACATAGAAACTGAGGTCGGCCTCTCTCTTTTGTTGGGTGCCCGTTATGACTTGATTGACCTAGAGTCCACTATGTACTGCGAGAAAACTGTCGATCCTAGAGAATGTGCGAACGAAACAGATGAAACTGAGGCCTTCTCCTACACCGTTTCCGCTTCGTACAAAACACCGTTAGGACTATCGCCATATGTCACGATATCAGAACAAGTAACAGTCATCACCGACCAAATGGCAGACGTAGATCCAGAGTTTATAAGGGATGGTTTTGCTGTTTCCTCATCCGAACTTACCGAAATTGGCGTCAAAGGTTCATTTTTAAACGATCAATTGTTTTTTCAGGCTAACCATTTCGAGCAAGAGCGCCTAAACGTAAGCGCACAAAGCATCGTGACGAACCAAACGGTGTTGAGCGACGGGATAGAGGTCGAGGTGCGGT
The DNA here is from genome assembly GCA_902528515.1 of K189A clade bacterium. GTDB lineage: Bacteria > Pseudomonadota > Gammaproteobacteria > Pseudomonadales > Azotimanducaceae > UBA4421. The sequence continues at coordinate 30,034 of CABZTD010000012.1, forward strand.
ACTTAGTGACTGAGGCGTTGACGCTTACGCTCGCATATTCTGAGGTTGAGGTCTCTAACCTCACGACTTTAGATCTTGGCTATAATTTCATATTTTTCGGGATCGACGATATGCCGGGCATCGACCCTGCACTCTATTTAGGGGGGCAGCCTATCGGATTTGGGTGGTCAGATCATTTCTTGGGAAGTGAATTTAATATGAATCCAGAAGCAATTAGGGCTGGCATACCAGACAGTATCCTAGCTTTAAGCGGCATTTATGAGTTTGACTCGGGCCTGCAAGTGTTTGCGAACATTACCGATGTCAGTGCAGTGTATTCGGGATTCTCGCAAGCCGTTGAACTTCCTGCCTATACGCTTGTCAATGCTGGTTTGAAATTTGATGCGGGGCAATGGTCGTTTACTTTTAATGGCAAGAACCTGACAGACGAGAGGTATTTTCGTTCGAATTTCCCGAACTTGTTTGGAGGCACCATCGTTCTGCCTGAGCTTCCCCGAAGCTATCAGTTCCGAGCTTCCTACTCGTTTTAGTTTCTAGCCTCAAAGGCCGAGTATGTTGCTCGGCCTCGTTTGGATCAGGCGAAGTCTGAAACCGCTTATAGTGACTAGACAGTCCAGTTAGCCCCTAGCCGTAGCGTATCTTGTGTCGGAGGCAAGGGGCATATCTGGTACATTCAGGCAATCTACAGTCCATACCCATACTCGCCAAAGCATTCGGTTCAGGTCCTCATAAGGCTGGCGCCCATGCATTAGTCGATAGTTATCAACAACAACAACCTGGCCTGGCAATAATTTAAATTGAGGGGCGAAACGCGATGCCGCATCAATACTTTCGCGCCAAAGGTCGATCATCTGCTGATCCTTTTCCGGGTCCTTAGATTTCTCTGCAGGCCGCTGCTCAAGGGTCCTTCTTACCATCGTCCTGCCCTTACCATTGTCCATGCATATCGGGCTTAGCGACGTTTGCATTCCGGTTTCTGTCTGATCGATTTCACGCTCTCGCAGTGCTCTCGCTGCCCAGGAGAGGTTTGCGTCTGTCGCTAAAGCCTCGAGTACTTTGTAACCGTCCACGAGAATACTCTCCCCGCCAACCTCTGATTCTTTTACGCAGCTAAGCAACATAAAATCAGGGTAAAGATCTCCGTAAGCAAAACCATCAGTATGGCAAGGGGTTGTTTTTTGATTGGTTGCCTGAACCCGCGTAATATCGTGCTCGCCCCCCTCAAAAACCCGGGCGCCTTCTGGCAGCGCGCGCAAGCGATCTCCGAACATCTCTTGAGCAAATGCCCTTGTGCCGGCTTCAGTGCAATCTATGGGTTCAAATATCACCGCTCCTGAAGTCGCAAGCTCCGTTTTCGCTGCTTCAAGATCATTGAGGACCCGTGGAAGTACTCCGCAAGACTCAAAATTCATAAGACCTCCTTTAGTGCGTTGTTAAATTACCGCACATTGATTTTGCCGCCTCAAAGCGTGAGCGGCACTGTGATTTCTTCATAGGCCGCCTGAAGTGCGCGAGTGTCAAAAATCTCCGCAGCTGGCGGAAGATTCGTTCTGCCCGTAGCTCGCAGCGAGGGGTACATATTTTGCTCGACATCGTCAGGATCAATCCAAAAAATACCTTTCTCCTCCGTCAGAGCACTATGCATGTACTCAATTTGAATCTCGTTTTGAATTTTCTGTTGATTAATTTCTAGCCCGAGATCCCTGCCAGGCCCATTAACCACCAGCTCTGGGGCAAAGGACGGATCTGCTGCATTGTAGAGCCAGCCTTTTATGGTGCCGCGCAAAAAACCGACGACCGTATCGAACTCAGCCTCTAAAAATTCCCGTCTACAAAACATCATATTCGCATATCCACCCAAGCCGAGTTCAGCCCAACTGACAAAGAAAAAATCCTTTCCCTCTTTCATGCCGTATTCGGTTTGCAGGGTGATTGGTTGATTAACGGCGAATGCCGAATATGCGTCGCCCTGTCCTTCGACAAGCGCAGCGACAGAATAACCAGCAGGAAAGTAGTCATACTCCACAGGAAGTCCTGCCATGGTCAGTACCGCATCGACAATGGTCTCCACGCCATCCTGTCCCAAAAAGCGACAGCCAACCAAATCTTTTGGTGTAAGTATTGGTCGTTGAGCGAGGGAGATAATGCCTCCCGGCGAGCGTTGGTATTGTGCTCCTACGATGACCAAGTCATTTCCAAGCAGCACGGCATCCATAAAGCGACGGAAGTCGTTGTCAAATCCAAATTGTGCATTGCCTGCCGACACACTAACAGACGGCATAGGCGAGTTAGGTCCCCCGGATAAAAACGTTGGTCTCATGCCCTCTTCTGAGTAATAGTTCATATGTTCGGCTACAAATAATCCTGCGTACTCGACGTTCTTTATCCAGGCCAGTGCCACTCTGGGCGCCTCGACGTTGTAGTTTGGCCCATATTCGCCGCAACCTCCTATGGCAGCCAGCACCGGCGCCGCCGCCATAGATGCAACAAAACGACGGCGATCAAAGTTCAATATGCTCACTTCATTATTCTCCGGGCGGTCGTCCCTTAACTTTGCCAAGTTTTTCGATACCTTTTGTCAAGCTGACTAAAAATAACGAAGAATGCTACTGATAAGGCTGAGGCTAACAAGGCCGCGGCCCATGACTTATCCATCTGCATGTCGCTGCGCGCGCGAATCATGACGTACCCTAGCCCGTCACTACCGATTAAAAACTCTGCGACCAATGCCACTAGCAGTGCCGTTGGGGCGAGTAGTTGCAAGGCGGTTAAAATATTTGGAACGGCGCTGGGCATAGCGACATAGCGAAAAAAACGCCACCCGCTTATGCCTTTGGTTGAACAACCCACGGAGCGACAAAAATCTTTTCTGACTTGCGTTACGTCGTTAAATCCAGACAGAGCGAACACATAGCAAGGGAAGAATGTTAAAAATGTTGTGACGATAAGCACTGTGTGGGTTCCGTATCCTGAAACTCTGACGATAATAGGCACGAAAGCGACTACTGGAATGGATCGAATGAGTAAGGCTGCGGGAGTTAGCAGACCGCTCAAGACTGGAGCAGTCCAGGACAAGCAGGCTGTAGCAAAACCGAGCAATAACCCTAAAGCTAAACCGCCAGACGCTGTTAGGGTAGTTCGCGCGGCCTCAATTGCGAAGAATTCAGCATCATTGATGAGTGCTAACAGAACCGCCTTAGGAGACGGCGCGACTATGGTGTTTAGGTTATTTACCGCCACTACCAGCTGCCAAATAAGTAATAGCAATAAGATGCCCCAATAGCGGGTCCAAAATTGCCTGATGCGCTGGCCTACCATCCGAATCGGGGCAGCAGTTTTTGTTGAACGATAACTAAGATAAAGAAGCCCGCAGCAGACATCGCTGTTCCTAGAAACGCCGCTGACCAGAGTAGGGTGATCTGAAAGTTTTGCATAGAACTCACGATGAGGACGCCTAGGCCTGCCGGCGCTCCGAACCACTCCCCCAGAATGGCACCAAGCACAGCCGCACTTGTTCCTAGCTTTAAGCCGTCGATGAAGCTCGGTAGGGCGTTAGGAAATAACACGAGAATCAGAGCCCGCCATCGGTTGACGCCGTATGTATGAATTACATCATGATGTACGCTTGGCAGTCGTTCAAATCCGCCGAGTACAGCTACGAATACGGTAAAAAAAACCGCCAGTGAAGCTGTTGTCATCGGCGTGAGTTGTTCCCCGACCGTTACAATGAGCAGGGGTCCAAGTGCAATTAGGGGTATCGCATTTACGAATGTAGACAGCGTGTCTAATCCTTTTTTCAATGCCGGCCAGATCTGTCCAGAGCATGCAATGCTCCAGCCGATCATCGAGCCGATAATAAAACCCCATATAGCGTTTGTGGCAGTTACGGCGGCGCTACGCATCAACAACTCGTAACTGCGAGGTTCTAGAGCGTAGGTAACTATTGCAGATATTGGGGGTAATCCCTTGCCTAGCCACTCTTGCTGGCCGGCTATCTCCCAGCCAAGGAATAAAACTCCCAGCCCCAAGATCCATTTACTCGAATTTGCTACAGGTCTCATGTCGCAACCTCGGGCATGCAAACCTCGTCTAGGGCGGCGGTTAGTTTGGCAAGCAAATTTAAAAAAGACTGTTCTTGCATTGTTTCTAATTTGCGGGGCCTCTCAAGCTCAATCGGTTCTATCAGCGCTAACCGCCCCGGACGGGGACTCATCAGGCAGACTCTATCGGCGAGAAAGATGGCTTCTTCGACGCTATGGGTCACGAGTATGGTAGTTGTCGGTTTTTGGCTCCAGATGCGTTGAAGCTCGTTATTCATTAGGCGTCTCGTCACGGCATCCAAAGCCCCAAAAGGTTCGTCGAGGATCAGAACCCGAGGCCGTAGGACCAAAGAACGGGCAATACTAATGCGCTGCTTCATGCCGCCGGACAATTGTTTTGGCAATGCTTCTGCGAAGTCTTGGAGACCCACCAGATTTAGGAGTTCATCGACACGGTCCTCATCCACAGGTAGGCCTGCGAGTCTAAAAGGAAGAGCAACATTTTTCTTTGCTGTAAGCCATGGCATTAATCCATGTTCCTGCATTGCGATACCAAGGTCGTGGTGTTTAATACATTCTTCGGGAGTCTCTCCTGCGATGGAGATACGCCCATGGCTAGGTTGTTCTAGTCCTGCCAACATCCGCAATAAAGTGCTCTTACCGCACCCAGACGGTCCGATCAGGGCAATAAATTCTCCTCCGGCAATCTCAAGATCGACGTGTCCCACCGCTTCGATGGATTGGCCGTTCGTCAATTCGAAACGTTTTCGCACCTCTTCGATTACGATGCTAGATGTGCCTTTTTCGTCGGCCGCCATTGATCCCTCTTTTCGACTAGGAAAACCTCATTAGTACCCGCGGAGAATAGATTTGATTCGAGGCGTGACCCATTGAAAATTGCAAGATACAGATTCAGCGTGATGCGTTTTTGTAAAAAGTGCCAATGCCATGGTCTGGCGCGTAGCGTTCACCAGCATACCACGAGCCCCTCACGTGTCGGCGCCTGCCAGAAAGACCGTCTGCAGTGCCCCGTGCAGCGGCATGCCACAGACGGTAATCATGCAAAATAATGTCTCCTCGGTCTGCGAAAACCGGTACTTCGCCTTGAACATGATCGAAGGCCCAAGAACCTATTTCGTCCTTGTGGACTTCGATTTTGTGAGAACCTGGCACAACTCGCAAAAACCCATTTGCTGCGGATGTTGGGTCGATGTGAATAGTGAAGGCGAAGCCTGGCCAAGCTTTACTGCCTTCATCTGAGTTGTAATCTGCGTGCCATCCGATCCTAGAATACTTGGAACCCTCATCTGTTCTGGAATCTTGGTAAACGACACCAAATCGCGCGTAGTCGTTTAACCAACAATCACTGCGATCGAATACCGCGTTTGCAAAAGTTTTGAGAAGTGACGATTTAGCGATGGACAGTGCTGTTGCAGATAGTTCGGTGCAGTTAATGACATAATGACGAAACGGCTCCCCTTCGAAGGTCGCGCCTGGCTCGTCCAATAGCTCTGTACCATACCGGTCATCGAGCTGTCCGTTAATTAATTTGTTCTGCGCCTCCCCGAGTTCCTCCTCGATTTTGTCGAGGTCGGCGAGAGGAACGGCATTCTGTAAAACCACAAAGCCGAGCTCTCGGAATGCTTTAACGGCCTGGTCTAAATCATCGACATCGAAGGCAGTTGTCGAATCCATACTGAAAATCCTCTTTGGCCCACTGACGAAGCTAGCACTTAAAGGTCATCATCGGGCGTTTCTTTTGAATAAGAATCGATGAATATCCTGCCGAAATAAGGTGCAAAAACAATGCCACGCTGCGGGGCTGCATTTGCTCCTGACAAGACTGCCGTAAATCACAAAAGACAGTCAATTTGCACAAAGATCGGACACGCTGTGCCTTTTGATGGTGCGGAGTTTATTTAGAAGCTGAAGAAAATATTGCTTAGATTATCGTTCAAAACGCCGTTGTACCTCTGTAATGATCGGGCATTAGCGAGAGGACGAAAGTGGTGCGATCAGGAAGAAAAGCTATCTGGATTGGCTCTTTTTTTGCAGTCCGGTAGAGGGTACATGTCTGTACGTTGAGCTAAAGTGCTGAAAAAAGGGCGGTAACCATTTTGAGTTTTAACCGAGTGACAAAGAATTTCTGTGCAGAGGTGGGACGCGTTCTCATGCTTTTGCTGGCGAGTCTGGCACTTTTCTTAGCAGGCTCGTACAGCCATGCTAAGAATGCCGCGACCGGCTTTGCGATTGCGAAGAATGATCCGGTGAAATTGCGCAACTTTTTGCTACGAATGCCGAAGGGCGGAGACTTGCACAATCATCTTACTGGGACGATTTATGCAGAATCGTATTTGGGTTGGGCAGCGGAAGATGGTAAATGCTGGGATGTTTCTGCAAGATCGATTGTTTCAGGCCCCTGCTCCGCCGACGCGATTTCGTTTGCCGACGTCTACCCGGGAGGACGCCTAACCCCACGGCTTACTATTGACCCAATTATTGATTCACTTTCGACGCGTAATTTCAGGTTGCGCGGTGAGTCCGGCCATAATCAATTTTTCGCCACTTTCGCGCGATTTGCAGAAGCTACTGTCGGCCGTAGAGGGGAGATGCTGGCCGAAGCAACGCATCGAGCGGGGCGACAAAACATAGTCTATCTTGAACTAATGCAGAGCACGGGCATGCTTGAGGCCGCCTTATTAGGCAAAGCTACTGCGAATTTGGAGGAAGAGCTGGGTATGCGCGTTGATCACGGCGAGCTCGATAAAATTGTCGATAACGTTGTGGGTGAGCTAGACGAATGGGAGGCCAAAGCTCGAAAGGTCAACAACTGTGAGAGCGAACAGGCAAGTCCTGGATGTGACGTGAAAGTAAGATATTTAGCTCAAGTATTGCGAATTTGGGCTCCTGAGGAGGTCTATGCACAAACCGTCTTAGCATACAAGCTAATTAAGGCTGATCCGCGTATTGTTGGGCTCAACTTCGTCGCGCCCGAGGATCATCCCATTGCCTTACGCGATTACAGCATGCACATGGAGTTCATTCGAGAAATCGGCACCATGTTTCCCGAGCAGACGAGAGGGATAACTCTTCACTCCGGTGAACTAGCGCTTGGGCTGGTTCCGCCCGAACATTTAGGCTGGCACATTACAGAAGCGATTGATGTAGCTGGCGCTCGAAGGGTTGGCCATGCCGTTGACATCGCTCACACTCCTGACCTCTACAGGCTGCTAAAAAAAATGGCTGAGGAAGAGATCATGGTAGAGATTAACCTTACAAGCAATGACGTGATACTGGGGATTAAATACCCTTACCACCCCTTCGAGTTATACATGGAATATGGTGTGCCTATGGCATTGTCCACGGACGATGAAGGGGTTTCTCGTATTGATTTAACACACGAATATCAGCTGGCTACCCAGACGTTTGACCTAAACTACGCAAGACTAAGAGCGCTATCTAGGAACGCTCTTCAGTACAACTTTTTGCCAGGAGCTGCATTATTCGAGGATACATTCGCCGGTGAAATGGTCGATCCATGTGCGGGAGAGTCGGCGGCCGATGACGGGGTTTCTTTGGATTGTCAGGTTTTTCTCGATAAAAACGAAAAAGCCGCCTTACAGTGGGATTTAGAAAAACGATACGCGGCTTTTGAAGAATCTTTCAAGTAGCGATCCTTGAGGGTTTGCGAGAGATTAGTGGATTAGCTTATCAGCTACGATAGCGATAAGGGCTCCAGTTGCGACAGGAAAGCCCATCAAGATAGAAGCGTATGCCGGTGTCTCTATTCCGAGGCTTAGCAATAATTGGGGTAAAAATATTAAGCCAAAGGCGCCACAGATTGAGACGATTAATACACGCAGACCTTTATGTTTTGCATGGGCGCGGACGATCTCGACGCCGGTGTAAGCTATCATCGCGAAGAGAAACGCAGTGGTAGAGTTGAGCACACTACCTGGTATGTTTACCACCAACGAGCTTACAGCTGGTATAGAACCTAGCACTATTAGAAACAGTGCCAGCAGGTACCCTACTTGTCTGCTGGCGATTCCAGTGAGCCGAATCACAGCATTATTTTGACTGAAAGTCGTGTTGGGAAAGGCACCCAACAAAGATGCCAAGATGGTGTTGAACCCGTCGCCTAACACGCCACCTCGAAGACGGACGAAATATTCTTTGCCCTTTATCGGCTGTTTTGACACCAAGCTGGTTGCGGTTATGTCACCGATAGTCTCAGTAAGAGAAACTAAAAATATAGGTAGTAAAACCAAGAGTGCGACAGGGCTGAACTTTAGGGATACCGGCATTATTTGTAATAAAAATAATTCCTCGTCGAGGTTCGGTGTAGGCATGCTCCAGCCGCGCAAAATTGCGGCAAGTATTAATCCTGCAAACAATCCTGTAGGCACACAAACCAAGCGTGCATAAGGGTTATTTCGAGTGGCAAGTAACGTGATGATTCCTAATGTGAACAACCATTCAAACGTCAGCGGTAGCAATTCATCGTCGCTAGCCATGCTTAATAATCGCCAAGAGTTACCCAAGGCAGACCACAACAGAGATAGGCCCAAAAGGCATATCGTTACACCAGTAACGGTAGGAGTGATCACTCTGCGTACCGCGTCTAAAAAAAAGCTGAGAAATACGATCATGCCGCCGCCTACAGCGGCAGTGCCCAGCAGGACGCCTAAAAGTTCTTCCTGTGACGTTGTTGGTGGTAGTTGACTAGCTGCGTAGGCCATTGTGCCAATAAAGGCAAAACTGGTGCCCTGTACGGCTAAGAGACCTGATCCGACGATGCCAAACCGAAACGTTTGAATAAAAGTGGCGATACCCGATACCACCAAAGAAGCGCTTATAACGTATTGTGTTGCTTCAGAATCTAGTCCTACTGCTCTAGCGATTAAAAGTGGCGCGGTCAGAATGCTAGCGACGATCGCGAATAGATGCGCAGTGGCTGCAAGGAACGTTTTCGCAGGGTCTGGTCGGTCGTTGAGGCCAAAAATAAGACTCGGGCCTACAACTTCACGGTCCTCAGGCATAGTGATTACTTTGTTAATAGTGTATCTCTCGACGCACTTTGCCCTCGAGCCGTCTAATGCGCAATCGCTTGAGTGTTTACTTGTTTTTACAGACGTCGATGGGACAGAATCTTTGTAGTTAAGAAGATAGCAATGTTGCGGGTTGCAGAAGCTCGCTCTGAAGATCTCTTAACCAGAAAATAGAGCGGAGTTAATCGTTTAAATGTCCCTGCCTACCTCGGAACAGCAAAGCCTAATAGATACTTTCGATACAAAAGAGTATCTCGATCATGTCGCTTACTTTCTTACTGGCCCGATCGATTCAAGGTATCGAGAAGGAGTACTTATGAACCTCAAGACCGCGAGTTTTATGGCTAAGAAGGTATTTGCCGTTCAGCTCGATCAAGATTGCTGCGATTTGGCAGGCGTTTTTAGACCTGTGGAGGCAGATGAAGCAACCCTGTCTGAGGACTTTTAAGGGAATGCGGCTGGCTGATGAGACTGCCGAGGACAGCGCACTTAAGATTGCCCAGCGCGTTACTTCTCGAGAGGTGACAGCTACCGAAGTAATTGCCTCTTGTCTTTCCCGCATTGAAGCGTTCAATCCAGCAGTTAATGCTTTTACTGCAATTTATCGAGAACGTGCTTTAGATCGCGCAATCGTGGTGGATGAAATGGTGCAGCAAGGAACGAAGCTCCCATTGGCCGGCGTTCCTTTTGCGGTGAAAAACTTATTTGATGTAGCTGGTGAAACTACTGTTGCTGGCAGCAAAATCCTCTCGGGCAATTCTGCTTCTGCTGCAGATGCCGTTTTGGTGCAGCGTATTGAGGCACAAGGCGGTGTGCTTGTTGGTTCCCTCAACATGGGCGAATTTGCTTATGATTTTACGGGCGAGAACCAGCACTATGGACCCTGTCGAAATCCTTGGAACTTGGCCCATATGTCTGGTGGCTCATCCTCTGGTAGCGGTGCGGCTCTAGCTGCTGGAATAGTGCCACTAACACTAGGAAGCGACACGAACGGTAGTATTCGGGTGCCGAGCGCCTTCTGTAGTGTCTACGGGCTTAAGCCTACATACGGTAGATTGCCACGCACGGGCGTCTATCCGTTTTGTGACAGTCTAGATCACGTTGGAGTGATGGCTCGCTCGGTTCCCGATTTGGCGGCGGCATACAATTGTGTTCAGGGCTACGATTCAACAGACCATGCTTGCGCAGATCGACCATCGGAGTTAGTTAACCTCGAAAAATCCATCGGTCGGCCGTTGAGAGTCGGCCTCCTGGAAGGTTATTTTCGTCCTCCGGAATTTAGGGAGGCGACAAACTTGGTCAGTAAGTGTGCAGACGCCTTAGTCTCCTCTTCAACAGTTGTCGAGCAATGCGAACTAGAGCTCGCTGAGGCTGGCCGAAGCGCCGCTTTTTTGATAACGAATGTAGAAGGTGCCAACCTTCATTTTGAGAAAATTCTAGCCCGTGCTGAGGAGTTTGATCCTGAGACACGCGATCGCTTTATTGCGGGCAATCTTTTGCCAGCGGCCTGGTATATTCGCGCGCAACGACTGCGCAGGCAATATGCAAAGGAAGCGGCACGGCTCCTGGCTCGTTTCGACATTTTATTAGCGGCTGCTACACCTGTTCGGGCACCTTTATTGGGGCAAAAAACCATGCTCATGGGTGGTGATGAATTAAACGTTCGTGCCAATTTAGGTTATTTTACCCAACCCATTTCGTGCATTGGTTTGCCTGTGATTTGCTCGCCGCTACCTCAATTCAATCAGTCTTGTCCTATGCCTGGTCTGGGCGTTCAAATAATCGCAGCGCCTTGGCGCGAAGACCTGTGTTTTATTGCGGCTGCTCGTTTATCCGAGATCGGTATAACTAGGAGCGCAGTGGCTAAACTGGAAACGGTCTAGGCTATCCCCGCGCGTTGCCATAGCGCTAGAGCCGCGGCATTGTGCTGATGCGTCAACAGGGATGTATCGATGTCGACAAGCTCTCCGTTGCGGACGCGCCATTGGCCAGCGACTAAAACATGGTGTGCCGTGTGTGCTCCACTTATTACCAGTGCGGCTAAGGGGTCTTGGGCGCCGCTGAAACGCAGATCGTTGATGCTAAACATTGCGATATCCGCAGCCGCACCAACATTTAGATGTCCCAGTTCGGGCCGATTCAAGATACTGGCACCGCCGCAGGTCGCTAGTTTGAGAGCCTCCTTATGGGAATAGTCAGGGTTAGTCATGCGCTGCAATAGATAAGCCTGCCGTATTTCCTGCATAAGATTAGAGTGGTCGTTTGAAGCCGACCCATCCACGCCTAGTCCGATCGCAACGCCTGTTTTACGCAGTTGGTCGATTGGACATAAACCTGAACCAAGGAGCATATTGGAGCTGGGGCAGTGAGCTATGCCTGCTCCGGCAGATGCAATGCGTTGCATTTCTTTAACACTAAAGTGTACTCCATGAGCGAACCAGGTTCGTTCGTTGAGCCAACCATTTTGTTCGAGATGATCTAGTGGCCTGGAGCCGAATTTAGCATGACAAAATTCCGTTTCTTCCTCAGTTTCTGCCAAATGGGTATGCAGGCCTACGTTATGTCGATTAGCAAGAATGGCACTTTCGCGTAACAAAGCCGGCGTTACGGAGAAAGGCGAGCAAGGGGCTAGAGCTACTTGATTCATTGCGTAAGGCTGTGGATCGTGCCATAGCGCAAGTAAACGTTCACAGTCCGCGAGTATGTCGCCTTCGCCTTGCACGACTTTTCTCGGTGGCAAACCGCCCTGGTCTTCACCGAGACTCATCGACCCTCTCGTAAGAATGACTCTTACACCCATTTCTGTAGCAACTTGGAACTGAACGTCTAGTGGGTCGGTGCAATTCTCGCTGAACAAGTAATGGTGATCAGCGGTCGTGGTACAACCCGAGAGCAGCAGTTCAGCCAAAACTATACGAGTAGCTATCTCGATGTCAGAGTAGGTCAGCTCGGCCCACACTGGATAAAGCGTTTTTAACCAAGGAAATAAGGGCTTATTTATGGCATCACGCATAGAGCGAGTGAGAGACTGATAGAAATGGTGGTGGGTATTTATCAGGCCGGGTAAGACAACTAGGTTGCTCGCGTCGATTATTTCATCCACTGGGGCAGTGATCGATTCGCCTGGGCCCAATATTTGGGCGACTTTGCCGTCGCGCAAAACTAAACCTTCCACTAGTTTCTTCTCGGAGTCGATTCCAAAAATATTGCGAGGGTTTTTTATCCAAACGTTGCCTTGGTTTTGTTGCATCGCTGCTTTAATTCCAAATTGGTCATTTCCTTGGCCGACAAATTGCATATTGTCAGATGAGAAAGCTGAGTATAGACACATCGATAAATAAGTTAGACGGTAGTGACTGTGGAAGCTCTGTATGCTCTTCTCGTTAAAAATGTAGGTAAAACATGAGTGATATTCGTGGCACTAGCCATAAGCCCGCTGCGATATTTTCGCGGCAAGAGTCGCCGAAATTGGATACCGACGCAAAATGAACTCGACGCGATTTAACATAAATGGGTCGAAGGTGGTTGCGGATATACCCGACCACAATATTTCCCTGCTTGACTTCTTACGAGATACGCTAAATTTCAAAGGCACAAAACAAGGTTGTGGATCCGGTGACTGTGGCGCATGCACGGTTATTGTGGAAGATGCCCACGGTAAAACTTTGGCCGTTAATGCGTGCATAACCCCTGCTGCAGCGATGCAGGGTAAGAACATCATCACGATAGAGGGAATAGCTAACCAAAAGACGTTGCATCCTGTGCAACAAGCCTTGATCGATTTCCATGGAAGTCAGTGCGGATTTTGTACGCCAGGGTTCGTAATGGCTTTAACAGCCCATAGTTTGCTCCCGGATGCACCGAAAAAAAATAAAAGGGAGGATATCATTGCTGCTATCAGCGGTAATTTATGTCGGTGTACGGGTTATTGGCCGATTATTAAAGCCGGTATGGCCTCTTGCGGTGTAGGCGAAGCAGCTCAGCTTCGACATGTCCGCATGTGGGAGCCTCAAGGCGCCCTTAAGAAGCCTCATATTCCCGAGAATTGTTCAGGCAGCTCCGATGAGAGTTATCAAATTGCACAAAATGAAACAATGGTCGCGCAGCGCCTTGAGCAGCGTTCTCCCTCGGATTGTTCGAGGTCAACGATCATTGCGGGAGCTACCGATGAGTGGGTCGCAGTAAACCAACAACTGGAGCAACACGAGACCATCTTAGACATCTCGCGCATTCCAAGTCTCCGAGAAATTACGGCCAGGGATGGCACTATAGAGATTGGGGCTTGCGTGACCCATTCCGAGTTGTTTGCCTATTTCACCGAAGCGCCTTACCAGTCTTCTGCTATTAGGGAGTTGTTAACCCGATTTGGATCGCCGCAGATTCGTAATCGAGGCACTATCGGCGGCAATATTTGCGGAGGATCACCCATCGCGGATTGGTCGCCGTTATTGTTAGCCTTAGACGCATCAGTTGTTTTGAAAAGCGCCGGCTCCAGTCGTCTGGTTCACCTCTCAAACTTCTTTTTGGGTTATCGCCAGACTAGTCTGAGACCTGATGAGTACTTGGCCTCCGTACAATTCAATGTTCCGCAGGATTGGTCGCAGCTCTCCTTTGAAAAAATTAGCAAACGCTACGAGGACGATATTTCCAGCGTTTGCGCTGCTATTTTTTTGGCTCACGATGGAGATGTCGTACAAGAGGCTCGTATTGCCTACGGTGGAATTGCTCCTATACCAATGAGAATATCGGCTTTAGAGGCTATATTGAAAGGCCAACCATTGTCTGGGATTGATCACGGCAAGATTAAAGTTGAGCTGGATTCGATAATCAATCCGATTAGTGATGTTCGTGCGAGCGCTAATTACCGCCTGCAAATGGCAGAGACCATGCTGATAGATCGTTTGGCACTTGAGCAAAAGACTGCCTGATATGAACGTAAGAGATCCTGATCCGAAACTAAACTCTTCTGGCGATATTAAAAAGACTAATCAAGCGTCAGAAATGCTTCCATATCCTCATGAGTCGGCCACGGCTCATGTAACCGGCTCTGCACTCTATGTCGACGATGTAGCACTTCCTGGTAACGCTTTGCATGTCGAGGTTGGAGTATCTGAGCACGCGAGTGCCAGGCTGAAATCGGTTGATCTAACTGAGGTTCGCACTAGCGAGGGCGTGGTGGATGTTATTACCTCAACCGATATACCCGGTGAAAACGAGGTCGGAGCGCTTTTGCCAGGCGACAGGCTACTTTCTAGTCAACTGGTAGAATACGTGGCTCAGCCAATATTTGCCGTTGCTGCATTAAGCCTCAGGCAGGCACAGCTCGCTGTGGCAAAAGCGGTCATTGAATACGAGATAACCGAGCCGACATTGGATGTGGACTCTGCTATGGCTGCCAAAAGCTTTGTTACGCCTAGCAGACGCTGGGGCGACGGTAACATCGCCAGCGTAATCAAAGAGTCTGACCACCAGGTCGCCAACGAGCTATATATCCGAGGTCAGGAACATTTTTATCTGGAGCCGCAGGCTTCTTTCGCTAGCCCTCGCGATGACGGTATGTTTGTAGCAACTTCCTCGCAGCATCCAGGCGAGGTACAAAGTGCTGTCGCAAAAGTCCTAGGATGGCCGATGCATCGTGTAACCGTAGAGTGTCGACGCATGGGAGGGGGCTTCGGCGGTAAGGAGAGTCAGGCCGCACCTTTGGCTTGCCTTGCGGCTATTTTTGCTAATCGAAATGGCAAGACAGTTAAGTACCGAATGCCGCGAAGTAGTGACATGGTGCAGACTGGAAAAAGGCATGATTTTAAAGTCCGAATCGCTTTGGCCTGCAATGGCGAGGGCCTGTTGCAGGGCGGTGATTTTGAATTATCGGGTAAGTGCGGGTACTCACCGGATTTGTCCGATGGAATCGTCGATCGCGCGATGTTTCATGTCGATAATGCTTATTTTTTGCCGAAGAGCCGTATTGTTGGACACCGTTGTAAAACAAATACGGTATCAAACACCGCATTTCGTGGGTTCGGCGGTCCTCAAGGTATGTTGGCAATGGAGGCTGCGATGGACAATTTGGCCTACGCAGCAAAAATCGAGCCACTGTTGCTCCGAGAGCGAAATTTATACCGACCCGGATTTAGCACCACCCCCTATCAGCAAGACGTGGGCCAAATTGTTTTGCCTGATTTGGTGCAGAAGTTGGTCGCCAGAAGCGACTACTGGTCTAGGCGTGAAAACATCAAGGCTTACAATGCGAGCGGACCAAGGTGGCGCAAAGGCATATCCCTTAATCCGGTGAAGTTTGGGATTTCTTTCACCGCAACGCACCTTAACCAGGCTGGGGCACTGCTCCACATCTTCACTGATGGCAGCGTAGAAGTGAATCACGGCGGCACTGAGATGGGTCAAGGTTTGTATACCAAGGTTCAAGCCATCGTAGCCAATGCCTTTGGACTCAGAATCAGTCAGGTACTGAATACCGCCAGCCGAACGGACAAGGTGCCGAATGCTTCTCCTACCGCAGCGTCATCAGCGGCGGACATGAACGGTATGGCCGCCCTGAATGCTTGCGAGCAAATTAAGATTAGATTAACCAGCTTTGCCAAGCAGGAACTAGGATGGACTGATCCCCTTATTTTTTCTAATGGCATGGTGAACAGTCGGGGAAATCCCGGAGAGTCTTTGCCTTTTTCGGAATTCGTGGGTAAAGCGTATATGGCGAGGGTGTCGCTTTCAGAGAAAGGATTTTACAGGACGCCCGATATTTCGGTGGATAAAGATGCTGGCGTTGGAAACCCCTTTTACTATTTTGCTAACGGAGCGTCGGTATCGGAAGTTTTGGTCGACACATTAACCGGAAACTATCGAGTTGGTCGTGTTGATATATTGCACGATGTGGGCCGGTCGTTGAACTCTGCGATTGATAGAGGCCAAATTGAGGGTGGTTTTGTGCAGGGGTTGGGTTGGCTGACAACGGAAGAACTGCTCTGGGATAGCAGTGGGAAAATCGTATCTAACGGGCCTGCAAACTACAAAATACCGACTGCGCATGATGTTCCCAAAGATATCACTATCGAATTTTATGAAGAGGAAAATTCTGTGCCTACCGTGCATCGTTCAAAGGCAGTGGGTGAACCTCCGGTTATGTTGGCTATTTCGGTCTGGTGTGCTCTGCGCGATGCCTGCGCGAGCCTCACTGAGTATCGCCAAATACCTCCCTTGACCGTGCCAGCCACTCCTGAGCAGGTTTACCGTTGCATCCAGCATGTGAAAGGAAAAACAAGCTAGTGCGAGGACGGACAAACCAGACGATAGACTGTGCGGCAAAACGCACGGGTAGCTACGGAGGAAAGTATGCGGCAAATGACAAACTGGCTTAGTGGCCTTACGCAGACTCGCGCTGCTGCGGATCCGCACGTTTTGATCACCATACTAGCGGTCAAGGGATCGGCTCCTCGATACGGTGGGTCGAAAATGGTAGTAACCAGTAACGAGGTGTTCGATACGATTGGGGGCGGTCAACTAGAAGTACTGGCTATTGAAAGATCTCGGAAAATATTGGAGGGGATCCTGCCAGCTGTGCAACAGATAGAGCATTATCCTCTAGCCGCCACTGCTATGCAGTGTTGTGGTGGGTCCGTGACTTTACTCTTCGAGCCATTGCTTTGTGATATGCCTGAAGTTGTGATTTTTGGCGCGGGACACGTAGGTCAAGCGATATCGCATTTGCTTGAAAACCTGCCCGTGCGAACAAAGCTTATAGACTCTAGACAGAATTGGCTGGACAAATCTGGGGCTCAGCAAAAGGTCCTACTTAGTGAAGCGTTGTTAGACGGCCCTGGGTTGGCGAGCTTAGTACCAAGGAATTCATGGGTCTTCGTTTTGACCCACGATCACGCTATTGATTTCACACTTATGAGGTATCTAACTAGACGTTCCGATCTTGCTTTTCTCGGGATGATTGGTTCGAAGACTAAGTGGAAAAGTTTTTCCGCACGGTTAAAGCGAGATGGTGCCACGATTAACGAATTAGCTAGGGTTTGTTGTCCCATTGGAGATGGAGACATTCAATTTAAGGAGCCTAGTGCGATTGCGATTGACGTAGTAGCTCGACTGCTTCGAGATATAACACGGAAGAGTTGCCTAAGCGAAGACGGTCCCTCTGAAGTAATTCCATCGTCCTCTGCGAGCCCTGAGCACCGGCAATCAGAATGTGCAAATGAGGAGATTGTTGAAATTAGCAATCGTCATCTGAAAAACGAAGTTCCTGGACTTTTCCTATGAGCAATCTCGCGCAATTCAATGGTTGCGCTGCGGATGCAGCGAGAGATACGGCTATGGGTTGGTGCCACTGCGTAAATTGGGCAATAGATGTTGCCAGCAAGAGACCTTTTCAAAGTATTCAACAGCTCGAGTCCTATTGTGTGGAGCGATGGTGCAATGCCTCCGTTTCTGAGATGGAGGAGGCGTTGGCAGCACATCCGTTGATTGGCGATATAGAGCTTCTTAAAAAAAAATTTTCGTCCAACGACGCCCGCGCAGATAAGGCATTTGCTGAACAAGGACAGGTGCTCAATGCAAGCGATGATACGCTGGAAGCATTAGCGCGTTTGAACTCGGCTTACAAAAATCGACATGGATTTATTTTTATTGTTTTTGCGAGGGACTTGAGTGCCGAAGAAATGCTTTTAGCCCTTCAAGCGAGAATTTGTAACTCGACGAAGGAAGAATTTGCGCAGGCGGTGGCTGAGCAAACCAAAATTCTTCAAGCGCGCATTGCAACTGCCTTTGAGTCACACGCTTGATGTGAGGCATTGGGGCGCGAAGAACTGGATCGCCGAGTGCCCTGCTAGGGGAACTGGACACGGGTGCAGCAGCTTCCCAGGTTAAAACTAACAAGCAAGCCGAGATTACCAGGATGACGCCAAACGGACGAACCAAACTAAGCACGCACGTATTGGATCTTGTATCCGGCTTACCTGCACCTGGCTTGGCAGTAAAACTATATGATCCCGAGGACGCGCTTATTTCGTCAGCTATTACCAATGAGGACGGTCGTATTGAGGCTTGGGATGGTGCCGTAGATCTTGGGTCAGGAAGTTATCGATTAGTATTCGATATCGTTGGTTACCGACAAACGCATGGAGCCAGTGAACATGATCTGCTTTTCCCGCGGATAGAAATAATTTTTCATCTGGACGGCTCCCGTTCCCGATTACACATTCCGGTTCTTCTTAGTAACTACGGCTATACGACTTATCGAGGTAGCTAATCGTGGGTGCGCTAAAGTTAAGATCGAGACTCATGAGCTTTGTTAGAAACTCTGATGGCGCGGCAGCGGTAGAGGAGCAAAGCGACGGAGTTCTAGTTATAGAGAACGGAAAAATTACTGCGGTCATGGACGCCAGCGATTTTGAAGTCAAAGGAAATGCGCTCAGCGAATGCGAGGACCTGCGGTCTTGCATTATTTTCCCTGGCTTTATAGACACACATGTGCATATGCCTCAGCTCGGGATCCTGGCAAGTTACAGTGACCAGCTTCTTGACTGGCTAGAAAGATATGCTTTTCCTGCAGAGACTGCGTTCTGTGACCCCGCCTTTGCGGCAGCGCAGGCAGAGCATTTTCTTCATCGTATCATTGCCTTAGGCACTACTTGCGCTCAGGTGTTTACAACGGTTCACGCGCACTCTTGCGAATCACTGTTCTCTGCTGCGGAAACGAAAAACATGGCTCTTGTTGCGGGTAAAGTGATGATGGACCGCAACGCTCCTGAGCAATTGACGCAACCACCGGTTCCTTGTGCCAGAGATTGCGAGGAGCTGATTAATCGTTGGCATGGTAAAGGCCGTGCTAGGTATGCGCTGACGCCACGGTTCGCGATCACTTCCAGTGACGAGCAGTTAGCGCTCTGCGGAGAGCTACTGCAAGGGCATACAGACGTGCTTTTACAAACCCATCTTTCTGAGAATCTGCAAGAAATAGCCGAGGTTGGGCGATTGTTCCCACATGCTCGAGATTACTTGGATGTGTATGAAGGGCATGGTCTCAACTGTAGCGATGCGACCTTTGCCCATTCCATTCATTTGTCCTCTAATGAGCGTGCTCGACTACTTGATGCTGGTGCAAAGATTGCTTTTTGCCCGAGCTCGAATCTTTTTCTTGGGAGTGGATTTTTAGACATTCAGTCGATTCCCAGGTCTCATCTGTCGATAGCGAGTGATGTTGGAGGCGGGACAGGTTTATCCATGTTACACACCTGTGTGGAAGCCTATAAAGTTGCGCAGGCACAGGGTCAACGATTCCATCCCTTCGAAGCGTTCTACGCCATTACTGCAGGTAACGCATCGACCCTTGGGTTGGCAGATGAGATAGGACAACTGAAATCAGGTCTCTCCGCTGATCTTGTTGTGTTTGATCCGACGAAGCCAAGTCAGTTGGCTGGGCGTCTGGGAACTTGCGTCGATCTAACCGAGGAACTATTTGCAATCATGATGCTCAGTGATGACCGCAGTATTCGTCGTTGCTATATCTCAGGAGAGCTCGTTTATGAAGGAACTAATCAAACGTGGGCATAGACTTAAATCTGGCTGAATGGTCAATATTTTTCTTTCGGACACTGCACATCGTGACTGCTATTGCTTGGATTGGCGCATCCTTTTATTTCGTTTGGTTGGATATGAACCTTCGTCCTATCTCCGGGGAAAAGCTGGGCAAAGGTCTGCAAGGGGAGCTTTGGGCCATTCACGGGG
Source organism: K189A clade bacterium (assembly GCA_902528515.1). GTDB lineage: Bacteria > Pseudomonadota > Gammaproteobacteria > Pseudomonadales > Azotimanducaceae > UBA4421. The sequence goes on from CABZTD010000012.1 coordinate 49,868, forward strand.
GTGGTATTTATGAGGTGCAAAAATATGACTTAGCGCCGCCAAAGATGCCATCGACACTTCACTGGTTTAAGTGGGAGGCGTACACCACCTGGCTATCTGGTACAGCGCTTCTTATCCTACTTTACTACGGACGCGCACAAACCTATCTCATTGATGAGCAAAGCTTGGTTCAGGATCCCAGCATTGCCATCGCGTCAAGCATAGGGTTCATTGCGCTTTCTCTCTTGGGTTATGAAATTTTAGTTAGGCTCGAAAAACTCGCAAAGAGCTGGCTCGCTGGTTTGGTGTTTCTCTGGATTAGCGCCATTTGTTGGCTATCGTTTCACCTTTTTAGCCTCAAAGCTGCGCCCATCCATGTTGGAGCTGCTATTGCGACGATCATGGCAGCAAATGTCTTTTTAGGAATTATACCTGGACAGAAGGCTCTGGTCCGGGCGATTGAGTCCGGCAGGGAGCTCGATCCCGGGCCTGCTCTGGCAGCGCGCAAACGCTCCCTGCATAACAACTATCTCACCTTGCCCGTAGTTTTGTGCATGCTCTCGAATCATTCCATGTTCATTTACAGCCATTCGTGGGCCTGGCTTGTTCTTATTTTCCTGATGCTCAATGCCTCATATCTTCGACACTTCTTCAATTTACGCCATCAGGGTATCTCGAGACCGAGCATTTTGATCATTTCCTCAGCCTTATTTGTAGTCATTGCAACAGTGGGAGACCGCCTTGCAAGTAGCTCCTTGGATGCTGGAAATGAGATCTCGAGCAACCTACTTTCAGATCAAGAGATGATGTTATTAGTGCAGCAGCATTGCGGTAACTGTCATGCGAATAAACCTTCATTTCCAGGGTATGCAGTGGCTCCCGGCGGGATAGTGTTGGACAGCCTTCAAGCTTTGGATGGATACAGGGCCGCTACATTGAGCTCTTTGAAGAGCGGTTACATGCCCCTGGGTAACATGCAAAGTCTTACTGATATGCAGCGGAACGAGATGATTTATTACCTTCAGCAATAGATCTGCATAAATCTTGCGTGTTTGGTCAAGAGGAGGTGTGGTGAGCATACCAGTGTCGCGCAATATCGACTCGCCGACATATCCAGACGTCTTTATGCGCCGAGACGTACTCTAAAAATCGTTTTAATGCTCGAGTTCTACCAGGCCTTCCAGTTATTCGACAATGAAGACCGATGTTTAACATTTTCGGAGAGTGAGCTCCCTCCTCATATAGCTGATCAAAAGCATCTTTTAGATAAGTAAAAAACTGATCGCCAGAATTAAAGCCCTGTAGGGTGGCAAAACGCATATCGTTGGTGTCGAGGGTATAGGGAATAATCAGGTGAGGCCGATTTTCGTTGATATGCCAGTAGGGTAAATCGTCGGCGTAGGAATCTGAGTCGTAGAGAAGTCCGCTATACTCCAACAAGATCTTGCGGGTATTGGGGCTGTCCCTTCCGGTATACCAACCGAGGGGCGGGTTACCCGTAACACGCTGGTGTGTTTCAAAAGCCAAGGCGATTTGCTCTCGCTCCTGTTCTAACGGCATCGTCTGATGGCTTATCCATCGATAGGCATGACTGGCGATTTCCCAATCCGCTCTTAACATAGCTTCAACCACTGAAGCATTACGCTCCATGGCCATTCCAACGCCGAAGACCGTTACTGGTATAGATAAATCATTTAGCAGATCATGCAATCGCCAAAATCCTGCTCGGCTTCCATATTCATACAAAGATTCCATGCTCATATGACGCTGATTGAACGATTCGGCGTTAATAATTTCTGACAGAAACGTCTCAGAGCCGGCGTCGCCATGCAAAATATTGTTTTCTGCGCCTTCTTCGTAGTTAAGAACAATCTGCAATGCTAAGCGGGCTTGATTAGGCCATTGCGGCAATGGCGGATTACCCGCGTAACCCAGCATATCGCGAGGATAGTCGGTCAAAATTTGCTCCTTGGTTAGCCAATAACCTTAGCAAAGCGAGTGAATGAAACGAAAGTGAATGTTGGATCAAGGTTATGGGCGAAGTGACCAGCGGTCTGCTAAGAGATAAATCCGCACCACTTTGGTGCTGCAGGTATATGTGAGGCACCCAAATCGTTCTTGGCTCTCTGCGCGAATGTTGCTAATGAGACAAATGCGGGACGACCCTTAAAGTTGAACGCGGTCAAACAAAGGGAAAATCAAGAGTTTTGCCTTTCATCGATCCTGAAAAAAGTTGCGGTAACAAAAAGGCTTCGAGTTGGCGGTTTAAACGATCGCGGCATAGGATTTGCAGGAAGCGGGTACCTATGTCCTCGATTGATAAACACATAGGACCCGGGGATCGCAATTCTTACCGCGGTGAATTGTTGAAGAAATCTCTAGACGTAGGAAAAAAGGTTATGAAAAAAGTACTCACGGCCCAGATGTTCCTCTTCATCGGCATGTCGCTCGGGCTAGCGTATGCAGAGGTCGACGAGTTGTCTCCCGCTTTGGCGGAGCAAGCAAATTCCGACTCTGCGGCACGAGCAAGTCAAGAAAGAATAAATACCTTGGCAGATGCAGAGGCAAGGGATTTGCAACGGTTTAGAACTGCTTCACAGCGTTTAGAGAGCCTCGAAATCTACAATGTACAACTGCAGAAGCTTATAGATTCGCAAGCTCGCGAAATCGAATCCATCGTTAGACAGACAGAAGAGATCGAGAATATCGAAACAGGGGCGTTGCCTCTGATGATCAAGATGACGTCAACGTTGAAAGAGATCGTTGAACTCGACACTCCATTTCTGACCTTAGAACGCGAACAGCGTGTCGCAAACCTTGCTGCACTAATCGACCGCGCAGACGTTACTGCGGGCGAAAAATTTCGCCGTATTATGGAGGCCTATTTGGTCGAGGTTGATTATGGACGAACGATTGAAGCGTATCGCAGTGAACTGGCGATGAATGGTGTCGTTCGTACCGTAGACTTTTTGCGTATTGGCAGGGTTGGTCTCTACTACCAAACGCTAGATGGGGAAGAGAGTGGACACTGGAATTCAAAGAATCGCGTCTTCGAGCGGCTCGATGATTCTGCTCGACGTCCAATCATGCTGGGGTTACGAGTGGCCAGAAAACAATCCCCTCCGGAGCTTCTATCGCTACCAATTAACGTGCCGGAGGCACAGTAGTTATGATCAACACCATACTTAAAAGAGCTTGTTCGGCAGCCGCTGGATTCTCTCAAAGCCTTCGACGGGTCTCTTGTCTAGTTTTGTCGCTCGGAGCTATAGGTGCTTCGCAATTGGCGGGAGCGGAGGTTACATCTCTTGAAGGGCTTTTTGAGCGAGTAAAGAGTGGTTCCTCAGCTGAAGCGGAGAGAAATCGACAGCGGGAGGCAAGGTTTGCA
>CABZTD010000013.1 GCA_902528515.1 K189A clade bacterium
CAGTGTTTTGGACACGGCAGATGCGTTTCCGCTAGACGAGACCGAAACGCTGGATACGGACGCTGATGGCATTGGTAACAATGCTGATACGGACGATGACGGCGACGGAACTCTTGATGGATCAGACGCCTCGCCTCTAGATGCTTTCCCGTGGGACGAAAAGTATTCAACAGCGCTCGCTATCGATACAACGAATTTTCCTGAGCGTGTCTTCGAGGTCGGCGAGTCCGACGAACTTACATCAAAATTTACTGCTTTCTCGGGTGGGAATAGCTATGAGTTCCTTTCTAACGGCTCCGTTGTCAGGCGTTCAAACAGCGCGGCGAGTGCCTACTGGAGCGGCACTTATTCCCTTACTAACAGCATTCTTTCGGGAGAGTTTAGATCTTATGATACAAGCGGTAATGAGGTCGAAAACTCGGTGACGATGGCCGCCACATTACCAAGCGAATACAGCAACGTAGATTCCGATGCCTACGCGGCTTATTTCGGTGGCGAAATAGAAAAAACGGTCCTTACGAAAACCGTCACAAAAGAAGACGCATGGCTGCTGTACTCAGGCACTGATCGCTTTTTGATGTATAAGAAGATCATCGAGGAAACGTATTTTAGTGACACATCGCTGCACGTTGACCCTAACGAGCCTGTTCTCACTAGCGACCCCATTTACGCCATCCGAACATATTTTGTCTATCCATCGGAAGAACAATTCGATGACGGCACCGCGATACGAACTGCGGAGATACCGTTTTTGGCCTCGGAAGTCGAGGGATCTTGGGCGTTGCCTGGTGATCTTGAAGGCGACGAACGAGATACCAATGATCTTATTTCGCCGGACATTGGGACCTTCAACGCTGATGGAACCGGCTCTATGAACATTAGTGGACAGACGTTTCAATGGTCGATTGGGTCTCTTGGCGAACTGAAGATCAAATTTGATGGAAGCAGCGATTTTATCCGCATCACAAAGTATGCCGATCAGGGTAGCTATTCCTCAGTTTTTGCCTATGCAAGCGCCAGCGGCTCTGCTTACTCGGAGTTTTCTCATGCGGCGAAAGTTCAAGCGGTCTCATCAGATCCAGTGGAATTGTTGAAGACAGGCGTTGTCCAAGAGGGCTCGATGCCGAGAGGTAGCCCATTTAACGAAAAGTATTACGGAGATTTGAGCTTTTGGGGGCTGACCGCCTTTGAAATTGAGACAGAGGGGGAGCTAATCAACTATCAAACCCTCGATAAAACAACTCGGGAGTTCAGCTCAATAAATTACTCCTACAATTATCTTGCTGAAGACCAAACTGACGCGTTGACCCCACTTCTCAAAGCGAATTCTTGTAACGGCAACCTGACTGATTCCAACGGTAACGGCATAAGCGACTACTGCGACAGCTATCAAAGATATCGCGAGGTGTCGATTATTCAAGGCAGCGATACTCAAGCAATAATTTTGATGCGTTATCAATTGACCTTGGCACCAGGTTTTCTTTCGTCCGATATAGATAGCGGCTCAGCTTTATTTATTCGAGAATATATCGACATCTGGTCAAAGGAAGATCTTAACGATCTTGACGGCGATGGCTCGGTGAACACCTTAGATGCTTTCCCGTTCATCGCCGGCAATGTAACTGACACAGATTCAGATGGGCTTCCCGATGTCTGCGACAACGTATGTAGACGAGACTCTGGTCTTACGTCGGACACAGACGACGATGGAGACGGAGTGGAGGACTCTCAAGATGCTTTCGCTTTGGATGCTTCAGACTGGTCGGATACCGATTTGGATGGTGTGGGCGATAACGCCGATTCGGACGACGATGGTGATGGTCGCCCGGACTTGAATGATGGCTTTCCGTTTATCGCGATAGGCTCGCTACCCGATAGTGACTTCGACGGGATACCGGATTCGTGCGATCAAAGCTGTCAAGCGTTCGGGATGTCGGTGGATCTAGACACTGATGGCGACGGATTCTTGGACACGACCGAAGCAAAATTTGGCTCGGATCCTTCGGATCCGAAATCGGTTTTAGCATACAGAGCGGTTGGTTCTGCTATCGAAGGCGCCATTGCGGGCCAAAAATCAGGAATCGTGAGTTTGACGGACGACGGCACCCGAATGGCGGTTGGTCATGGTAATGGCACCTGCGGGGTCTCGATTTTCGATTGGTCGAGTTCGCTTAGCGATTGGGAAAAGCGCACAGCCGATTGCAACTCCGATGGACCCATGGGGGGAGAAGTAGCAATCTCAGGAGACGGCTCATACGTGGCAGCATCTATGGCTTCGGCGAGTTATCCCAACGGGCAAACGCAAGTGCAAACCGCTAGGCTTTACGAAGATGGTCAGGGATCCCTGCAATTTCAGAGTAAGACGCTTGAGGCCTGGCCTTATTCGCAAGGAGGCACAGAGTCTCCGCCTATTGCTAATCTGAAATTCTCCTCAGGCCCTGAGTCGATGCAACTTATCGTGGGGATCAGCTCTTCCGTGAATCCGTCCGGTACAGACACTGATGCAGTTGGTGTCTACCGCTTAATCCGCGACAGCACCGATTCTTCCTCTCAGAATCAAGATCAATGGTCGCAACTTGGATCGATATTGTGGGGCGAAGAGGATGGCGGAAAATTTGGTAGTTACGTAGCGATTGCCGGCAGTGGCAATCTGATAGCTTCTGCAGAGCGCGATTTCAGTGCTTCTGGTCAAACTGATTCGGCTGGCAAAGTTCGGGCGTGGTACCTCTCAGAGGGAGATTGGGTAAGGCTGGGCGATGATATTTTGGGTTCTCCTGGCGATGACATGAGCTATATTGATATGAGCGACGATGGCATGACGCTGTCGGTCGCTTCTCCAGGAGCAGATGACTTTGCTACCGACTTTGGGGCTCTTCGTGTTTTTAAGTGGCGAAATGGTACGTGGGTTCAACAGGGATGTCCCATTATTGGATCGAGTAGAGCTAATGGAACGGATTTTGGCAGGCATAGCATGAGCAGAGATGGCTCGCTAATCGCGGTGTCATCTAGCGGCACTGATAATGCGAACGCGCTTACTTATGTCAATGAGAGTTGCGATTTACCCACAGCCGCGAGTAGTTCTTCGGGCACGATATCTGCGGGCGGCGGCAGTCATCAAGCTGCGCCTACCAACGTCACAGATAATGACCTTGCCAAATCGGGCGTGATTCAAATTTATCGCTTTTCTCAAGGAGCCTGGAGACCGATTGGCGACCCCATAAATGGAGGTCAGGCTGAGGCATACGCATGGTCGACCGGGTTGAGCGCTGATGGCGGAGTTCTAGCTGTCGGAGCGCGATATTACGATGGCGATGCTGGGGAAAACAGTGGCAGGGTTGTAGCATACGAACTTTATCCCGTTTCTGAATAATCCTTCGGGCTGCTCGAAACATGGTTGAAAAAGACTTCAAGATTAATCGAATAGATTCGGCCAGTCATGAAGGTAGAACCAAGGCTGCAGGCAGGCCGGGTGGGACCTTGAGTAAATCGACTATTGCCAGCGCGCCGGCTTAAAGGCTTAATTTTAGAATTCGCTGCAAAGCCGACCAGGCAAAATCAACGGTAGACGCGAGTGCATATCGTGCTCTGGAAAAAGATGCGCTATCGTTGCGACAGGCATTTTGACCGGCGCTAGAAAACGGACAATTCGATAGTGTCCAAAAGACAGCGATCTGGCATCAACTACTTTTGTGGACCAAGGAGACTCATTCGGCTAATTTGATGACCAGGAAAGTGCGGTGGAGGGAATTGCACCGATATTCAAAACTTCAGTTTAACGGCGAGAGGAGACTAAAAAATGATCGAAGAATATAGGAATCTGATTAACGGCAAAATGATCGCAACAAATCGGTGGATGGATGTCGTAAATCCTGCCAACGAAGAAATAATCGGTAAGGTACCGTCTTGTGGTGAGGAACAGCTTAACGAGGCTGTGGCTGCAGCGCGTCAGGCATTCAAGTCTTGGTCAAAAACCTCAATAGAGGAACGCCGAGACGTTCTACACGCCATAGCGGACACTATAGAGGCGAGCCATGATGAGTTATTTCGGCTTTTGACGAGGGAGCAGGGCAAGCCTCACGCACAAGCAGAGATGGAAATTGGAGGCGCGCCCGCAAATATCCGTGCGCAAGCGTCGCTAGAGTTTCAAGATGTTATTAACGAGGACTCGCAAGATCGATTGTCTCGGACTCGCAGGGTGCCCGTGGGCGTTGTCGGTGGTATCGTGCCCTGGAATTTTCCTGTATTGATGGCGATTCAAAAAATTGCCCCTGCTTTGCTCTCAGGCTGCACGATAGTGCTAAAACCTTCGCCGTTCACTCCGTTGACTACGTTGAAAATCGCTGAGCTGATCGCGGATAGAGTGCCTGCGGGAGTGCTGAATATCATAACTGGGGAAGACTCGCTTGGACCCTTAATAACGGCACACAAGGATATTGACAAAGTCACTTTCACCGGATCGACGGCCACGGGTAAGAAAATTATGGAAGGCGCTTCGAAAGACCTTAAGCGCATCACGCTCGAATTAGGCGGCAACGACGCGTCTATCGTGCTCCCGGACGCCGACGTGAAGAAGGTGGCAGAGCAGTTATTTTGGGCAAGTTTCTCTAATGCCGGACAAATCTGCGTTGCGGCTAAGCGGATCTATATTCACGAGGACATTTATGATGAGCTTAGCTCCGCGATTACAGCATATGCCAAAGAGGTCAAGGTGGGGGACGGTTCCGAGCAGGGAACTGGGGTTGGTCCCATTCAGAATAAAAAGCAATTCGATCGAGTCTGTGAACTGATCCAGGACGCGAAAGATAACGGGTACAAGTTCTTGCTTGGCGGTGATGTCGATCCATCAGGCAGCGGTTATTATGTGCCGATATCAATTTTGGATAACCCCCCTGAAGACGCAAGAATCGTTGCTGAAGAGCAGTTCGGGCCGGTGATGCCACTCATGAAATTTTCGACAGAAGAAGAGGTCATCGAGAGGGCTAACAATACCGAATATGGACTTGCTGGCGCGATTTGGACTGAAAATCCAGATAAAGGTGTGGAAATTGCGGAGCAACTAGAGACAGGAACTGTCTGGGTTAACGAATTTTTGCACCTCAATCCTCTGGCTCCTTTTGGAGGCCATAAACAATCGGGGTTCGGTGTTGAATATGGGATGGAGGGACTCAAAGAATTCACTTATGCACAGGTGATTACCGTGAAACACGATGCTGCGAGAGCCTGACCAAGGCTGGCGCACTGCATGAGAATAGGTGGGTTGGGCGGCTTCAAATTGGTTCGCCCTTCGCCTTCTTTAGTCCAATAGGGCGATACAGCGTTTTGAGTTCAATTGAGTATTACGAGCAGGCTCCAGGTGGCATGCCAAATAATTTGCACGGTTTTCTATAGCCAAGCACCCGTTAATCGGCTCGGGCTCGACGGACCGTTAGTTAAAAGCTACAACCCACGAGCTTGCAAGAAAGCTGTCCGAAGCTTAGTCAAACAGCCTAATGTGAGGTGTGGTGATGCTCTTGCGTAGCGAATGCAAGTCTAGGATACGTTATTAGTACACGGATTGGTCATTACATCCGTTAGAGAAACGTTGTTTCGTACTTAATGGCTGCTTTCGTCGAGAGATTCTGCCAAAGCGCGACTAACTTTCATTGCTCTCGAGAGACGTGTATCTCCCTATTATTTTTCTGATTTCTTCGGACATAGTAGCTCTATCAGACGTCTGGGTTTCCTGGGCTAGGCGAAACATGGCGGCGTAAAGCGGCAAACCATCAACATCTTTTTTGAATTTCAGGGTCGTGCCTGCAGAGAATGCTGCGTTCCACTGGCGTCGCACCTCTGCCCAAAATTCCCTTGTGTCTGACCAGTACCGATGGCCTTCTGACCAATCCCAACTAGATATACGCTCATATCTCGCTAGACCGACTTCCTTCGCCAATACGTGGTGCTCACCACTTGCTTGAAGGCTGACCTTTAAATTTTCTTCCTCTTGCACCCACCCGGTTGGGTTAATCGTATGTTTGTTGGTCCCTATCAAAACATCGTAATCCTCTCTAACGCTAAATTCGCGACGAGGTAAAGGGCGCCACGTCGTGTCGCTTTGCCAAGACGAGTAGTTTTGTAAATGCTGCCAATAACCAAGCGATTGATATCGAGGGGAGTCGTCGACCTGATATACGCTCTGTAGCCACTTTTTCCGGGTCGAGTCAGGCGTAAGCGATCTTGTCTCCCATTTCTGATTCCCAATAAATTCGGTGATTTTGGCCGGCTCGTAGGTCCAGTCTTGCCGCCAATGCTTCATGACGATTGGTTCTGAGATCTCGCCTGAGGGTAAACTTATTCTCATAACGAGAATGTGTTGGAGGCTAATAAAGCGTTCACTCTCTTCCACTACTGTTACGAATTCCGTTCCCCATGATTGATAGGGTGCAGGTGGACGGTAATCCGCGGTAAATCCGACAGTTTCAATGAAGTCGAAAGAAGTTCGATAGTTGCCAGCCATCGCTAGGATTGCACGTCTATCTCGCTCAAATGTTTCGATTTCGGCGTCTGCCGCCGCTAGATACTGTGGTGAGGCAGATCGATCCAACTGCACAGGAGGTCCTTTCGTCGTCCCCCCCCGCGGTGCTAATCGACCAAATTCTTCAAATTGCCAGGTGAATGTGTACCGCCTTCGGTCTGATTCATCGGTACGTTCGGGATTCGCACTTTCTTCTGCTTGGAGTTGCGCATTTGCGGTTCCACAACCGCCTAAAAACAAGATGAAGACTAATGCTTGGACTCTTAAGCCGAGTTTAGCGATTCGCATAACCAATACTCCTAACAGCAATTTTTGTCTTGCAACAAAGGTTTCGAGAAAAGCAGTCCTGGAGGAATCACTTGATTCCTGGTAAATATCGTAATACAAATCACATGCATTAGTATTTACTTTCAAGCGCAATAGTGCGGCGGGAGAGACAGCAAATAAGTTGAAAATATGACAATGCTCCCACCGCCAGTCCTCATTCCGGTCTTGAAAGTTCCGTTCAGTTAAATTTCGAGGGTTCGAAGGGACCAGATCGCGGCGGTTTTGAAAATAATGCAATTCTTGAAAAGGCACAGCGACGGAATCTGCACGGCCTTGTAACGATCGTATCGGAAACAGTTCGGCTGACTGCCCCCATGCCTTTAACTTAGATTCGCGAAACTTCTGTGGCGATACCCCCGCTGATGCGCGCACGAGCTGGCCATAGCTGAAGAATTTAATTTCCCAACCCAAGAATGACGCTGTTCGAAGTTGTTCGCGATACCTCGATTTAGGTTATGAACTCAGGTGTTTCTGCGTGCTGACTAGGATAAGTATGTAATGGGGGCAGATTGGTTTGTCGCTTTGGTAGGGCACTTTTGAGCAAGTTGCTTGTCCGATTTTGTCCGGGTGCAGGCGGCAATTAGCGTACTTTTTGAGAATTAAGTTGCGAATGATAATAATTCTCATTAATATTATTCCGACGTGAACTGGAGATCGCTATGAAAAAACTGTTCTTGTTCCTCTTTGCATGCCTCACGCTATTTACTGGCGCTGCTAAAGCTGAGGAACAAATTGAAGAAGTCGTAGTCCTTGGAGAAATTCTCTTCCAAGACCAAATTAATGCTCTAAAAACGCCCACGCCCATCATAAACGTGCCTCAGAGCGTAGTGGTCGTTAGCAGCGAAGAGATAACAAGGCGCGGCTTTACCTCTATCGGGGATATCGTGAATCACGTTCCGGGACTAAATACCTCTCAGGGAGAGGGACATCGTGATGCGGTAGTTTTTAGAGGAGTGCGCTCAACTGCGGATTTCTTTCTTGATGGCTTTCGCGACGATGTTCAATACTACCGCCCCCTGTACAACCTTGAGCAGGTGGAAGTTTTAAAAGGTCCCAATGCTCTTCTCTTCGGTCGCGGAGGTACTGGCGGAGTAATCAATCGAGTTACAAAAAAAGGCTCGCTTGGTGACAATTTCACTGATCTTGGCGTTGCTGCAGACACTTTTGGTGGTGTGGCACTGCAGATAGACCGAAATATGAGCGCAAATGAAACTTCAGCGTTTCGTGTAAACGGCTACTATGAAAGCCTCGAAAATCATAGGGATTTTTTTGACGGTGATCAGATCGGCTTCAATCCGACAGCGAAACTTAAGCTGTCCGAAGCAACCGTTCTAGATTTGTCTTATGAGTACATCGACCAAGAAAGGTTTATCGACAGAGGGATTCCTACGGGCACAGATGGTCGTCCTGTTCGGGCGCTTAGGGACACCGTTTTTGGAGACCCTCTTCTTAATACGACCGAACTGGAAGCCAATCTTTTCAAAGCTTTGGTGCAGCATCGCTTTTCGGACACCATCAAGGGTAACCTCAGCGTTTTTTATGGGGACTATGACAAGCTGTACCAGAATTTTTACGCTGCAAAATATAACCAAGCTGAAACTCCTGATGAAGTAACGCTCGATGGTTATGTTGACACAACCCAACGGGAAAATTTTCAAATTTCCGGGAACGTTATTACTGAGTTCCAAACTGGCAATGCGACACATACGCTTTTGGTTGGAGTTGAGTTGATAGATACCGCCTCAGATCAGGATCGCTTTAACACTTACTTTGATACCTCTGAAAGCGATAAAGAGACGTTTTCGATCTCTGCAGGACTACCCCTGGCTTTGGTAGGTGGGCGAGGCATCAACTCCGAAGCACAGGCGACGATCAATGATTTCACTCTTAAGCTGAACGATGACACTCATGTTGAGATCGAGGCTAGTTCGGTGTACGTGCAAGACGAAATCCAATTGGGCGAGAAATTTATCGCTGTTTTGGGTGTTCGATATGACGAATTCGACATAGAGGTGGACAACGTCAAGAGCGCAGATGTGAGAAGTCGCAAGGATGACCAGGTGTCACCAAGAGCGGGTCTGATTTATAAGCCTCAAGAGAATACTTCCATTTACCTGAGTTATAGCGAGTCCTTTTTGCCACGCAGTGGTGAGCAGTTCGCAAATATTAACGGAGATAAGAACCAGTTAGATCCGGATACGTTCGAAAATTTGGAGCTAGGTATTAAGTGGAATGTTAACGAGGCGTTGTCTTTATCGGCGTCCCTCTTCGAAATCGATAAAAAATCGCCGCAAGTTGCGGATAGCGACCCCTCAACCCTAGATGTTATTGAATCTTCGATAGAAGGATTTGAGGTGCAAATCCAGGGACAACTAAATGCTAAATGGAGCATCAACGCCTCATACGGCTATCTTGATGGAGAGCAGGTTAATCGTTCAGGCAGCACGGGACTGCGGCCAAGAGAACTTCCTGAAAACACAATTTCACTTTGGACTAGCTATCAGTTGACTCCGAAGTTTGGTCTAGGACTTGGCGCCTCTTACCAGGAAGAAAGTTTCATTAATAATTCGAACTCTGCAACCTTACCGAGTTACACACGGATTGATGCAGCAGCTTACTACGAGGTGTCGGAGGATCTTTCGCTTCAATTGCACGTCGAAAATGTATCTGATCGGGTCTATTTCCCTAACTCACACAGCACTCACCAAGCCAGCGTAGGTGAGGAAATAAACGCTCGCCTCAGTCTTCAGTGGGCGCTTTGATCGCCCGCAGCGAGTGATCACAATTCTCTATCACTTTTTTGCAGGTAGGGAGCTTTACCTCTGCCTTTGCAAAAATTAAAAGGGTTTGCCTTGCAGGAATAAGCGTATATCTGGGGTAGGAGGGGTAGTCACAACTATCAGCCTGGCTACTCAAAGCAAATGAATGATGGTGCGCTCGAAAGCCCATACTTTAGGTGGCCTGCAAGTAGTCGCTGAACCAAGTTTGGTGATTTTCGCGTAGACAACTTAATTTAAGTTCCTGCGCAACTGAAGCTCGTATCACTTTGCTCGAAAAAGGTGGTCTGACAATTATCGTCCTTTAGCAGCTCTGGAGCGCGGGCTTCCGGTGCACATTTTGAAATCCCCAGACCTCTACGACCAATATTTGAGGTTCGCGCGGGTCCTGGTTTTGTTTTTAACCATTGCCTTGTGGGGCCATTTGGATTTTTTCCGAATGATTATTTTTAAGGTTGATGATGGGAGGTACTGTATGTTTCCAAAGCTTCTTCTATATGTTTGTCTCGGGTTATCGGCTTTATTCGCTATAAGCCTGTCAGCGCGGGCCGATTCGAACGCTCTCTCGCTTAAAATTGATGTGACTACTGATTTTAGGTCCTCAACAGAACTTGTGAGAATCGGAGAGTTGACTGGCGAACCTGAAAAGTTCGTTGGGAAACATATTTCAGTAGTGGGCTTGATTAACGATGTCTGCCCCGTTCGCGGTTGTTGGGCAAGTGTAAAGGACGCAGAAGACGGTTCGCGTATTCGTTTCAAGGTGCCCGAAGGCGAATTGGTTTTTACGGCGAAGATGATTGGAGATGTTATTGAGGCGAAGGGTATGTTTTCTCGCTATACGCTTAACGAGGCTGGCCATTATGAGAGAAATATGAAAACTCAATATTTCGGACAGGCCACGTATTTGCTGGAAGGTCGAGAAGCGAGCCTTTTTTGCGCTGAAAATCAGCTGAAAGCTTTGTAGGAGGGGACCCTTTTTTCGTAGAGAGACGGGACAGAGGGTCTCCTGTTTATTGGTTTGTCTTTTTCCTAATTAGCGTCCCGAGCACTTGCTCGCCCTACTTCTCTAAGCGGCCGGGTTGAAAAGTTTGACGTCCGCGACCTATATCTCGCCTTGATAAAAGTATTACTCTCGGTGTCTTTGCAGAAGGACTTGACTACTCCGCACATATTTGGAGACTCCGGCCCCACGAGACGTTGGTTGCGAATTCCAACGTAAGCGGAGCCGCCCAAGTACCACAATGTTAGTGTCGGACTGAACGCATGTTAGTAACCTCGAATTGAGAGTAATGGTGAAAAAAAAACAAGAAATAGAACCTCAAAAATTAGCCCTGGACTCACTAAACGCGACGATCATGGACAATAAAGCCATGATTCATCAATCCAGGGCCAATATCGAAGAGAACCGCTTATTAATTCTTAGCAACCAGTCGGCAGCAGCTCTAGGTAACCAACAACTTGCTAACCACAATACGGAAGAGATTTTTGAAAGTCGAAAAACCGTATTGGTTACCTTTGATCCAGAGACGGATTTGCAAGCGAACTATATCGAAGTGGCAAGTCGTCGCTCAGAGCTGGACTTTCTGTTGCACAGCGCTCGCCTTAATGAGCAGTGTTTGACGATCAATAAGATGATGGTTGAGGCAAATGCCCTATTGATTGAAATCACAGATAATATAATGCGGTTGAACCAAGATATTCTTGAATTCAATGAGGAGAATCTGGATTCCAACAACGAGCTTATCCAGGGAATACTCAATCCTTTAGTGGTCGAGGAGGGTATGGTCGAAGAACTACAGGCTGAAAACGACTCGTCGTTCGAAGAACTTGACCGGCTATCGTCAAAAAACCGAAAGGAAATTGTGAAACTTCTGGAGCAGTCGGCAAATAATAAAAACATCGCCATTCAACACAATCAGGAAATTTCTCAAAGGCGAGAGAAGCTGTATATCAACAGGCAGGACGTGAAAACTATGCGCGGAAGCGTAGGTCGCGAGATCGATTACGCGGACATTTTTCTGTCAAATAGCGAAGAGTAATCAACCAAATTGAGGCTTCTTGCCCGAACGAATCGATGGCTTCTAGCTGACATATAAGCCCTGAAGTTTGAATCGTTCTATACTGGTTCTGTACAAAAATGACTTAGCAGAAAAGGTGTGGGCCTATTTCGAAAGAGCTTGGTAGCTCTCTGATGACGATCTAGCGAACGCTGTGTTAAAAGTGGCCAACAACAAGTCTGCGACGAATCGCTGCGTTGGGCGGCAAAATCGGCTTGTTCCATCTTTAGTTGAAAAAGCCCAATAGCGCACCTTTTTCACATCAGTTAAGGCATAATTTACGGCCTGAGAGAGCAGTACTAAAAGCTTTCGATTCCTGTCCCAAACGCCTTTGACGACTTCAAAGAGAGACGATGCGGGATTAACCCAAACAGTAAGTTTCCAAGCGACCTTTTTACCATAGTTGAACATCAAAAGTATGAATGTATCCATTGAAACACTGACAGGCCTCGAACGCCGTCTCACAATTGCCATTGATAGCGATACATTCGAGCAGCAGATCACCAGTCGCCTGCGGACAGCGGCAGGACAGATCAAACTGCCGGGTTTTCGTGCCGGCAAGGTTCCTATGAAAGAAGTCAGACGCCGCTTCGGTGATTCTGTCAGAGCTGAAGTAGCTGGTGAGGTGATGCAGAGCAGCTTCATGACTGCGGTGCAGCAAGAGGACATGAACCCCGCCAGCTCACCTAAGCTCGATGTTGTAAAGATGGATCCTGGCGCGGACTTTGAATTCACGGCGACTTTCGATGTATTTCCCAATATAGAGCTGGTGAATTTTGATAAGGTCACAGTCAAGCGACCGTTCGCGCAAATCGAGGAGGCGGATCTTGAGAGTATGATTGAGCGGCTGCGCGATCAGCATGCGACACAAGAGGCGGCGGGGCGGCAGGCTGAAGATGGGGATCAGGTTAAGGTGGATTTCACAGGAGAACTTGACGGTGAGCGAGTTGAGGAGGCTAGCGGCGAAGGTATGACTTTCACACTAGGTCAAGGACAAATGATCGAAGATTTTGATCAAGGTGTTGCAGGACTTGGTGCGGGTGAAGAAAGGACCTTCGATGCAGTCTTTCCAGACGATTATCGCGCGGAAGAATTACAGGGAAAGACGGTTCAATTTACTGTCAAGGTATTAGAAGTCAACGAGCGCAAGCTTCCGGAGCTAGATGATGAGTTTTATGCCAAGTTTGGCATTGAAGAGGGCGGGGAGGCTGCGTTTCGCAAGGAAGTACGCAACAATATGCAGCGCGAGCTAGAGATTGCACAGAAAAGTCAAACAAAACAGCAGGTTATGGACTCTTTAGCGGAATTACATGAGTTCACCGTGCCGACGGCCATCGTTCAACGAGAAATCCGAGTACTCAAGGATCAAATGATGAGCCAATTCCAAATGCCACCGGGCCAAGCACAAAGTTTGGATTTGCCGGACTCTCTGTTCCAGGATCAGGCGGAAAAACGCGTGAAAGTTGGCTTGATTGTCAACGAAGTAATTAGCGCCGCTAGCTTAATGGCGGACACCGAGAAAGTGGACGCTAAGTTAGAAGAACTAGCCGCACCATATGGCGAACCCGATCAAGTGATTGAGTGGTATCGCAGCAATCCAGAACAAATGAGTAATATCGAGATGTCGGTGCTTGAAGATCAGGTGGTCGACCACATATTGACCTCAGCACATGTTGAAGAAGTCGAAGCGAGTTACGCAGACGTTATAAGCGGTGCCGCGATCGCGCCGCCAACTGGAGACGTTGACGATATAGAAAGTGAGCTTGATGTCGCAGCTGACGCCGCAACCCTAGTCGATAGGGACGCGGAGGTTTCTGACGAGGTCCCGGCTGAAGATGGTGAGACCAAGTAAGAAGGCCGTTGGGCTCCTTTCCAAAGGCTTGACGGCGAAGCAAGGAATAGAGGAAACAGAATGAGTGAAACAGGAAAGTCGGAGATGGAACCTATAACAGGGCTCGGTATGGTTCCCATGGTGGTCGAACAAACCGCCCGAGGAGAGCGCGCATTCGACATTTATTCTCGTCTGTTGAAAGAACGAATCATATTCATGGTAGGTCCTGTAGAGGACCACATGGCCAACCTGATCGTAGCACAGATGCTGTTCCTCGAATCTGAAAACCCCGACAAAGATATTAGCCTTTACATCAACTCGCCCGGCGGGTCAGTTACCGCTGGCCTGGCAATCTATGACACGATGCAGTTCATCCGGCCTCAGGTAAGCACATTGTGCGTTGGTCAGGCAGCGAGTATGGGGGCCTTTTTGCTCGCAGCGGGCGCGCCAGGAAAGCGTATGGCACTGCCCAATTCTCGCATGATGCTTCATCAACCTGCCGGTGGCTCACGAGGTGTAGCAGCAGACATTGAGATTCAGGCCCAAGAAATACTGCTAGCGCGAGAGCGACTGAATAAGATCATCGCAGCGCATACGGGTCAGGATATAGAGCGTGTCGCTAACGATACTGATCGCGATTTTTGGATGAGCCCCGAGGAAGCGAGAGAGTATGGTTTGGTAGATTTGGTACAGGTTAGCAGGACAAATAACGGCGAAAATTAATCCAACGGCTTTGATTGAGGATTCAACTCGATAAGATGTAAGGCCCAGTATCCATTTGCGGCGATCTATTCGGACTTGCAAAAAGCGCCGTCTCGAAGCAATGTAAATATTACCAGTGTTCGTCACTTATTGATGGTTCGCACGAACCACATAGTCAAGAGGAAGATATGTCAGAAGAAGGCGGCAAAGGCGACGATTCAGGAAAGCTTCTTTACTGCTCTTTCTGCGGCAAAAGTCAGCACGAAGTTCGGAAGCTTATAGCAGGACCGTCGGTCTTTATTTGCGATGAATGCGTCGAATTATGTAATGACATTATTCGCGAGGAAGTTTCGGAGGCGGCGCAAAGCGGGGAAGCGGCAAAGCTGCCGGTCCCAACCGAGATCAAAGAGATTTTGGATGAATACGTCATCGGGCAGGATCAGGCGAAAAAAGTGCTCGCAGTAGCGGTGTACAACCACTACAAGCGCCTTAATTACAGTGCGAAGAAAGATGATGTAGAGCTGTCGAAATCCAATATCCTCCTGATTGGTCCGACGGGGTGCGGTAAAACGCTGTTGGCTGAAACGCTTGCTCGTTTGCTGGATGTTCCTTTTACAATTGCTGATGCAACGACTCTTACCGAGGCGGGCTATGTAGGAGAAGACGTTGAGAACATTATTCAAAAGCTGCTGCAAAAGTGCGACTACGACGTTGAGCGCGCGCAGGTAGGCATCGTCTACATCGATGAGATCGATAAGATTTCTCGCAAGTCGGACAATCCTTCGATAACTCGAGATGTATCAGGGGAGGGTGTTCAACAAGCGCTGTTA
The DNA here is from genome assembly GCA_902528515.1 of K189A clade bacterium. Classification (GTDB taxonomy): domain Bacteria; phylum Pseudomonadota; class Gammaproteobacteria; order Pseudomonadales; family Azotimanducaceae; genus UBA4421. The sequence goes on from CABZTD010000013.1 coordinate 15,036, forward strand.
AAACTCATTGAGGGCACCATAGCCTCAGTCCCACCACAGGGTGGACGCAAACATCCGCAACAGGAGTTCTTGCAGGTTGATACGTCCAAGATTTTGTTTATCTGCGGCGGCGCCTTCGCTGGACTAGACAAAGTAATAAGCGACCGGTCAGACAAGTCTGGTATTGGCTTTAGTGCCCAGGTGAAGGGCGAATCAGACAAAAGCTCTATCGGAGAAACTCTGCAAACGCTAGAGCCCGAGGACTTAGTTCGTTATGGATTGATCCCAGAGTTCGTTGGGCGATTACCAGTGGTCGCGACCCTAGGTGAGCTTGATAACGATGCGCTGGTCCGAATACTGACCGAGCCAAAAAATTCCCTGACTCGTCAGTACGCTAAGCTATTCGAGATGGAAGGCGTCGAAGTCGACTTTCGAGAGGACGCATTGCGGGCTGTTGCGGAAAAGGCAACCGAGCGAAAAACCGGCGCACGAGGGCTTCGCTCGATACTTGAATCTGTACTACTTGATACCATGTATGACCTGCCAGGATCCGAGTCTGTCAGTAAAGTTGTGATTGATGAAAGCGTGATAAACGGGGAGAGTTCACCGATGCTGATCTACGAGAACATCGACCAAGCCGCATCAAAGGAAAGCAATTCTTAGCAAGAACGGTCTGCTTGAATGAAGGGACGGAAATCTCTACGCGACTCAGACATCCCGACTCGCCGAACGCACTTGTCGTTATAGTGTCACCCGAACTCCAAACATAGGTTCCCTTTTATGTCCGAGTCCAAGCGAGAACTGTTGCCCGTCCTGCCATTGCGCGACATGGTGGTATTCCCACACGGTGTTCATCCGCTGTTCGTTGGCACAAAAAGGTCCATTGTGGCACTTGATTCCGCGATGGCTGATGATAAGCAGATATTTCTGGTGGCAAAAAAAGACTCGGAAAAAACCGACCTCGGGCCCGAGGATCTCTACGACATGGGCACGGTCGCGACGATCCTACAGCTCCTCAAGCTGCCTGACGGTACTGTGAAAGTGCTTGTAGAGGGTGGTAGCCGGGCGGCGGTAAAAGAAATCGACTTTTCTCATGACTTTATCCGCGCGGAGGTTAACGTTCATTCCGAGCTCGAAATCGAACCCCGCGAAGCTGACGCAATTGTCCGCTCTTTATTGACGCACTTTGAGCAGTTCGCTCAGGGCAACAAAAAAATTCCTCAAGAAGTGCTTGCCTCTCTATCTGGACTAGACGATCCATCGCGTCTCATGGACACAATGGCGGCCCAAATGTCGTTGGAGATGCACGACCGTCAGAGTGTGCTGGAGACAGTCGAGGTGAAACAGCGTATGGAGCGCTTGCTAGGACTGATGGATGCTGGTCTTGCACTGCGGCAAGTAGAAAAACAGGTTCGAGGGCGCGTTAAGAAGCAGATGGAACAGAGTCAACGCGACTATTACTTGAATGAGCAAATGAAGGCTATTCAGAAAGAAATGGGCGATGACTCCGCCTCAGAGATGGATGCTCTGCAATCAAGAATCGAAGCGGCAGGTATGCCTGCAGAGGCTAAGGAGAAAGCGCAAACCGAATTGAACAAGCTGAAGAATATGGCGCCCATGTCGGCCGAAGCGACGGTCGTTCGAAGCTTCGTCGATTGGATGTTGAATATCCCGTGGAGTAAGCGGAGCCGTGTACGCAAAGATCTGGCCGCTGCACAGGAAATCCTAGATGCAGACCACTACGGTCTGACCGAAGTAAAAGAACGAATTATTGAATACTTAGCTGTCCAGAACCGCGTTGCAAAATCGAAGAGCCCGGTTTTGTGTCTAGTGGGTCCGCCGGGTGTAGGGAAAACCAGCTTAGGCGAGAGCATTGCAAAGGCGACCAATCGGAAATTCGTCCGAATGGCTCTTGGAGGTGTGCGCGACGAGGCCGAGATTCGGGGACATCGTCGCACGTACATCGGCTCGCTACCCGGCAAGGTCATTCAGAAAATGTCAAAAGCTAACGTTGTTAACCCTCTATTCTTGCTCGATGAAATCGACAAGATGGGCATGGACATGCGCGGTGATCCTTCCAGTGCGCTGCTAGAGGTACTCGATCCAGAGCAAAACGACACTTTTAACGATCACTATTTGGAGGTCGACTACGACTTATCCAATGTTTTCTTTGTCTGTACGTCGAACTCCATGGACATACCTGGACCCCTGCTCGATCGCATGGAAGTGATTCGTCTACCGGGCTACACCGAGGACGAAAAGCTGAACATCGCGCGGAGGTACCTAGTACCCAAGCAGATCAAAAACAGCGGCTTAAAGCCAGAAGAGCTTTCAATTACCGACGGGGCTGTGATCGATCTTATTCGCTACTACACGAAGGAAGCAGGTGTGCGTGGTTTGGAGCGAGAGATCGCCAAGATCGCGCGTAAAGTCGTGAAAGAGCAATCCCTGGACGCTACGCGAAAGCCGAACAGGCGACCGAAAGTGCGTAAAGGTGGCCAGAGATTCGCTAATACGACGGTTAGTTCAGAGCAGCTCGCCCACTACAGCGGCGTTCGCAAGTTTAGTTACGGGCGTGCAGAGGAGAAAGATGAGGTTGGCATTGTCACGGGTCTTGCCTGGACTCAGGTTGGCGGCGAGCTTCTAAACATCGAGGCTGTCTCCATGCCAGGTAAGGGCCGGCAGACAAAAACAGGTTCTCTAGGCGATGTAATGCAGGAATCTATTCAGGCAGCTCTCACCTTTGTACGCAGTCGCGCAGAGGTGCTAGGACTGCCAGAGGACTTCCATGAAAAAACAGACATACACATCCACGTGCCTGAAGGAGCGACACCCAAGGACGGTCCTAGTGCCGGTATCGGTATGTGCACTGCCATGGTGTCTGTAATTACCGGCATACCGGTCAAGGCAGACGTCGCGATGACTGGAGAGATTACATTGCGAGGCCAAGTGTTGCCGATTGGGGGCTTGAAAGAAAAACTTCTGGCGGCTCATCGCGGTGGTGTTAAGCAGGTCATCATTCCACACGAGAATGAAAAAGATCTCGCAGAAATCCCTGACAATGTGATAACGGATCTGAACATTCACTGCGTCAAATGGATGGATGAAGTGCTGCAAGTGGCGCTAGACCGAATGCCCGTCCCCAGGGTTGTCGATGAAAAAGGTGCGGCTAGTCCAGAGATTACCGTCGAGGAAGAAAGCGCACCCAGCATTAGTACGCATTGAATCTTTAGAATCGGTAGGTAATAAAATCAACGAATTACAGAGAATGAGTTGCCACAGCACATATAGGCTGTTATATCATTCTAGGTCCGAAAGGATTTTTTTTACCATCGTTAAAGACGGTTCGTTTCTGTGGTCTCACCCTAATTAGGCTTACGGCAACGGTGTTTTGCGCGAACAGTGAGGGGCATGAAAATTGAACAAAAGTGAACTAGTAGACCACGTCGCCGAATCGGCAGACATTTCCAAAGCCGCTGCCACGCGAGCGGTCGAGTCAGCGTTAGAAGCAATCACACAATCTCTAAGTAACGGTGAGTCTGTCGCACTCGTCGGCTTTGGTACTTTCTTAGTACGCGAACGCGCTGCGCGTGCTGGCCGGAACCCGAAGACCGGGGAGGCAATTCAGATTGCTGCTGCCAAAGTTCCGGCTTTTAAGGCCGGTAAAGCACTCAAAGATGCTCTGAACTAAACTTGGCTGAAAGCCCGGCGAGCTAAGTCGCCGGAACGAGGGCGCAAAGTGCGCCCTTTTTTTTTTTGAGGTGCTCGTAACGCTGCATGCGTCTAACGACTTTTGAGAAGGGATAGAAAAATGCTGCAACAACTCAGAGATCAGACCCAGTCTGCGGGTTTTAAGGTTTTGGTGGTCGCCATTATCTTAGTTTTGATTCTGTTCGGGTTCGGGGCAACAAACATCTTTTTAGGGTCGGCACCGAATGTCGCAATCGTTGGGGACTATGAAGTCACCGAGAATAAGCTTGCAATGGAAGCAGAGCGAGAGCGCAGGCGAATCATTGCTCGAATGGGCCCAGATTTCGATCCAGCAGATATTGATCGTTTGCAGCTGCAGAGCTTTGCTTTGGAGCAGCTGATAAACCGGCAGGTGCTATATCAGGCGACCGACGTACTTGGACTAGCACTATCCGATGCTGTGTTGGATCAGCGACTCCGCGAAAGTCCAGCATATCAGGTCGCTGGCAAGTTCAACGAAGCCCTCTATCGTCAGCAAGTGCAATTGCTCGGATTTACACCCCCACAGTTCTATGAAGAAGTACGACAAGGCTTTGGCTCTGAGTTGCTGCGCCAGGGCGTGGTTGCGAGCGGAATAACTCATGACTGGGAACTTGCTCAGGCAACGGCACTGTTGGATCAGCGGCGCGATTTCGCCTATCTACCCCTTGACGTTAAGGAATACCTGTTGAGTATTGAGGTGACCGAAGAAGCCATTGCTCAGCGCTATGAGGAGGACCGCTCGACTTACGTTACGGAGCCGACGGTGGATGTTGAGTGGATCGAGATTTCTCAGACGGATCTTGAAGAGAGCATCGAGGTAAACGAAAGCGAAGAGGCCTTACGAGCTATTTATGAAACCGACGTTGGCACCTTACAAAAGGCCTCAGAGCGTAGATCCGCACACATATTGATTTTGGTTGATGAAACTACCGACGACGCCTCAGCGCTACGAAAAATACAGGCCATCGCAGAGCGACTATCTGATGGCGAACAGTTTGCTGATCTGGCTTCGGAACTTTCGCAGGATCCAGGTTCTGCGGCGTTTGGTGGTGATTTGGGGATGATGACTAGGGGCTCCTTCGATAGTGCGTTCGAAGACAGACTATGGGGACTCGAGAATCCCGGCGACATATCCGAACCAGTTCGCACTGAGTTTGGCTATCATCTGATCCAGCTGAAAGAGATCGGGGAGCAGGATCTACCCTCATTTGCCGAACAAAGGGATGACATTATTACTCGTTTACGCATTGACGCAGCGTCTGAGGCATTCGATCTAGCGATGGAAGAGCTCGAACAAAGAGCATTTGAAGAGCGCAATGGATTGTCTGAGACTGCACAAGCGGTCAACGCGACCGTTAAATCTGCAAAAGGCATCTCTCAGCAAATTGGAGATGAACAAAGCCCCTGGAAATACACTGCAAACGCAGATGTCATGAATAATTTGTTTTCGCCAGAGGGGCTAGACGGCGAAAACTCGCCGGTTCTTATAGTAGATGAAGGTGTCGCGATTGTTGCTCGCGTCTCTAGGTACAACGCATCCGAACAACTGGATTTGGACGAGGTTCGAGGCCGTATTAGCGGGGAAATCGGGCTGGAGGTTGCGTTGAGTCGAATTGAGTCAGATAAAGCCGACGCGCTTGCTCGATTAGAGGCCGGAAATTCGGTGTCGGTGGTCGCAAGCGATTTAGGTAAGCGCTGGCAACGAGCGGAACTCGCCACTCGCACAGGCTCGACACCACAAGGTTTAGCGGAGGTCCCGCGCGAAGTGCTGAATGAGGCCTTCGCATTGCCAAGACCGGCTGCGGGTGAGAAGAGCATCGGTTCGGTAACCGGTCCAAATGGAAGCGCACTAGTGGTGGTAACGAGAGTGCTCGCGGGCGATGTGGCAGCCACCTCTGAAACCTTTGTAGATCAATTGAGCGAGGAAGTTCTAGCTAGAAACCAGCAGCTCGAGTTCGCTGCATTTTTCAATGCAGCCCAGCAAACTATTGGAGTGTCTCGAAGCGAAAACTGATCACTGCTGAGCATTTTTAAACACCGATGACGTCTACAAAGAGGAAGATCGCTTTTCCTGGTTGCAGTTAGCTCTCTGGCCGATCGCGTTCCACTCGATAATATCATTGACGCGAACGAGAAATTTCGAGGCGATGCGGCTGAGAGAATCCCCTCGACGGACTTTGTAGCGGATCCTACGTATTTCGCTCGGTCTCTGACCCAACTCTATGAACTTCGGATGTGGCGTTCGCAGGACTATTGCTTCACCAACGCGCGGCGGATCACGTCTGTTGAGTCGGTTCAATCGAGCCAGGTCATCGATGGGGGTACTGCTGCGTTTGGCGATACTTCACAGCGAATCGCCTGGTTTAACGATAAAGGGATATGTACCGTCAATGCTGGGTTGAGTAAGCGAACCCTGACTGGGAACACGCAAGGATTGACCTATCTGCAAAAGATCTGTGCTGAGGTAATTAATGGACCTAAGCCGTTGGCTAGTAACACCATTGGCGAACGCCAGTTCGCCGATGGTGTTGCCGGATTGAACGATGACCTCCCGCCACGCAACCCGTTTATCTTCTGGCACCGATTCCAAAAGAAGGGATGCTTTCGCCTCAGCGTTTTCACTATCGGGAAATGACTCGAGCAGAATTAGGCGCTAGGGGGTGTTTTGCGACTACTGGGAGCGCTTCAATCCCGGGTTGAAGCGGTAAATGTCTGCACTGGTGGTAGCAAGGCTTTCTGCAACAATAGCAACGTCATAAATACTTGCCAGCGTCAAAGTGCGCAGTGGACTGTTATTGCGTATCACAGGAAGTTCGATTCCGAAAGTATTAGGTTTGGCAATAATGGCTGAAAGTGCCAAGAGTCGAGGAGCATAAGCTTGGGTTTCGCGAGGCAGCCGCAAACAAAAAATCTCGGTGTAGGCTCTCACGAATGGCCTTAGCTACGGTGCCTCCGCCAGCATTGTAGGCGGCCAAGGCAAGCTGCCAATCATCAAAGCGTTTGTGCAGGTCCTGCAAATAGGTCAATGCAGCATCGATAGCATCGATGACATCCTGACGTCCGTCATAGCCGTCGTTGATACGCAGGCCATACTGTTTCGCCGTAGGCGCATGAACTGCCAGAGCCCACTCGCGCCGGAGGGCGAAAAAGCATAAGGATCCAAAGCGGCGCCAACTACCGGCAGCAAAGTCAATTCTGCCGGCAAGCCCTTTTCTTGGACCTGCGAAAGAATATGAGGAAGGTAGAGCTGCATCCTGGGCGCTGAACGGGCGAAATATGCCGGAAGCCTCTGCAGTCAACGTATTTCCTGCTTTACACGTTTCTCGGAGATGTGGTGGTTTAACCGCATATCGGCTCTGATCGCTAGCCAGAGATCGTCCTTAGCGCCCTGGGTGTGATCGCTGTCCTCATTTGCCTGGGTAAGCTGTGCATCAGATAAAGGTTTTGCGGAATCTTTTCCTTCGTCCATCAGGTCGTCAATAAATGAGTCATCGTTCTATTGGTTGTTAACGAGCCATCGGCAATGGTCAATGGCGCTTTGTTTCTTTGAGAGTGGATCCATTCTTCTGGCGAAGGCGTCACGAAGCCAAAAAGAATGGGCCCAGTGATCGCAGTGACGGCTGATGCCCGCCAATATGAATCAAAGATATAGCTTGCAAACTTGATGTTGGGTAAGCCTAGGCAAGGAAGAGAATGAGTGCCATCCTAACGGGTCCAGATAAGCTTCGGTAAATGCAGAAATCGGCTATCGATGAAATCAACTAACCCGAACACGCCTGCCAGTATCAACACCTTTAATCTTCAACTTCAGGCAGAAGAGCGAGAATTATTGCAGCCACTGCTGCGGCGTTTGCATGGCGATGCAGTACTTTGGATCGGGGAAAACCAGATCTTGCCAACCTCTCTTAAGCACTGCATGGCTAGGCAGCGTATCTGGGCAACGCACTCGCGTCTGAATGACGCAATCTGTCCCAATTATGATCTCGCCCTTGTGATCATCCGTTGTGACAGCCTTCCCTTTGCGACCGGCTCGCTGGATGGCGTTGTACTGCATCATTCTCTAGAGCACAGCCGTGATCCTCGCGCTAGTATTCGTGAGGTCGAGCGCGTACTTAAACCCGGCGGAAGATTGGTTATTTGCGCAACGAATCCGCTCAGTATTACTGGTTTAAGATTAGGGATGATAGGGCGCAGACATCGTGCTCAGATCAAAGAAAGCAGCCTTCAGCATAATTGGAAAAAGCCAGAAGGGCACAAGTCACGTTGGATCAGCCCATTGCGACTTATTGACTGGCTGGTATTGCTGGGGTTCAGTACTGACGAAGCACCCCGTTTTCGCTCCATGACGTTTCTATTAGCGATGTCAGCATGCAAGCATCTGTTTGGGAAGCTACCTTTCACTCTGCCGAGTGAGTTAGGACTAGTCGCAGCGCTTGAGCGCGTCGTTGCATGGCCTTACCGTTTGCTGCGATTGTTGATTGGACGATTGCCCGTTGGCGGTATTGTTATCATTTCGGCAGTTAAAAAAAATGAAGGCAAAGCAATGATTGGAAGGCTGTCACAAGGCACTGGCAGGAATCGTATCCCGGCTCTAATCCCATCGGCGCGTACTCCGTCGGGGCAAATCAAACTGAATGAAAAAGGCAAGGGGGTAGCGCTTTGACAATAGAAGTGTTTACTGACGGGGCTTGCCGAGGCAACCCAGGCCCCGGTGGTTGGGCGGCCTTAGTGCGTATCGGCGAAAGGGAGCAGATTTATGCTGGTGCCGAGCAGAGTACAACGAATAATCAGATGGAGTTGATGGCCGCGATCCAAGGCTTAGAGGTTCTGGAGCCTCGAAGCGCAGTAAGTCTCACTACGGATTCGCAATATGTCAGACAAGGCATCACCCAGTGGATTCACGGCTGGAAGCGCAACGGTTGGTTGACCGCCCAGCGAAAACCCGTGAAAAACCAATGTCTGTGGCAGCGATTGGATAAAGCTGTAGCCAATCACAAGGTTGAGTGGCACTGGGTCAAAGGACATAGTGGTCATCGAGAAAACGAAATAGTCGATGAAGCGGCTAATGCAGCGATCGATGCTATGCAGGAGGCCTAATGCGTCAGGTGGTATTGGACACAGAGACTACTGGACTTGAGGTCGCGGACGGGCACCGAATTGTTGAAATCGGTGCTGTTGAGTTGATAAACCGGAGATTGACTGGTCGAAATTTCCATAAGTACATTAATCCAGAGCGCGATATTGATGACGGAGCGAAGGAAGTTCATGGCATTACGGAAGCTTTTTTGGATGACAAACCTCGCTTTGCCGATATATGGGCCGAGCTTTACGCCTTTCTCAGAGACAGTGAGCTTGTCATCCACAATGCGCCTTTTGACATTGGATTCTTAAATGCGGAAATTTCCTGGCTGCCAGATAGTGGCAGTCTAGAATTTAGCTGCGTAGAGGATTTCTGCGAGATAACGGACTCCTTATCATTAGCTCGACGCATGCATCCGGGGCAAAAGAACAGCCTCGACGCGCTATGTCGACGCTATATGGTAGACAACTCTCAGCGAGATCTTCATGGCGCGCTTTTAGACGCTGAAATCCTAGCCGACGTATTCCTGCTAATGACTGGCGGCCAGGCCCACATGTTCGGGGCTGCCTCAGATCAGGACGTGCTTGAAACGAATGAGCTGGCAGCTTCAATTCCGCCCATCAATACGGAGAAGCTCCGAGTCATACGTGCACGTCCAGAGGAGATTGCGGCGCATCAAGAAATGCTGGATTTGCTCGATAATCACAGCGATGGCAAGACGCTCTGGCGTCGTTTGAAGGTGCGCCCCTCCTGAAGCCCGTGATCAAAACTTATCCGACCTGATCGGTATGATCCGATCTCATAGTGCCTAGGTCTGCAAGGGGTTTCCGCCACCTGCCATGGTGGATTGCTAAATTGGTCATCGACTCAGATTAAATAGACCACAGCGAAGTAACCTGTCACACCCATGGTAATGGTGTACGGTAAAGCCATCGTTACCATCCGCATGTAGCTGAGATTAATCAGAGGCGCGATCGATGAGGTGAGCAGAAACAAGAACGCTGCCTGGCCATTCGGTGTTGCCACGCTTGGGATATTGGTGCCTGTGTTGATTGCGACCGCCAGGGCATCAAACTGGGCACGCGATATCACGCCATCGGTAAATGCCTGCTTCACTTCACCAATATAGACCGTGGCAACGAAAACATTGTCACTGATAGCTGATAGCAGGCCGTTGGCGACATAAAACATGCCTGGCTGAAGATCCTCGGGCAAGGACAGTACATAGGAAATGACGGGTGAGAACAGGTGCTGATCGTGAATGACACCGACCACGCCAAAAAACACCACCAGAAGCGACGTAAAAGGCAGTGCCTCCTCAAATGCCTTGCCAAGTTGGTGTTCTTCGACGACGCCATTAAACGCTGTCTGCAACACTATGATGGTCAAACCGATGAGGCCGACTTCGGCAACATGAAACCCCAGGGCAAAAATAAGAATAACCGCAGAAATTGCCTGGATAACGAGTCTGGCGTTGTCGCGGTCAGTTCGCTTTGCTGCTTCCGCGGCATCGAATTCGACCAAAATTTCTCTTACGCGCCCCGGCAACAGTGCTCCATATCCCAAAATTTTGGTTTGTTCTAACAATAAACAGGTGATCAGACCTACCACTAGTACTGGCATGGTAACCGGCGCCATCCGCAAGAAGAACTCGACAAAATTCCACTCCGTGTAACTAGCTATGAGAAGATTTTGTGGTTCTCCTACAGTTGTACAAACACCTCCAAGCGCGGTACCTACGGCAGCGTGCATCAAAAGGTTTCGCAGAAACGCTCTGAACTTTTCGAAGTCCGGATCCTCGGGCCCATTCTGACTGTCGGCGACGTTGTTATATACGGTATAAAAGCCAACCGCGACGCTAATGACTACAGCAGTGACAGTTAGGGCATCTAGAAAAGCCGAAAGGAACGCCGAGATAAAACAAAAAAGAAAGGAGATTAGCATTTTTGAGCGAATCGAGAGCAGCACCTTGGTAAAGGTGAATAACAACAATTCCTTCATAAAGTAAATTCCAGCCACCATGAAAACTAGTAGCAAAATCACTGGGAAGGCCGCCACCACCTCGTGGTACACCGTCTGCGGTGTGGTCATTCCCATAACAATGCCCTCTAACGCCAAGAGCCCTCCTGGTTGGAGTGGGTAACACTTTAGTGCCATTGCGAGGGTGAAGATAAACTCGAGTACCAGCACCCACCCAGTGATGTACGGGCCGGCCACGAGTAGTAGCAAGGGGTTGATCAGCAGGAATCCGATGATCGTTTTCTTATACCAATCCGGTGCATGACCCAAGAAATTTTGCGTGAACGCATTCATTGTTGTTTGCATTAGACGTCCTTGATAACTGCATTCAGGAAACGGCCATGCCGTAAACACACGCGCTGGCTCGTCGAACTCTGCTGAAAGAGAGCAATGAGAGCGTGAGCCTAGAACAGTGCTCCTGTGGGGTTAGAAGATAGCTTGGTGGGCCTTTATTGGGCAAGTAAATTGGCATGAATTAGAAAATTCCGGCCGTGCGAAGTTCTCTGCGGGAAGCTATCCTAGCGAAACATGAAAGCGTCATAGAGCAGTGTTGCAGAAGCAAGTCGTTAGGTGGTGATTATGTGGCCGAGAGATCCCGATGAATTTATTCCAAATCACGTTATGCCTGAAGGAGCAGACTGTGATGACGCGTGGTACTTCGTTTTTATGCAGGGCGAACTAATCTGTAAAAGCGAGAATAGGGTGCTTACTCCGATAACTGCTGGCGACTATCGTTGGTTCGACGTCGAGACTCAAACCAAACAGTTCCTTGGTCATTACAGCAGCGTGCCCTGTTTTGCGCTTAAGGCTGAGGGGACCATATCCGAAGGATATATTTCGGTGCCGCTTCGCGCACTATTGGGTAGAACCAAGCAATCGCTTTTTTATCTGGCTGGGCGAGCCCAGCAGATTTTGGATTGGTTCGAAAACCATCAATTTTGTGGTCGTTGTGGATCCGAGATGGTGTTGCATCCCCAAGACCGTGCAATGACCTGCGAGAGCTGCAGGCTAGTCAACTACCCACGACTTAGTCCCAGTATCATCGTGCTAGTCACCAAGGGAGACGAGATGTTACTGGCGCGAAATGCGAATTGGCCAACAAATATGTATAGCACCCTTGCGGGTTTTGTCGAAGCGGGCGAGTCCATTGAGCAGACGGTCCACCGAGAAGTCTTTGAAGAAGTTGGATTGAGGGTGAAAAATTTACGGTACTTCGGATCTCAGAGCTGGCCCTTCCCGAACTCATTGATGCTGGGATTTCATGCAGAATACGACTGTGGCGATATCGTTTGCCAAGCAGGTGAGATAGCGGATGCCCAGTGGTTCACGAAAGACAGCCTGCCGCAAACACCCCCCAAGACGGCCATATCTGGGTGGCTAATCGACGAATTTATACAGGCAAATCCCTGATCTACACCGAGTTTGCGTCACCACGTCTGAATGCCGCAAAAAGCTGAAAAACTCGGATCAGATGTCCGTTGGCGCGAAGTCTGCTCTCCATGAATGCGGTAATCGGGTCCAACGTGCCAGAAAGCAAACCCCTAGCTTGTTGAGGGGACTCGAAGTAGAGCACAAGATCTGCGCTTGATATGTCCGGGAAGCTAAGGTTTCGGTTGCGGATATCGCAAAATACGCTGTGATCTGGAAATCGAAATTCGACGTCTGTCGCGAGCTCTCTAGCCGCGTCAGCAAAAAAACGGCCTTCTAAAAATTCCTGCACTTCACTCTCTATGGTTATTGCTCTGCTTGGCCTGTTGCAGTGTAGTGTTCGTGAAAAAGACACTAGCAAAGCCGTGATTGCTTTGTCGAGGAACATAGCCTTAGAAGATAAGCGGTATTTGTCAATGCTGGACGCTTGGCCTTCGCTGTCGCTAAAGTGTCGATCTACTCGGTAAGGCGCCAACTTCATGACTTTTTTGTACGAATACCTGATGTTTCTAGGTCAGGTAGTCACTCTCGTTATCGGCTTTATTGTAGTGATTTCTTTTTTGGCCTCCCTCAATAAGGGTGGAGGCTCGGATGCCCAGGGCCACCTGCAGGTGCAGAAGCTCAACGAGCACATGCGTGACCTTCGATTCACCATGGAGCGAACGTTACTCAATCCAGATCAGGCAAAAAAACAGCACAAGTTGGAGCTGAAAGCAGACAAGGCACGAGGAAAAATAACCGCAAAGCAACAGGCCAATAAAATCGGTAGTGGTACGGCTGCCAACATAGCTACTGCCTCCGGAGCAACATCTGATCAGGATCTTAGTCCTGAGGCGGTTGGCGAGAAGAATGAGCCTGACCTCCAGGATGGTCGAGAAAATAGCAGTGCCGAAGGACGCGTTAAGTCCGAGGAAGTCGAATCGAGAACATTTGTTATTCGCTTCGATGGAGATGTTGCAGCCACAGCCGTCGAGCATTTACGGATAGAGATTACTGCGGTGCTTACTATGGCGACCCAAAATGATGAGGTTGTGGTCTGTATTGAGAGCCCAGGAGGCATGGTACACAGCTATGGGTTGGCAGCTTCGCAAATGATGAGGATACGCTCTGCGGGAATACCACTCACCGCTGTCGTCGATCGAGTGGCTGCAAGTGGCGGTTACTTAATGGCGGCGGTCGCAAATAAAATTGTTGCGGCGCCTTTTGCGGTAATTGGCAGCATTGGGGTCGTCGCCCAGGTGCCCAACGTGCACCGGCTGTTGAAGAAGAACGATGTTGATGTCGAGGTTCTGACGGCGGGCAAGTACAAACGAACTCTGACGCTTCTCGGTGAAAATACCGATGAGGGTAGGGAAAAGTTTCGTCAGGAGTTGGAAGATGTTCACGCGCTGTTTCAGGAGTTTGTCATTGATAATCGGCCTGATCTCGACCTTGACGCCGTTGCCACCGGCGAAGCTTGGTATGGTACGCGAGCGCTAGAGCTGCATTTGATTGACGAGCTAGCAACGAGTGATGAGTACATTGGTAAGCAGTGTGGGGAGCAGGACGTGTTCGGTGTGGCCTGGGTTGAGACGAAGAAGCCCTTGGAGCGTTTGCTCGATAAGGCAAATGCGGCGTTGGATCGTGTGAATCATATGCTGGAATTTGTAAGAAAATAGGAGAGACCATGGGTTTTCGGGCATTTCGGGTAGAGAAAAATGATTCGGGCTTTACGCGCAGCGTAATCGAGCGCGATGAAAGTCAACTGCCCCAGGGCGATCTGCTGATCGACGTTAAATTCTCCTCGCTGAACTATAAAGATGGTCTATCCGCCACTGGTAATCCCGGCGTTACTAGGAACTTTCCGCATACTCCGGGGATTGATGCGGCGGGCATTGTCCTTGAATCAAGCGACCCGAACTTTGTTCCCGGCGACGAAGTGATCGCCATTGGATTTGACTTGGGTATGGGAACCTCTGGTGGCTTTGCTCAGCGTATTCGTATCCCCGCAGGGTGGGCAGTGAAGTGTCCTGAGGGTTTGAGCCTTCACGCGAGCATGATTATAGGCACTGCGGGTTTTACTGCCGCCGAGTGTGTGCAAAAACTAGAACAAGCAGGCATGACCCCCGACTCAGGGCCAGTTCTAGTAACCGGTTCGACAGGAGGGGTGGGCTCCGTTGCGGTGAAGCTCCTATCCCAGCTAGGATATGACGTAACTGCCGTAACAGGTAAGGCTGAAAAAAGTGATTGGTTGAAAGGCCTTGGCGCAGCCAGCGTGATCAGCCGAGAAGCCGCCGCCGCTGGAGCCGAGAAGCCGCTGCTCGCGGAAACCTGGGGTGGTGTTGTTGATACTGTGGGAGGCGACATTCTGTTTAACGGTGTCAAGAGCCTGCGCTATGGATGCAGCTTGGCTGCCTGCGGCCTCGTTGCGGCGCCAACGTTCGGAGCCTCAGTTCTGCCGTTCATCTTGCGTCATGTGAACCTGCTTGGAATTGACTCAGTTCAACTACCAATCGAGCAAAAAGCGGAGATTTGGCAGCGTCTTGCAACAGGCTGGCTGATGGATCTGTCTGACCTCGAAGAGGCGCTGTCGCTGGATACTTTATCCGGCGCCATCGATCGCGTCCTTGCAGGAAATATGGTCGGCCGAGGTGTCGTACATCTCTGAGAATCGTTTGGGCGGTTTTGACGAAAGATCGCTGATGCTTGCCGCAGTCTTAGTCACGTCGCAGCGCTGGATCTGCGGCAATGGGATTGGGGTAGCGGGAGACGACGAGGTAGCTGTTGAGCAGTAGCGTTAGCACCGTAGCAGCCTGCAGTATGACCGCGCTCTCCATAGACAACAGCGAGGCGTGAATCGCTACATAGCTCACTAAGAGGGAGAACTCTGAGGCTTGACCAAGCCTCAGACCCACTTCTTTGGCATTCGGCAGAGTTTCTCCCTGCATATGCAGCAACCGAGTAAAGGTCAAAGGTTTGACCAGCAGCACGGTGATAGACAGTACCGAAATTGGCAGCCAGACACCCGGCAGCAAGTTCAAGTCAATTGAGGCCCCTACAGTGAAAAAGAACATGACGAGGAAGAAATCTCGCAGCGGCTTTAAGTGGGTGGCGATATACTGGGCAATGGGACTGGTGGCTAAACTGACCCCGGCAATAAAACCGCCAACTTCGTATGACAGACCTAGACTGTGGGCGAGCTGGGCAATGGTTAAACACCATCCGATTGCCAGCAAGAAAATGTACTCGTGGAACTCGTCGAATTTCTCCAACAAGGGTAAAAGCACAAACCTGACGACGAGCAAAGCGCCTACGATAAGCGCGGGCAACCCGGCTGCCAAGCCGATCAATGGAATATTGTTGTGCTCGGTGGGGCTTCCCATGAAGCCTATGAAAAGTAACGCGACGATTGCCAATAAGTCCTGCACCAATAACAAGCTTATGACGATTTCACCGATATGGCGATGGTGGAGTACCGTGGTTGGCAACAGTTTTATGCCAAGAATCGTACTCGAAAACGTCATGGCGATACCAACAATAAGCGCCTCGGTAACCGTGTAGCCGAAGACCAGCATGACGCCAGCGCCGGCTGAAAAAAAAACCGCGGTAGTGCCGAAGGCTGTTAATAGGGACTCGCCCAACATATTTTTTAACTTATGTGTAGGCAGATCTAACCCGACGAGAAAAAGCAGAAAAATGATGCCGATCTCTGCGATACCAGAAAGCAGCGCTGTGTCATCCACAAGCGTTAACCCAGAGGGTCCGGCGAGGGCCCCAAGAGCAATGTAGGCAACCAGCATTGGCTGACGAAGATACAGTGCCGTTGTAGCGATGACGGCGGCACCGCCGAATATCAAAAAGAAAGACTGCAGGATATCGGTATCGTTCATGACGACAGCCTAGCAGAGGTGCCAACCATGTTGGGCGATGAGCACTCGTTGGTGAATCCTCTGCTCAACCGAGTACTCTTATCGTAAGTCAATTCGCGCTAGTCAGTGCCGATTCGCTTCTGATCACTGAAGGCTGATAATAGCCCGTGTGCGGATCGATCCATTTCAGAGCGGTCTCGAGGTGCTCTTCATTGGGTAGCTCGATGGCATCAAAGCCACAGCGAGCCAAAAAATGCACAATGTCCTGATGGATACTCCCTCGCGCGACCAACTCACCTCTATAGCCAAGTCGGTTTCTCATAAGGACTGCTAACGATAGGCCTCGCCCATCTGTCATGGCAGGGAATTCAATCGCTACCGAAGAAGCTTCGAGCCAGTCCGCTAAAGGTTCAGCATCAACACCGACCTGGAGCGCGCCTCCAGCTCGCCATTCGTCCTGAGCTATCCAAGGGGTTTCAGCAACATCGCAAATTTGCCATCCGCTTGGGATTCTTTTAAGCAGCCTTGGCATAAATACTCTCCTTAAAGGGCAGTATGCCGATTCGATTGAAGCAGCTCAGGAAGGTCTCGCCCTCGAAACGAAGTCCTAAATAGACCTTAATGACTTTCTCTATAACGTCGCAGACCTCTTCCCTAGCGACAGATGGCCCGATTATTTGGCCAAGCCGTGGGGCTTCGCCCGAGTGCCCGGCATGACCTCCCAGGGAGATCTGATAAAACTCCTGTCCTTTTTTATCCACACCAAGAATGCCGATATGCCCGACGTGATGATGGCCACAGGCATTCATGCAGCCAGAGATGTTGAGATCTAAACTTCCGAGATCATACTGGTAGTCGTAATCGGCAAAGCGACGTTGAATCGCTTCGGCAACCGGCAGTGATTTTGCGTTGGCGAGGGAACAATAGTCGCCACCCGGGCAGCAAATTATGTCGCTGATGAGTCCCGCGTTAAAATGGCCCAGGCCAATGGCATCCGCCTGTTGCCAGAGCGCGTAGAGCTTGTCCTGGGGAATATGCGGTAGAACAAAATTTTGTTCATGACTGATGCGAATTTCGCCAAAGCCATAACAATCTGCCCAGGACGCAACGGCGTCCATCTGATCCGAGCTCACATCACCGGGCGGCATGCCCGTGACCTTTGTTGATAGCGTAACCACCGAGTAGCCACTCACTCGATGCGGATGAACATTGTGCTTCATCCACCGGTTGAAGGCTGGATTTTCAAGGCGCTGAGTGCCCAAAAGCTCGCCCGCATTGTCTAACTCGGCAAAGCTCGGTGGTGCGAAAAAAGCACTTAATCGGCTCAGCTCAGCGGCAGGCACGGCACCTTGCTCGTGATTGATCGCGGCCCATTCCTCGTCAACCTTAGCCTTAAACTTCTCAATTGTTAACGCACGCACCAGTATTTTGATTCGTGCTTTGTACTTATTGTCCCGACGTCCGTAGCGGTTATAAACCCGCATGATCGCCTCGGTATACGTCAGCAGATGCTTGACTGGCAGTCGCTCTCGAATCAAGGCACCGAGCACTGGTGTACGGCCTAAGCCTCCCCCAGCATAAATATCAACGAGCGCATTCTCTGGCTGCTCGCTGCTGCCATTGACGCGTATGCCGATATCGTGAACACCGATGGCTGCTCGATCAAAGGTGGCGCCAATGACCGCTATTTTGAACTTTCTTGGCAGCCACTCGAACTCTGGGTGCGAGGTGGACCATTGCCGCAATAGTTCACAATATGGTCTTGGATCAATTTCCTCGTCTGCGGCGGCGCCGGCAAACTGGTCCGTGGTGACGTTGCGTATGCAGCTACCGCTGGTTTGAATGGCATGCATGTCAACGTCGGCTAGGGCCTGCAGGATATCAGGCACGTCTTCAAGCGCGGGCCAGTTGAACTGCATGTTCTGACGAGTACTCAGGTGTCCATAACCGCGATCAAAATCATTAGAGATTGACGCTAATGCCCTCAGTTGCTGGCTGGAAAGGGTGCCATAAGGGATCGCTACCCGCAGCATTGGCGCCAGGCGTTGGACATACAGCCCGTTGCGCAGGCGCAGCTGCAAGAATTCATCTTCGGATAGGTCGCCTTGCAGGTAACGCTCGGTTTGATCTCGGTAATGGGCAACACGCTGGTTAATAAAAGTTCGATCAAACTCGTTGTACTGATACATGTGCTGCTTACTCCTCATGGCCCAGCGCTTAGGCGTCGACATTATAACTTAGGCGGTCTTTCTGTCTGTCAGCATGTTTTGTTCTAACGAAATAAGTTTTTGGTAAGTTAGTAAAAGCCCGAAAAGGGCATCGGATTTTGCGGCTGGTAGAGAGATGCTTGTGCTAAGTGGAGTTGCGCATATAATTGACAGATCGCGTTTTAATCCCGGAATCAATATCTCATTGGGGGACATATGAGCGATGGATACGAGGAAAGCCAAGATGGTCCAGACGGTTCTGAAGAAAAAACGGTTGCACCCGTAAAAATGCAAAGAGAAGACTCAAAAGCCGACGCCGTGGCAATACTTGTGATTTTCACGGCTGCAGTGGCATTCTGTATTTTTTATATTTCAGGATGGTCTTTCGATCTATAGCGATTTTGCGTTGGATAATCATCGTTAACGTTCTTCCGGCCAAAGTGGGTGGTGTGTGCTATCAATTGAGAAAGACTGGCCGCGTGCGCTGTCTTGCGACTCGCACGAGACTCCTTTGCTCCCATAGGTGGCTGTTAACTTTTCCTCATCGATCCTGAAAACCCCAAAACACAGAGCATCTGGGTGCGAAAAAATACAAGTTGCTCACGGACGTGGCTAGATTTACTGCGTAGGTTTCGTTGAGTCCGATCCCTGCAAGATCGGTAGCGTCCACCCATAAAAACGAGGTCTCTTTTTCAATTTATTCAGGACAAGCCGGATAAATCGCCGCGGGCCGAATTCCCCGACAACACTCCCTGGCGAGTGTGTCGATTTCGAGTTCTTCTAAGCTTGCGTGGCCATAGTAGTGTGGGCCCATTTTACAGTGCGGATTCTTAGCGAAGCCCTCATCGAAACCGTCAGTTAAAGCCTTTACTATGATTTGATTCAAGTCGTCGTTGGGAAAATCGAGGAGTATTTCCTCTCGGTTGTAGGTGATAAATAAACAGATCAACCGCCGAAAGCGCCTCTTGAAATTCCTTCATATCGAACGTCCGATGCGGCTGATTCTGTCTGATTCGCGTCGAGACAAAGGATAGGGCCTCGTCTTTTCTGTACGCGCGCCCGATGTACAATAACATGGGCAAAACGCATTCTCGCTGATAAAGGGTGTTTGATGATCGAAATTTCCACAAGCGCACAAACTTACCTCCAGGGGCTGCTCGCCAAGCAAGAAGACGAAGGGGTGAGTATTCGTATTTTTGTAGCCCAGCCGGGCACCCCCCAGGCAGAAACTTGCATTGCTTACTGTCGGCCTGGTGAAGAGCAGGAGGGGGATATTGCGGTGGAGTACGATGGGTTCCGAGCGTGGTTCGAAGGCCGTAGTGAACCCTATCTAGAAGATGCGGAGGTAGATTATCAAGAAGACCAGATGGGAGGTCAGCTGACGATCAAGGCTCCCAACTCCCGTGTCCCCAAAGTCGGCCCGGACGCTCCGATAGAGGACCGAGTCAATTATGTACTTTATAACGAGATTAATCCGGGCTTGGCAGCACATGGAGGTGTCGTTTCGCTGGTTGAGATAACCGAATCGGGCGAGGCAGTGCTGCAGTTTGGAGGTGGTTGTCAGGGATGTTCAGCGGTGGACTTAACGCTAAAGGGTAACGTAGAAACGACGCTTTTAGATCGTGTACCAGAACTCTCTGCAGTTAAGGATATGACCGATCACACAATTACGGAGAACGCGTACTATAGTTAGGGAAGTAGTACTCAGCGTTCTCTTGAGGTGGTGCGGCCCAAAATTGGTTTAAGGGCCTCGCTCGGAGATGGTTTTGGCGAGTTCTCTCAGGAGTTCTTCGGTCTCTTGCCAATCGATGCAAGCATCGGTAATTGAAACACCATAGTTCAAACCACCGGCGTTGTTGATGTTTTGATTGCCCGCGTGGATATGGCTTTCAATCATCAGTCCAATAATGGAGTGGTTGCCCGCGGAGAGCTGCCTGCGTACCGAGTCAACGACGTTGCGCTGCTGACGATGGTCCTTATTTGAATTAGCGTGAGAGCAGTCGATCATGATCGATTGCGTGAGACTTAACCTCGCTAAATCGTCCTCACAGCTGGCAATATGCTCTGGAGAAAAATTAGGCCCGTTGCTGCCGCCACGCAAAACGATGTGCGCGTGCGCATTGCCCTTGGTATGGATCACACTCACTTGTCCCTCAGGGCTAATCCCTAAAAATCGATGAGGATTCGCTACTGACTGGAGTGCGTTGATCGCTACACTGAGTGAGCCATCCGTACCGTTTTTAAAGCCGACCGGGCAGCTGAGTCCCGAGGCCATTTCGCGATGCGTCTGAGATTCGGTCGTGCGAGCGCCGATCGCAGACCAAGATATGAGATCCTGCAAGTACTGGGGCGTGATGGGGTCCAAGGCTTCAGTTGCCAGAGGCAGCCCCATTTCTGATAGATCCAGCAGCAGTTGACGGCCGATCTCCAACCCTTGGGCCACTCTAAAGCTATCGTCGAGGAAGGGGTCGTTGATAAGTCCTTTCCAGCCAACCGTGCTTCGGGGCTTTTCGAAGTAAGCGCGCATCACGATAAAAATATGATCCGCAACTTCGTCCGATAACTTCTTCAAGCGTTCTGCATATTCCTTTGCGGCTTCGACATCATGTATGGAGCATGGTCCAACAACTACCAGCATCCTGGGATCATGATGATCCAAAATATTTCGCACCGTCTGGCGATAGTCGTTAACTGCCGACCTGACGTTTTCATTTACCGGCAGCTTTAGCTTCAACTGGGTAGGGGTTATTAGAACCTCTTGTTGCTCTACATTAAGATTGTCGAGTTGCGCATATTCTGTTTGCACAGATAACTCCTTGATTCGTGCAGGCCGCATGGTAAACGCCCGGACTTGAAAAGCAATCATTCAAGACGGGTGGGTAGCGCTTTTAGTAGGGGCAAGGCAGTAAAGTAGAGCGCTGTTTTTATTGGTGATGCAGACATTGCTGAACTTTCAAAATTTTCGGGTCGGTCACTAAGAAGGAGAGACAGAGCACTGCTGTATTGATCCAGCTGGCCGCGATAGCGGCTCACCTCTTGGGTAACAAAGTCAGCAACCGCCTGATTTGGATTTGGTTCGGCAGTTTTGTAGTCAACGATCCACCAAGAGTCTCGGTAAAAAAATACTCGGTCCATCACAAGCCGTTTTGCCACTCCGTCCACTGCTATCGTTATCGGCCATTCGACCTGCCCGTGGGCATGCGCCTTGAGTAACCATTGTCCCGTCGGGTTTTTTAGCGTTTTGTCAATATGCTGAAGTGCTACCGCTAACACCTGCTGCCATTGATCAGGGTAGGCGTCGAGCCTGGGCAGGTGCCGTTCTAGGTAAGCATTCACCGCATCTATGTCGTATACTCGACCGTTGCGATATCCAAGCGCAATGTGGGCAAGTGCCTGATGCACTAAATTTCCCACAGACAGACTGAAGCGATTTTGGCGTTCATCAACATCTGTTTCGCTAGCAGTCTCGACTGTCATTCTCTGCCTTACTCTGCCCGATTCGATATCCGACTCTTCAGCGGCTTCGCTTGGATAGCTGTTGTCGTCGCGGTCTCCTGGGTTCCATTGGTAGGTTGGGGGCAAACGGCATAGATGTCCCTGCAAAGCTGGAGGGACGAGTGGTTGTTTTTCCGCGTCTTTTTCAGGGGAATTAAACTCGCCAGCCAACGGCGGCAAGTACTTCGCCAAGCCCTGTGGGCGCTGGCTATGGGATGCGGTGCTGAGCCAAAGACTGCGTTCCGCCCGAGTACACGCAACATAGAGCAATCGCTTGGTCTCATTTTCTTGTCGGTTTTTCTCTTCGAAGGCAAGCCAGTTATGTACCGAGTCGTTTTTTATGCCAATCAACAGGTCATCATTGCTAGGCCGCCACAGCATGATGTCAGTCTCTTCTGATCGAGACTGACGTCCGAGATTCGGCAAGATGACGTGGGTGAATTCGAGTCCTTTGGATTTATGTATGGTCATAACCTGAACAGGCGATTGACTTATGTCCTGTGCATAAAGATTTTTTGCCTTCGCCTGCACGGCATCCGGATCCAAGGCACCCTCTTCCATGGATTCAAGCAGATCGAACCAGCGCTGAGCTTGCGACATGCTCGATTGTGGATAGGCGTCAACGCCGCCAAGCCTCATCCAGCAACCCTCAATAACCTCAGTTATGGGCAGCTCGTACAATTTGGGTCTGGCCCATGACAGTGCGTTTGCAAAGCGCTCCACCGCAGGGTCGATTTCAACTTGCTGCAGCGTGAAAGCCTCAAAGTCCGGCGCGTCTGCAAAGCGCTCGAGATCGTTTAGCGACAGACCAACCATTGGGCTGCGCAATATGGCATGCCAAGCTAACTGCTCTGCTGGACGCAGCAGAAGTTTGTGTAAACTGATCAGGTCAGTAACAACAGGTGACTCGGAAAGCGCGTCGATGTCGGTGCTGGTATAAGCAATGTTCGCAGCCTGCAGCGCTCTAAGGATGCTCGGCAGGTGTGTGCGTGCTCTGCATAAGATGCCGATACGATACTTCTCTTCTGCGTGATGCCGCATGAGCAATGCCGACACATGATTGGCAATCGCCTCGGCCTCGAGCTGTTCGTTTGTGAATGCATTGAGTTGTACGACAGTTGTATTGTCCATGGCGTCGGAATGGGTTCTTTGCGCAACCGCAGGGGAGAAGGGTATGGCCCCAAGTTTTGGAAGGGCGTTTTGAGGGAATA
This sequence comes from K189A clade bacterium, assembly GCA_902528515.1. Taxonomy (GTDB): domain Bacteria; phylum Pseudomonadota; class Gammaproteobacteria; order Pseudomonadales; family Azotimanducaceae; genus UBA4421. The sequence continues at coordinate 38,035 of CABZTD010000013.1, forward strand.
GCCGTTTAAATAGATCATTGTTCCAATTAACGAGCTCATGACTGGAGCGAAAATTGGCCCTCAGCCGAATGGGTTCAAGGCTCACGTTCGGTAGGCCGTCCTCCCAACACTGGCCGAAGATCGATACGTCTGCATCGCGAAAGCGATAAATCGATTGCATCGGGTCACCAACAGCAAAAAAAGTATTGCCCTCTTCCGCGCCCCACCCATCGGTGAGTAAACAAAAAAATCGATATTGGGAGTGCGAGGTGTCCTGAAATTCGTCAACGAGTAGATGCTTGATCTTGTAGTCCCAATAAAGAGCCAACTCGGTTGGTCCTTCTTCATCTCTCAGACCCTGACTCGCACGCATTAGCATGCCTGTGAAATCTATGGTCTGGCCTTTGCGTAAAAGTGTTTCGAGTTCAGACGCGGCGAGCGCCAGCGTCACACCGGTGGCGACGACTTTATCGGAATTTTCATCGACTTGAGGTAGCATCGAGCAAGTCCGTAGCAAACCCTCCAAATTTCGCTCGCGCAATTCTTCAAGCCAGTCGACTGTCTGGGCCTTGAGCGCGCTGTCGGTAAACGCCTTACTCTGTCGACGATCAACGGTTTTTCTGATGCTGCCGGTTTGGGTCAAAATGAGTGGCAACAAAGCTTCAAGGCTTGCTTGTTTGTCGGTCTCCCGCGCCAGGGTATCAATCATTTCACGGTCTCTAGGCATTAGGGCCGCAGAGACAGTCGATAAAATCTCGCGACGCAGATCGCTTACCGCGCGGGTCATCGTCTGTTTTATTGCTGCGTAGTCACTCAGAGCCAGCGAGGTTATTAACCCGGTGACATCCAGCCACTGATCCCGCTTGGCCAGCATCGCAGTGAGCACTCGTTCCGCGGTGTTAGCGTTGTTGTCCAGGGCCGCCAAAAACTCCGTAACGAATAGCCCACTTGGGTCATCGGAAAACAACCGGCCAAGGGTATTTTGAGCCGCCTGAAGATAGAGGGGTGCGGGCTGCTCCTCGATGCGCATGCCCTCGGCGCTTTGGCTGCCAGGAATCTGCGTGGCGATTTCTGTCGCGAAACTGTCGATGGTTTGAATCTTCATGCGCTGGGGATTTTGGCTGAGGCGCCAGTTCAGCGAACGATCCTTAGCTCTGATCACCTGGGTCAACGACATGTCCTTCTGCAGTTCTAGGAGCACACGCTGCTTCATTTCTGCTGCCGCTGCACGGGTGAAGGTAATTGCGAGAATTTCCTCGGGTTGTGTCACTTGAGCGAGTAATCTCAGGTAACGCTCTACCAGCAGTGATGTTTTCCCAGATCCAGCAGGTGCCTGTACAATGAAGGATCGATTTATCTGCAGGGCACGGTCGCGGTCAGCTTGATCCGGAGAAGCCGTTGTTGCTTTCGTCACAGTGCTGCCGCCATTTGACGTTTCTCATCCACACGGCACAACGATTTGAGATGACAGTATCGGCAGGCGTTGGGCTTTGGATCGACCCGAGCGTCTCCAGCTCCAATTTGGGCGGCCAAGTTCATCAGTTCGCTTCGCCATTCTATGCGTTGGGCTGCCCACCTGTTGTCAGGCTCAATGGTTTTCATCTTCCGGTGCTTCGTTGCGCCCAACTGAGGATTCTTGTCACCCACCCCGATAATTTTTTGATCATCATGTTTTAGTTGCGCGTAGTAGACACCGGCAATGTCGTCGCGGATAAGACTGTATAGGGGCAGTTGTGGTGCAGTCATCGGTTTGCTAAGCGCCGCTGCGCTCGACGTGTTTCCAGACTTGTAGTCTATGACAACGAGGTCATTGCCTACTTTGTCGAGGCGGTCAATGCGTAGCTGCAGTTGCCAATCCCCAAGATTAACGGTGTGACGATGCTCGGTTTCTATGACGTCAAAAGTATCCCGATCCGCCTCAATCGCCAACCAGTCTCTAATAAGTTTTATCAGTCTGATCTTCTCACTTTCCGCGAAAGGCTTTGGCAATTTGCCGTGCCGCTTCAACGCTTCCGCACAGATCGATTCCAGAGAATCTTCAGCCAAGGCCTTTACCTGGTCTGAATTCGGGGCAAGAGAATAAACCTTCTCCAGAATCCAGTGGAGTAAAGAACCGCGCTCCTTGGCGTCTAGTAAGTCTCGAGCCTCCAAAGGTTGTTGCAATCCCAAACGATAAACCGCAAAACCCATAAACGGACAAGCTGCATGAGTCTCGAGTCTACCGCTGCCACCGGCGATGAGGCCTACAGGGGCGGGGGAGCAATGAATATCTTGGCTTTCCATCAGAGCAGTTCTGCTCGGTTGCATATGCGGGTGACGATTGCTCAATTGAAATGGCGTGAAGGCCTCGCTACCCGGGGAAACATCACAAATGTCTGCTAGTAGAGTGGTCGGCTCCATAGGCATACCCTGATCGCTTTGAGCAAAGCTGAAGCATATTTGCTCACTGCGTCGCAGCCACCCGTCAAGCATCCGCTCCGCAAAGGCCAGCTCCTGGGTTTGAGAACTTCTGGGCATGCCGTGTGCCAGGGCAATCCTCCGAGGAATGAACGATGAGAGCTTAGCTCTGCCGGGAAACTGCTCGGCACTCATGCCGCACACCCATAAGTGGGTAAATGTCAGGCCAGTAGATTCAAGCAATCCAAGGATTTGAATATTGCTGGCTAATCTCTTTGGTGCGAAGGTTTGATCAAGGGACCAATCAATGATGTTCAACGCTTCTGCATAGGTTAGTAGTGTGTCATCAGTCTGAAGGGCCAGGGTTGCAAGTGTTTCCTGGATTTGTCTTGTCGCCTGATATTGAAACGACCCCAGAGCCTTGGTCATCGGCCATTTGGCTGATGACAGCAAATCGAGCAAGTGTTTTATCCAGCGATCCAGTCGAGCTCGGGAGGGTAGTGCTGCCACGAGACTGAGCAGGGCCTGGGCATCAGCTACCTGGGCAAATGCGGTGACTTTTAGATGTCGACGAGCCTGTTTTGGCCAGCTCGACCTCAAATCGCTGCACCAAGGTAAGTAAAGAAAAGGGGAATTGAGCATCGGAGCAAGGGAGGTTTGATCTGCGGGCTGTTGTATCCAATCGAGAAATATTCGGGCGTGACGCCACACGGGCTGACGGACAAGATTGTTGCCGCCGGAAATATCGAAGATTGGCGCACTGCTCCCGGACTCTGGAGACAAGGCCGCAGAAAACTGACGTAGCACACGATCATATCGTGCATCTAAATCGGGCACCACGACGCCAATGCGTGCGCTAGGAGTGGCCTCTAGAATATGACGACACCACTGGGAAGCTGCCATGAGTTCCTGCTCTTGCGTTTCGTAGCTGTGGTAGACCGCGTCCTTTGCTCCAGCCCAGTTGATCTTGGGCTTGGGCGTAAGACCTAAATTAGCGTCGAATCTTGAATGCCAGGTTTGGTTGCTATACATCGCCACGCCAGACGTCAGCCGTCCGTCGAGTTCTTCGAAAAAACGAATTTCGTCGGGCGCTAAGTGCTCGATGTCGATTAGCATAGGGGGGGCTTCGATCAGGGGTAAAAGATCATCGATATGCTTGCAAAGCAATCCAGGCAAATCAGCCTCGACGGTTTCGGCACTCGAGATTTCTGGTTGAGCTCTATTGCACCAACCGCGGAAATAGGCGCTTCGGCTTGTATGCATTTGCGGGCTGTCGAGGTTGATGCCATACCTGCGAGTCAGCATCCATGCCTCGACCGCACTACGACACTGGTTTTCTAGTCCGTTCGGAGCAGTCTGCTGAAACCTCATGTTGATGATATGAGCGGGCAGCAAACGAGTGGAAGTTAGCCCCGCCTCCTCTAAATGGGCATACAGCTCTAGCCAGAAACGACTCAAACTCTGGCATTTCAACGTTGTCCACGCTCGCCGTTTAGTTTCGATCATAGCGTGATCGAAAGCACTCGATAGTTCTCGCGCGAGACGCTCATTGGGGGTCAAAACACACGATCGTTCGAAATTCTCGAGAAGATTACGGGGAATATGCGCGAAGGATTCAGGCATACCCAAGTCTAACCAAGGCGGCAATCTTGGAACAATCTTTTGCGTGAGGTGCTGTCAACAAAACTCTGCTGCGGGTACCATACAAAGTGGACCCTGGCACCTTGCGTGGTATATCGGACATGTGAGAAGAGCCGAGGTTCAAAGCCAAAACCTCGAGTTATAGGATTAAACATGTGGCATCTAATTGAGGATTTTTTCGATCAAAATTTGATCATGAAAGCATTTCTGGGCCTGGGCTGGTTATGCGTCTTGATAATGTTCTGCAGTTTGGTTCAGCAAATCATCGCTTAGACCTCCACCGCGACTTGTCTGAAACGGGATCGCGTGAAAGCCAAAAAACAAATTGAGAGGCTTTCGGATTAGAACTTTGGGCGAACCATAAGGAGTGCAATAAGTATGTGGCTTTCGCTGTTAACCGGTGAACAAAAAGAAACGATGCTGCGTCTAGCGCATAACGTTATCGTTTCAGACGGTTTATTGGATCCTAATGAGGAGGGCATGCTAGAGGCATTTCGCCGAGAGATGGGGGTCTCTCGAAATTTTCAAATCGAATACTTGGAGCTGGCGGGAATAGATGCAATCTTCGCGGAGCGAAAAGAACGGCTCATTGTGCTCATGAACCTTTGCAAGCTCAGCTACGCCGATGGAGCCTTTGAAATAGAAGAAGAGTGCCTGATCAATGAAATTCGCAAAGTATTTGACGTAAGTGAAGCTCAGTTCAATATGCTGCAAGGGTGGATAAAGCGGATGATGTCCCTGGAAGAAGAGGGCGCAGCTCTGCTCGAGCTATCCTGATCTTGAGACCTTATCGCCTTAACTGAGGATACGTTTTGGATTTAGAAGATGATCGGGAACAGCGTATGCGCTGGCTCGAGACCCTGAAAACAGAACATCGAGACCTGGACGTGGCGATTAACCATCTGATGTCCAGTCGTCACCATGATAATATGCGCATCCAAAGGCTGAAACGACGCAAGCTAAAATTAAAAGATTCGATTCATCAGCTAGAGAGCGAGCTGATCCCCGACTTGGACGCCTGAACGATGTCTTCGACGGCCTATGCCAACCGATTTGGCGAGCAAAAAACTACGATGGAAAAGCCGCTCACCGTTGGTATTTCATCCACTGCGCTGTTTGACCTAAGTGTTTCCAATGAGCTTTATCAGCAAAAGGGGTTGGAAGCTTATCGCCGCTATCAAATTTCTCAGGAAGATGTTTCACTAGAACCGGGAGATGGCTTTTATCTTGTTGAGAAATTGCTAAATATCAATAAGTTGAGCGATAGACATCTAGTAGAAATTTTACTTTTGTCTCGAAATTCCGCGGATACAGGGCTTCGGGTTTTCAATTCGATCCGTGCCTATGACCTTAATATTACCCGGGCAGCCTTCTGCGGTGGAGAATCTCCTTATCGCTATATCAAGGCGTTTGGCTGTGACTTGTTTCTTTCGACGAATGCGGACGATGTCCGCTTGGCGCTTGCGCAAAACATTGCTGCAGCAACACTACTCGGGCGCACACGTCCATTAAAAGAATCGTCTGGTGAAGCGCTGAAACTTGCCTTCGATGGGGATTCGGTACTGTTTTCAGACGAAGCAGAGCGGGTCTATCAGCAAAGTGGCCTAGACGCCTTCAGCGAATCCGAGTTGGATCGCGCCAATCACTCCCTTGCGGGAGGGCCCTTTAAGGCCTTCCTCTCGGCATTGCATCGCCTGCAGCAGGAATTTCCAGAATCCCCGAATCCGATCCGAACCGCCCTTGTGACTGCCCGAGGTGCTCCGGCCCACGAACGCGTGATTCGAACACTGAGAAATTGGGATATTCGGTTGGATGAATCCCTATTCTTGGGTGGTATGGAGAAGACCGATTTTTTGCGAGCGTTTGAAGCCGACATATTCTTCGATGATCAAGCCACACACTGCAACCGCGCCTCGCCCCATATCCCCACTGGCCACGTGCCTCATGGCATCGCTAATTTGAATAAATAACTACAAAAAATTTTTTTATAATTTAAAGGCTACGATGGTGCACCGTTCGAAAGCTGCATCTAGCCTTTATAAAACGATATCAACGGGTCTAACGGTATGAAATTGCAGCAACTGAGGTACATTGTCGAGGTCGCGAGCCACGATTTGAACGTGTCGGCAACTGCCCAAGCGCTTTTTACCTCTCAACCTGGCGTCAGTAAGCAAATCCGGTTACTAGAGGACGAGCTTGGAGTTGAGATCTTTGTCCGCAGCGGCAAACATCTGACTCGAATCACTCATGTCGGTAAGCAGATTATCGACATGGCTGATGAGGTGCTCAGGCGGGTGAATACTATCAAGCAAATCGCTCAGGAATGCTCAAACGAAAGTGTTGGCGAACTTACTGTTGCCACTACGCACACCCAGGCGCGTTACGTTCTACCGGAAATCATTAGCGCATTTCGTCGCAGCTATCCCGATGTAACACTGCATATGAAGCAAGGGACCCCTGCACAGATTGCTGAGCTGGCGGCATCTGGTGCCGCAGACTTTGCCATTGCAACCGAAGGTATGGAGCATTTCAAGGACCTTATGATGATGCCGTGCTACGAGTGGAATCGAGCAGTCGTTGTACCCAGAGATCACCTGCTCGCGAGCAGAGCAGACGCGCCAGGGTCTATCACGCTTGAGGATATTGCACAGCACCCGATCGTGACCTATGTTTTTGGGTTCACTGGGCGGTCTCGGTTAGACGAAGCTTTCATAGCTGCGTCCCTTGAGCCCAATCTGGTGTTTACCGCTACAGATACCGATGTAATCAAAACTTATGTGAGACTTGGGCTCGGAGTAGGCATCATCGCATCGATGGCATATGACGAAGAATCAGACTCTGATCTTGTAAAGATCGATGTTGGACATCTGTTCAGATCCAGCATTACGCATATTGGATTTCGCCGGGGAACATTTTTGCGGCGCTACATGCTAGATCTGATCCGGTCTTTTGCACCGCACCTAGACCCTCGTACCGTTGCAAAGGCTCAAGAATGCCACACGGCGGCCGAACGAGAAACGTTGTTCAGCGATATTGAGCTGCCTATTCGATAGGACCCCGCTCAGGCCGTTAAGCCTGAACGACATCAATGATGTTCTGGCGGTGCAGGCTACATTCCGTTTTTTTTGCTCCTTTCCAACATCAGCGCCCCGCACGCTCGTGATCATCGGAGCCAATATTGCGTGCGCATAGCCGGCAGCGGATGGATACAAAGCCTTGATTGTGAGGAGCATGATATGGCAGCTCTTATTAGCGAATATAATTTTATAAATCCGCAGGCGTCCTTCCGACTTGGGATTGAATTTTAACAGTCTGCTCAGCTGCCCCTGAGCCGATGAAACTGCGAAATTTGTATCCTTTTCGCGGAAGGGAATATTGCTGCAGGTGATACTTTGTCCCTACCGTTGACCAATAATCTAGGCTTTGAGTTTTTCGGTTTTTCTGCGTAGGTGGTCGACTTTTCTGACACCGCAGCATTTATCGCGGCCATTGAGGTAAGAACCGAAACGTCCCTTCTCCTTGACGAGACCTTGTACGCCAAAGGGATCCAGATACAGCATTTCAATAGCCTACTAGTGGTGCACACGCACGGTGTCCATATATAGGCAAGTTTCCTCTTGCGGTCGCCAGTATCCAAAGAGAAAACGTCAACCTTCAAGCCCAGCGCTTGGTCGAGATCAAATATTACGACGTTTTCTGCAACACCGAAGGAAAGTGCTACCCTGCTAGGTTCGAGCGATCTCAGCGCCTATTGCAAAAGTAATCGAGCATGCTCAAGCCGCGGGTACTTGCTCGGTAATTGACGAATATTTGCTTGATCTAAAGGTGTCACCGGGGATTCCTCTGAAGTACAGAGTGTGTTGGTAAGCCAGGCCTGAAGTGACGAACGTTAACAACCGGTTGTCCGTTAAAAAAATACCCTCTTGCTATATGCTTACGCGAAAATTCAGCTAGGGAATTGCGGTGGATATTTTGTGTTTGGATTTGGAAGGCGTATTGGTGCCAGAGGTCTGGCAGGCAGTAGCAAAAGAGACCGAGATTCCGCAGTTGCTGAAGACGACGAGAGATATTCCTAACTACGATGATCTGATGAATTATCGCCTCGGTATCATTAACCAACATGGCATTTCCCTAAGCCAGATTCAGGCTGAAATAGCCAAGTTAACACCCTTACCCGGGGCCCCAGATTTTCTTCGCTGGGCTCGACGGCATTTTCAGGTTGCCATCATCTCCGATACTTTTTACGAATTCGCCAAGCCCCTCATGGCGCAACTTGAGGAGCCTTTCTTGCTCTGCCATAAGCTTAAAACTGAGGAAGATCGCATCGTTGGGTATCGCCTTAGACAAAAGGATCCTAAACGCAACTCGGTTAAAGCCTTTAAATCTCTATCACTGAACGTCATCGCCGCGGGAGATTCGTTCAACGATGTGTCGATGTTAGAGGAAGCTGATGCAGGGTTTTTTTTTCAAGCACCGGATAATGTGCGGCAGCAATTCCCTCAGTACCCTTTGGCGACAAACTATAGGGGGCTGCAGCGCCTCATTCTGCAAGCCCAGGCGGAGTTCAGCTGACGCATCAGATCAGACGTTCACGTTTATTCAAAGTCAGATACCATGGGCGTTAGTCGTGGTCGGGCGCTGACAAAAGGTCAAAGTTCAGAGATATATGATTGAGGGTGGAGAGAAAAAATGAGCCAAGGTTTAAAGTTTCGCACGGCTATACAGGCGTCTGCGCCAAAGCCTCTTCAAATCCCGGGAACGATCAATGCCTACACGGCTCTCATGGCTGAGCGTGTTGGTCATCATGCGATTTACCTTTCTGGTGGTGGTGTGGCGAATGCGTCCTACGGACTGCCCGATCTCGGTATGACCTCGCTCAACGATGTTCTCGAGGACGTGAGGCGAATAACTGGGGCAACGGATTTACCTCTGCTGGTGGATATCGATACGGGTTGGGGTGGAGCTTTTAATATTGCGAAGACCGTTCGCGACATGACCGCAGCGGGCGCAGCGGCTGTGCACATCGAAGACCAGGTGGCCCAAAAGCGCTGCGGACATCGGCCCAATAAGGCCATCGTTTCGACAGGAGAAATGGTCGATCGAATCAAGGCTGCGGTAGATGCTAAATCGGACAACAACTTCGTCGTAATGGCGCGTACCGATGCCCTTTCTGTCGATGGTCTGAATGCAGTGATTGATCGTGCCGGAGCATTTGCTGAGGCGGGCGCCGACGCTATTTTTGCCGAGGCGATGACCGAAATTA
>CABZTD010000014.1 GCA_902528515.1 K189A clade bacterium
GGAGGGTTTGTTGTTTCGGCGGCTTTTTGTTTGGTCGCGCTGCGATCAACACGTTTGCAGGTAATGGCGGCACGCTCATTTTTACCGGAGCCAGTGCCTCCCTGCGAGGCCGGGCAAACTTCGGTGCCTTTAACTCTGCCAAGGGTGCGCTACGCAACTTGGCTCAGGCCATGGCCAAAGAATACGGGAGCGATGGCGTGCATGTAGGCCATGTGGTTGTAGACGGGCCTATCGGCGGTGAAAAAATCAAGAAAGGCATACCCGAGTATGCGGCCAAACTCGGCGATGAAGGCATGATCAGTATTGACGGTATCGTTGAAGGCTATGTCTATCTGTACCAACAGCCCCGACAGGCGTGGAGCTTCGAGCTGGACATACGTACGTCGGTAGAAAAGTGGTAATACGCTACAAGGGACCAGAGCTCAAGCTGGCCTCTTGTAGCGTCTTAGGGTTTAGTCCACTCTCGCGGCTGCGTATCCCGATAACACTAAAGCGCCATCTTGATTGGTGGTTTCTACGCTCAGATTGACGACGCCGTCGGTGATGTCGACGACTGTTGCCGTCGAGTTAAGCGTGTCACCGGGCCACACTTGGCTGGTGAAGCGAACCCCATACTTGGTCAGACGACCGTCACCAACGTAATTGGTCAACATGCGGCCCGTCATGCCCATGGTCAGCATTCCGTGCGCGAAAACCGACGGATAACCGGCAATTTCCGTGGTGAATTTCTCATCGGTATGCACTGGGTTGTAATCGCCAGATGCACCGGCATACATCACGATCTGTGTTCGTGACAGATCTTCGACCAGGCATTCAGTGTAGGTGTCGCCTGCTTTTAAGTTCCTTGCTGAAAGAGCCATACATTCCTCCTATTGATCTACCGGGCGCTCGGTGCGCACCCCGACGCCTCGCGCTGTAATTACCAACTCTCCATTTTGGTCGCGATATTCGGTAATCGTTTCACTGAAGACCAGCTTGCCAGAGCGCTTTCCTTCCTTCTCCCAGGTTTTGCCAGGCTTTACCTCAGTCGTGAGCACATCACCCGGACCAATGTGCCGGTGGTATTCAAAATGTTGTTCGGCATGCAAACCACCACCGCCACCACCGCCAGAAGACTCCTTCTTTTTGATGCTCGTGGCTTCTTTGCCGGAGCCGAACCACTCCTCGCCGATCTTGGGGCGCAAAAAATAATTTGGGTCAAATTGCGCGGAAGACTGCGCGAATGTCGGGGGAGCGATAACCCCGCCTGCTTCTGTCGATTTTGCGTAGTCCGCGTCGTAGTACACCTGATTGTCGTCAGCGATTGAGCGCGCAAACATCATGATATGGCTACCCTCGACCGGGAATTTTTCTTCGGCCATCTGTTCTCCTCCTTTATCTTGATTGCTTTTTCAGTATGTCCGAAAAACCCGCGCCACCACAAGACACCTCCTTACTTGCCTTTAAATTCCGGTGTTCTCTTTTCTAGGAAGGCGGCAATGCCCTCGGCCTTGTCTTCGGTCTGCACCAGCGCGCCCTGGGCATACTTCTCGAACATCAGAGCGCCGGCCAAACTGGCCTCCATGCCAAAGTGGACCATGGCCTTCATCGTCCGCGGAACAAAGGGTGCAAAGGATGCCAAGTACTGTGCCATGCGAGCCACCTCGTTGAGCAGTTCGTCACTTTCCACTAGACGGGTAACCAGCCCTATTTGTAGCGCTCTATTGGCGTCAATAGGCTCTCCCATCAGCATCATTTCCATTCCCCAGCCGCGACCGACAATTCTAGGTAGCCGCGCCGTCGCACCACCGCCGGGAATGATGCCCAGCTTGCCTTCAGGAGTCGCAAACCTACTTTGAGGCGTCGCAACCCGTAGGTCGCAGCCCAGGGCGACTTCAAGCCCGCCGCCCATACAAATGCCGTCAATCGCAGCAATAGTTGGCTTGGGAGTACGCTCGAGTTTTTCAGCGAATCCCTGGACGATCGGCTCTAGGGCTTTCCTAAGATCACGATCTATAACCTCTGACAAATCCGAACCCGCCGCAAACGCTTTGCCTCCGGCGCCGGTAATTGTGATCACTCGGACGCTTTCGTCCAAAGCAGCAGCGTCTACTGCACCATGCAAATCATCAAGCGTCGCTAGTGAAATCGCGTTGTGTTTTTCTGGGCGATTAATCGTAATCACCGCCAAGGGGCCATCTTTGGCATAGAGCACATTTTCGAATTTCGGATCGGCTGATTCATTTTTGGCTTTAGACATTGTGCTCACCCTCTGAACAAAGGCCTACATCGTTGATGAATCGATCGTTTAGCGCAAGGGTTTGGGGTGCCATAAGATGTCGGTTTAGAGAAAATACACAAAAGAAAGCCGCCGGTCTGGAGAGAAAACCGGCGGCTTCCGGAGTGATCTCGTGCACTTCAGAGCATTAGTTCTTTATCGCGATTCATTCGGTGTGACGGCGAATCTGCCCCCACCTCACACGAGGAACTAGCGCTCTCGAGATCTCAGAGAGAATGTCGCCATTGCGGCAACGATTCCAATATCTAATTTCCAAGTTTCCAGAGCATTTCCGCCACCGCTTTTTTTGTGACAATTTGTATCAAAGGTAGCGCGAAAATTTCAGCAAGGACCTAAGGCTTAGTGCGATTATCAGCCGCTCCTCACTGTCGCGTCATTCTTGCGCTGCTTGGGTATCGTCAAAACACCAGTGGAATGCGGCGCCGCCCAGATAGGAATCTTTAATGTCAATTTGCCAACCGTGGGCAGCGCTGAGCTGCTGCACGACCGCTAAGCCTAAACCGCTGCCGCCAGTGCTTTGATTCCGCGAAGCCTCCAACCGATAAAAAGGCTGAAAAACACTACAACGCTCCGCTTCAGGAATGCCAGGGCCATCGTCCAGCACAACAACTTCTGTGGCACTCAAAGTAACTCTCACTGTGTTGGCGTACTTGATACCATTGCCGACCAGATTCGCCAGTACTCGTGAAAAGGCATTGGGTGCCAAATTCACTACCAAGTCGTCGTCGATATTGGAGCAAAGTTCTATGGGCTGATCGAAGGTCTCGAGCACCTGCGACACATAGGCCAAAAGCGCCACGGGTTCGGCCGTTTCCCGGGTGCCCTGGGCAAAACGCAGCGCATCGGTAATGAGCGTATCCATGGCCTCCAGATTACGCTCAAAGCGCTGCGCCAGCGCGGGATCAATATTTTCGGGTAGCAGCGCAAGGGCGAGACGCATGCGAGTCAAGGGCGTTCGAAGGTCGTGTGAGATGCCGGCCATAAGGGTCGTTCTATTGGCCAACAACAGTGCGATCTCGTCGGCCATGGTGTTGAAATTTCGAGCGAGCAGCACAAGCTCACGCGGACCGGTTTCTGGCAGCGGCTCAATGTCCGCCAATCCTCGAAACGCTTCAGCCTGCTGACCCACCTGCACCAAGGGGCGAGCGATTCGGCGTACTATGAGTAATGACGTTAGGAACACGATTCCCGCTCCTAGCGTAGCAATAGCAATGGCCACATATAGCAGCTGCACATCACGCCGATCCGGCGCAAAACCGATCTGCAAATTGTAATCGGCCATGGGTACGTCAACCCATATCAGGTCTTCGCCATCGTATAATTGCACATCGATGTCCAAACGCTGCCGGAGTTTTTCAACTAGCGTCTGTACAAATGGTAAATAGCGATCAAGAGGAGGCAGGGACTGTTTTGCCACGCTAATTATCAGATCGTGGCTTTGCGCCAATTCAAGCTCGAAATAGGGGCGTGCCTGAGGGGGGAGCTCAACCCAGGTTTGCGCGGACAGGACCAACAACGCTGCTTCATCGTCCGCCGATCGCTCAGCTATAGGGATGATCACAAAAGCATTTAGCGCAAGAGTGGAAACAATAACGATCGCAAAAGAACTGATAGCCAGCGTGAGATTAGTTCTGCCTAGCAGCGATTGGGGCTGCGAGGATTCAGAATTTCGAATTCTGCTTAGCAAGCTCATACGCTACCCCAGTCGGGTAATCGGGCGTTTAGGTCGCGCTGGTTGATTCAGCTGCGACGGGACAAAACATATATCCCTTACCCCAAATCGTTTTGATAAATATCGGATTCGCAGGATCGCTTTCTAGCTTAGAGCGCAATCGCGTAACACGCACATCGATCGAGCGATCAAAGGGCGAACGCTCGGCCCCCGTAAGTAGGTCAAGGATGCGGTCTCGATGCAGCACTTTGTTGGGATGAGAAACCAAGATCGCCAGCAAATCAAATTCACCCGAGGTGAGAGGAATATCCTCATTTCCGCGACGCAGCTGATGGGAGGCAAGATCGAGTGTAAAAGCTCCAAAGTGCGCGTTGGGCAAGATGTCTTGCGCGTCGTAAACCGGACGCACTGTGCGGCGCAAAACCGCGCGTATACGAGCCAGTAACTCACGAGGATTAAACGGCTTGGCCAAATAATCGTCCGCGCCCAATTCGAGCCCGACTATGCGGTCTACATCATCGCCCTGCGCAGAAATGATGATGATCGGCATATCCCCATCTTTTTTCAGACGCTGAGCGATGGATAACCCATGTTCGCCGGGTAGCATGAGATCTAGCACAAGCAAGTCGACGCGATGGACTTTAAGATAAGCATTAAGGGCCTCACCGGATTGCACCGTATCAACCGCAAAACCCTGCTGTTGCAGATAAGCTTGCGTTAGCTCGCAGATTTCTGGGTCGTCATCGAGGACCAAAATCCTTTCAGGAGTCGCCTCGGCTTTTTGTTGGGTTGCCAGTGCCATGTCGCTACCGCTTAGAGCTTGCAGTACGTTGCTTCAGGGTTTTTTGCTGAGGAGTCGACACGCGACGCACTCCTTCCTCCTGATGCCTCTCTATCGTTGCTCGTCGACTCCGCTGATCAAATCCTGCGCCAAAGCGAACTGTCGTTCTGATCACCCTCATCTTCCCGGACCTCGGTTGTGTGACGTCACCACCAAAAGTTTGCGATCCGTTGAGTACCGGGCTATCAGACCTAGAAGCCGATGCGGGCAACTTTTCGCTCGATCGATACGCCTGCATCCCGGGCACCAATGTTTGCTCTCGTACTAACCGACTGCCGTCGGGCAAGATCTTGGTAACCATGGTTCGAATCACCATCTCTCGCGGCGAATCCTTCTGTGCTGATTTGCTTTTAGGTGTGGTAACTGCCTCGTCGCCCAAGTGACCGATGCCCCTGTTAGCGACGCGACCATAGCTGTGCTGGGTTTGTGCCTTCTTAATTCTTAATGTTAAAGACGGAACGGGGTTTTGAGGGTTAGTATTGTTTAGGTTGGCTTCTGCTTTTTTTGCCAGATGCATGCGCTTACGCACTTCCGCGAGCAGATCTCGTCGTTGAATCGCATCAAGCTCGGGCCAATGCTGTAGAAGCGTGCCGATTTGCTGATCTGTCTGTTGTGCAAGGGGCGCGGACGGGTTGCCTCCGCTGACACCTGTTACTGAAATCTGGGGATGCACTGTTGTCGCAAATCCAAACAAAAGCCAGGCTTTTACAACTGCGCGCAGTACATGGATTGCGCGCTGACGGAGCACTTTTAGTGACCCTGCTTCCTGGATAAATATCATTTGACCATGGTGCCTTTTGGCCAGCCTTCTCACAACGATTGGGGAATGATTATCGGCCGCGCCTGTTTCTACGCCATGTCCTATTTGTTTCAAAGTGTTACGCTCGGCCGCGTGGCCACCACATGGCCGGTTCGTGTCAACAGGAAGTTTTGTACCCAAACACGGCCAGGGGGAGCGACCATAAATGGTCGCTTTTCTCAGCTCTTTCTCGGCTCAGAATCCCAACTTGCGATTCTAGTCTTGAGGAACTTGGTGGCGCCAAATAGGCTTAGGCCGATTCAAAGAGACCTGCGGCCCCTTGCCCACCGCCGATGCACATGGTGACAACACCGTACTTCTTGTTACGGCGCTTTAGCTCACGCAGGATCGATCCAGTTTGGCGAGAACCAGTCATACCGAATGGATGCCCAATAGAAATGCTGCCGCCCAGTACATTGTACTTCTCGTTATCAATGCCTAGGGCATCTCTGGAATAAAGGCACTGTGAAGCAAATGCTTCGTTCAGTTCCCAAAGGTCGATATCATCAATCGACAGGCCTACATTCTTCAACAAGCGAGGAATCGCAAATACAGGGCCGATGCCCATTTCGTCAGGTTCACAGCCGGCCACCGTGAATCCACGATAAATGCCAATTGGAGTGAGGCCGAGCTGCGCCGCGCGATCAGCGCTCATCAATAGCGTCATGGAGGCACCGTCAGACAACTGAGAAGCATTACCAGCAGTGACAGAACCATCTTCTTCGAAAGCAGGCGGCAGTGATGCTAGACCTTCGAGCGTAGTTTGTGGCCGATTGCACTCGTCCTTGTCTACCCATACTTCTTCGTGGGTTTCTTCTCCGGTTTCTTTATTCACCTTGAGCATGGTTGCGTTCATGCCAACGATTTCTTCAGCAATAGAGCCTGCCTCGACCGCGGCATGGTAACGCTGCTGACTTTGCAGCGCGTACTCGTCTTGAGCCTCTCGGGTAACTTGGTAGCGACGCGCCACGACTTCAGCGGTATTTCCCATCGCCATGAAAATCTCTGGCTTCTCATCCAACAGACGTTGATTTTGCTTTGACTTACCAGGCTCTTGGCGGGTACGCATTGAAATGCTGTCTACGCCCCCTGCAATGGCCACTTCAGTTTGACCGCTGGCGATCTGGTTTGCTGCCAAAGCAATGGACTGTAGGCCTGAGGAACAAAAGCGGTTGATGGTGACACCAGCCGTGGTGATGGGCAATTTGGATAAAACGACAGCCAATCGTGCGAGATTACCGTCTTGCTCACCGGTATGGCTAGCCGCGCCAACATACACGTCTTCGACTTCGTCGGGTCCAAGCTGTGGGTTTCGATCCAACAGTGAATCAATACAGTGAGCCAGCAGGTCGTCCGAACGGGTGAGATTGAAGCTACCGCGAAAGGCCTTAGTCAAGCCAGTGCGAACGCTATCGACAATTACAACATCGCGCATGGTTAATTCCTCATTTTTATCAAAGCTAATGTATTTGTTCAGCGGCTCTCACCGCTGGCGGTTTTGAACTAAGGCCGCAACGTCAATCCTCCACAGCCATTTCGGACCGCCAATTTTGTCTCCACGACTCCTTGTGGAGCCCCACTAGACAGGCGAGAGTTAACAATCAGTGTGACTAGCGCTCGATCAAGCGATAGTTATCGACCTTACGGTTCGATGGTCCCCCACTCCGAAAATGAACTCGGTCTTTCATAGTTCCCTTGCCGGATGTTAAACAGATCGCCTCGGTAGTGCCACCGCGATGTGGGCCTACTACACTTCATGATTTCGCGCGTCGCAAGATTGCGCTATGGTCCTTGGCACCTACACAAAGGAGCAGCTATGACTCAATTTCACCAAATCACCATGGTCGATGCGCAAGGCAAAGAGATTTGCTTTCGAGACTTCGCGGGACAAACCTGTCTTATTGTCAACGTCGCCAGCCGCTGAGGCCTTACCAACCAGTACGCCGGGTTGCGTACTCTGCAAGAAGAATTCAGCGAACACCCTTTCACTATCCTAGCCTTTCCCTGCAACCAGTTTGGTGCGCAAGAACCAGGTTCAGACGCCGAGATTTTGGAATTTGCCACAACTAAGTATCAGGCTAACTTTCCTATATTTAGCAAGATCAACGTTAACGGCAGTCAATCTTGCGAATTATATGCATTTTTGAAAGACCAACGCGCAGACGAAGAGGGAAATGTTGACATTTCGTGGAACTTTGCCAAGTTCTTGGTCGACGGTAAAGGCGAGGTGGTCGGCCGCTTTAGCCCGCAAACGGCGCCTGAAGAGCTAAGGACCGTTATTTTGGAGACGGTGGAGGCCTCTATCTAGCTGGTACGATCACTTCCGATATTAAGCCAAAAACCCCGCAACCGTTTGACGGTTAGCGGGGCGTTCTGCGCGTGTTGGCAGGTCTTCTAACCAACCCTTGAGCGTTGTGCACTGCGATAATGTACTGCCTAAACGTGGCACTTTACCTTCAACGCCACAGTCGCTCAGTCCAACAGCCCTCGCTTGGATCAGGAGATGTTAGTAGCAGTCTGCTCTCGATTGCCGCACCATTGATCCTTTGGAGTTTTCCGACGCCCGGAAGCTTTGTCCTTAATTTGCTGACGGGACGTTGTTTAGCATAAGAGCAAGTCTAGGGGCGTAAAATGAGTAGGGAGAGGCAAACATGACGGATTTATTCGAGAACTACACGTCACCATGGATGAACGATGAACTAACCATGCTGCGTGATGCGGCGCGCAAGTTTTTTACAACGGAGCTAGCACCGCAGCAGGAGCGCTGGGAAACTAACGGTATTGTCGATCGCGACGCTTGGACAAAGACAGGGGCCGCAGGGTTCTTGCTCGCGGAGATGCCCGTCGAATACGGCGGCGCAGGCGGGGACTATCGCCACGAGACTGTAATCATGGAAGAACAACTCAGATCTGGAGCTTCGGGTCTCGGCACCCAGGTACACAGCCAAATTGTTGCGCCTTACTTTCTACACTACGGCAACAAAGAACAACGAGAACGTTGGTTGCCGGGTATGTCTGCGGGCACCAAGGTTGGCGCGATCGCTATGACGGAACCTAATACTGGCTCGGACTTGTAGAACATTCGTACCACGGCCATTCGCGATGGTGACGAGTTCGTCATTAATGGATCGAAGACCTACATCAGCAACGGGCAGCACTGTGATCTGGTTATCGTAGTTACAAAAACGGATCCCTCCCAGGGCGCGAAGGGCATCAGCCTAATTGTGGTCGAAGAGGGCACCGAGGGTTTTAGTAAGGGCCGTAACCTTAAAAAGCTGGGCCAAGCAGCAGCAGACACTTCCGAGCTTTTTTTTGAAGACTGCAGAGTTCCGGCGGAAAATCTCGTCGGAGAGGAAGGTAGAGGCTTTGTGCAGCTCATGCAGCAGCTGCCCCAAGAGCGCTTAAATATCGCCCAGGCAGCAGTTGTGGATATGGAGCGGGCCATCACTCTAACCCTAGCGTTTGTAAAAGAGCGTAGAGCTTTTGGACAGCGCGTGCTGGATTTTCAAAATACCAAGTTCAAGCTCGCGGAATGCAAAACCGAAGCGCTTATTGCGCGTACCTTTGTGGATCAATGCTTAGTGAAGCACCTAGCAGGTGAGCTGGATGCGTCAACGGCCTCCATGGCCAAATACTGGTGCACGGACAAACAAAACCAAATCATCGACACCTGTTTACAGCTACACGGCGGCGCAGGTTACATGGAGGAGTATCCTATCTCGCGCATGTACAAAGACGCGCGGGTGCAGTCCATTTACGGCGGCACCAACGAAATCATGAAAGAGTTGATAAGCCGCACACTTTGAAAATCTTGGAGCAAACCATGTTCACTCAGACTCTGACTTTGCCGATTAGGCTAATCATCGCCGTCGGCCTAATACTCTCAAGCCTTAGCGCCCAAGCGGCTTGGCAGCTGGTGAATGAGTCATCCCAACTGAACTTCATTTCCACCAAGGCCAGTCATATTGCAGAGACCCATACCTTTGATCTGCTCTCGGGGAGCATCTCCGACACCGGTAGAGCCCAGCTCAATATCGACCTCGCTAGTGTCGCGACCGGTATCGATATCCGCAATGAACGCATGCAAACCATGCTTTTTAATGTGGTCGCTTTTCCTCAAGCCGAAATAACAACCAATCTCGATCTTGGCGAGTTTGCATCATTGACACGTCCGATGGTTAAACCCATTTCGGCCAAACTCAGCTTAGTAGGCCAATCGACCCAAGTGCAGGGCGATGTGCTAGTGGTGCCGGTTGATGGCAACACCGTGAACGTGACCACCGTTGCACCCATTGTAGTCAACGCCAACGGGCTAGAACTAGTCGCCGGCATCGAAGCACTACGAGAAGTTGCCGGCCTGCCCTCCATTAGCTACAGCGTACCCGTCACTTTTAGCCTGACCTTCCGCCGCTAAACCGCGGCCAAGCCCAGATGCTCGCCTATTGGCGATTTTACTGGCCCCTCGCCCTCATCGGGGTAGGCATGGTGCTATCGGTGCAGTTTCAAAATGCGACCCTGGCCAAATACCCCGATGCGGTGACGGAGTTGGCGGTACTTGCTCTAGCCTATGGCGTCTTTAGCTTTTTCAACGCCTCGCTACAGTTCATTGCCCAGCTGTCCAACGTGTATGCCCGCAGCCCTCACGCGACCCGCCAGTCTTGGCGATTTGTCGTGCTCGCGAGCACCCTCATCATGATGCCCCTAGCCGTCATCGCCGGCACCCACAGCGGCATGGCCCTCATATCTACAATCTTCAGCATCGATAACAACCTGACCGGCAGGGTGGGTGAGTATCTGGTCCTGCTTTGCCCGCTTATTTTGCTGAACGGTCAGCGTCACTACTTTTCCGGCTTGTTGGTGCAGGTCAAACTCACCGGGTGGATGACCGCAATTAACTTCATCTACCTGGCTGTGGTCATCGCCACCCTGCTCACCGGCTTAGCATTGGCCATGAAGCCAGCCTACGTTGTGGTAGGTGCGGAGACAATTGGGGTTATCGTAATGCTCTCCCTTTTGCTATGGGCGTACTATCGCCTATACAAACCGCCTCAACGGCGCGAGCATGAAACCGTCACGTTTCGAGAGTTGTGGTTTTTTTTTATTCCGGTATCCACCACTGGGGTCATGTTCGCCCTCAGCCGCCCGATCCTGTTCGCCTTTGTAGCACGCACACCGGACGGCATTGCGACCATTGCAGCGCTGCGAGTTGCCTTCGATTTCAGCATGATCTTTCAGCAGGCTGCTAATCAATTCCGACACTTTTTTATCAGCTTCGGCTTCAACGATCTGCCCAGCAAGCGCCGGTTCATGGTCTTTGTCGGCGCGGGCATTACGGCCATGATGCTTGTTTTCAGTTTGACGCCCATGCACAGCTTACTGTGGGGCTCGCTCATGGGACTACCGCCCCAGTTGTTATCGTTGTCCCGAGACGCCACCCTGATTATGTGTTTGATGCCGTCGATCATCATTTACCGCAACTACTTTCACTCACAGCTGATGATGGCACGCCGAACATCAGGCATGGCTTATGGCGGAATCGTTCGGGTATTTGGTATTTACGCCTGCGCCCAATTACTTTTCTCACTCGGCTGGCTAGACCATGTGACCGCTACCTCTATTCTGATCTTGGGCTTTGTTATCGAGGCGATAATCGCCAAGACGTCGAGCCGACGGGCAGATTTGCTGAATTAGCCGCCACCGTGTGCGATAGCTGATCTATACTGCTTCGCTCATCGCATAGCTAGTTGGTCAGGATTCCTTATATGGCAGTTACCTTGGGCCCCACCTCTCATACCTATTTTTCGCAGCGTCTGCGACTGCACTACATCGATTGGGGAAATCCTGATGCACCGCCAATGATCCTGATTCACGGCGGGCGGGATCATTGTCGCAACTGGGATTGGGTTGCCGAGCACTTTCGCCACGATTACCACATCATAGCGCCAGATTTGCGCGGTCATGGAGATAGTGAATGGATGGTCGGCGGCAGCTATAACCAAATAGACTACGTCTACGACATTGCTCAACTGCTCGATCAAAAGCAGATGTCGCCGGTAACCGTGATCGGCCACTCGCTGGGAGGGTCTATCTCCTTGCTCTATACCTCCCTTTACCCCGACAGAGTCAGCAAGCTGGTTGCCATTGAGGGCATGGGGCCGCCACCTTCAATGATCAAGGAACGCATGGGGCAAAGCATGAGCCAGCGGCTACACGACTGGATGAACGGCATTCGTAAGTCATCAGGACGTTTGGTTAGACGTTATCCGACCCTGGAGGAAGCCTTTCAGCGCATGCAGGCCGAGAACCCACATTTATCCGAAGACCAGGCCCGACACCTAACCATTCATGGCAGCAATCAGAACGAGGACGGTACCTATAGCTGGAAATTCGATAACTACGTGCGTAACTTCTCTCCTATTGGCGTGCCCCTTGAAGAGATAGGCAAACTCTTCGGCGACATTACCTGCCCGACTCTGTTAGTGCGGGGCCTGGAGTCTTGGGCATCGGATCCGATTGCCGACGGCCGTACCAAGGCATTTAACTGTCTGCTGGAAGTGGAGGCCTTTGCTGACGCCGGACACTGGGTGCACCACGACCAGCTCGAAGGATTTGTCGCACGAGTCAAAAAGTTTTTGGAAACCTCAGCCTAGCCAAAACTCGATGAACATTATACAAGCCTTACACGACTCTATGTGGCGCGGGGTGTTTCATATCACCGGGGGCGGTGCATCGCTACTGTCCGAACTGCTGGCAGTGGCCGGTGCATCGCGCACGCTGCTGGATGCCTCCATACCCTATGCTGACCGAGCACTGACCGATCTGTTGGGAACACCGACGGAGCAAGCCGCGTCGCAAGCTACAGCCAGAGCCTTGTCCATGGCAGCCTATCGACGAGCAGTGGACTTTGGCGGCAGCGATCACTTCGGGTTCGGCTGCACCGCGAGTCTGGTAACCGACCGCAAAAAGCGCGGCCAAACCCGAGCTCACTGGGCTATTCAGACTGCGAGTGCCACGCAAGATTTCTACCTCGAGCTCGACGCGACAAGAACCCGGGACGCACAGGAGACAGCTTTGCGAGAAGCTCTTATAGCCAGTTTGGGCGTGGTTTTATTGGGCAGCAAACATACAGGGTTACAAGGCAATATCTGTAAAGCGACACCTCACTGGCAGCCTCTGCTGGGTTCTTACCCTTACCGATGGTGCAGTGGTCAGAGCGACGGCAGCTTGATCTTGCCAGGTTCGTTCAATCCCGTGCATGAAGGCCATTACCAAATGCTGCAAGTTGCCGAGGAAATCACGGGGAAAATAGGTGACTTTGAGCTCACCTTGCGCAACTCGGACAAGCCCGACCTTGATTATCTGTCTGTCCAAGAACGTCTTGCAAAGATAACAGACCGGAATGTGTGGCTGACGAACCAGGCAAACTTCTCTGCCAAGGCCGAACTCTTTCCCGGCGCCACCTTTGTTATAGGCGCTGATACTATGGTGCGCATTGGCGAACTTCGCTTTTATGAGGAAAATCCAGCCAAGCTGGCCGCCGCCGTCTCGCGATTAGCAACCCTCGACGTTAGTTTCTTGGTATTAGGTCGTGTAGTCGGTAATCGCTTTATCTCGCTCGACGATATCAAGCTACCAACCCCCCTGCGTGCACTTTGCCGAGGCGTACCGGAGTCGGTGTATCGCAACGACATATCCTCTACGCGCATACGCGCAAAACGGGAACTCAATAGACCAAATTCGCAGAAATAATAGTTTTCCATCGGCCCTGGTGGAAGCGCCAAATCAGCAGCACCCCTTTCAAAATATAGTCTCCGACCAGGGCCGCGTAGACCCATACTACCGGCAGCCTGAGATAAGCCGCGACTGCCGCTAGGCCGCAGCGTATTACCAGCAGCCCCAAAATAGTGGCGACTAGCGGGAAACGCGTATCGCCAGCGCCGCGCAGCGCCCCACCGATGGCGAACTCCACAGCCAGCAACGGCATCATCGCCCCTAGCACATAAATAAATTGAACCGTATATGCGATGGTGAGATCGCCATCGCCGATAAAGTATTTGGCGAGGGCCTGAGCATAAATCATGATCGCCAGGCCAATCGTTCCCATGGACGCAATCGCTAAGTACATAGAGCGCCATCCGCTCCGAACTGCGCCAGAAAAGTCCTTGGCTCCCAAATGCTGGCCCACCAAGGTGGAACCCGCGATAGAAAACCCAAATCCGACGGTCATACATATCGCGAGAATATTTACGCCAATACTGTAGGCGGCAAAAGCCTCGGTGCCGTAATTGTTGCCAATAACTACCAAGAAAATGAAAAAGCCCAGCTGAAAGACCCCCTGTTCTAGGGCAGCGGGGTAACCTATGTTGAGCAACTGTTTCAAACGCTGGCGTCGCCACCACCCACCACTAACGTGACGAACTCGAAATTTTTGCCGAACCCAGAGGATCAAAAGAACCAAGGTGCCTAGAGAAAAAGCGATGCCTGCAGCCACGGCAGCCCCCGCGACTCCCATCTCCGGCATTCCCCAACGCCCAAAAATAAAAGCGTATAGCAGAGGCAAGTTCATGACATTGATACCCGCAGAAATCCACAGCGGTGACCACGCATCGCCAGAAGCACGCAACGCCGCGCTCAAAATCAGCATGCCGGCAAAGGCGATATTGAAAAAGGATAACCAGCGAATATTGAGCGTGGCCATGGCGAGGGTTTCGTCGTCAAGTCCAAAAACACCGGCCATCGAAGCCGCGAACAAGAACCCTAGTACCGCGACCACGGCGGCCAGCGAACCACCGAGCACCAGCGATGCCATGGTGACGCGGCTGGCTTCTTCGTAGTCACCTGCGCCCCAAGCGCGGGCGACCAGGGCAGTGGTACCTGCGCTTACTGCCATCAGGATAGCAAGCATGGCGAACATGACTCGCTGCCCCGCTCCCACTGCAGCTAGGGCTTGGGGACCCAGTTCTCCGACGAATTTGGTTTGAACCATACCTACGATGGTGTAACTGAGATTCCCTAGAATGCTAGGAAAAGCCAGCTCCCAGATTGATAGGCGCTTAGTGGCATCGCCGAGCGACCCTGAGATTTGCCCATCAGGCTCAGAAACCAGCTGATTTTGCCCTTTCGATAAATCGGAGTTGCTCACTCAGTCTCGATACCTTGAATCCGCGCCTCGTGCTGCGCTCATTGTTTTAGCGCATAGCTAATCAATTTAGCGTGATTACGCTGGCTCAACTAGACATGAATGGCTGTCTTCCCAACCATCGCATAAAGTGGCAAAGAATTCCTACGCTTTGGCCCGGAAGACCAGAAAGGTTAAGCTATCTTATTTTCTGGCGGTAGTTGAGGAAGAGATTCATGGATGTAGGCAAGTTAGGCATTTGGTACTTTTTCGACAACGCCAGCTCGCCTGAAGCCGCGGCATCTGCGAAACGGATCGAGTCTCTTGGTTACGACACCCTATGGTTGCCCGAGACTGTCGGCAAGAATCCCTTTGTGCTGGCGGCCTGGCTGCTGGCCAACACCACACGGCTAAAGGTAGCAACGGGAATCGCTAACATTTACCACCGGGAACCCACGGTGAGTCGGGCACTGCAATACACCCTAGGTGAGCAATCTGCCGACCGGTTCATGATGGCCATAGGCGTCTCCCATAAACCCTTAGTAGAAGGTGTGCGAAAACTGGAATACGGCCCCCCAGTCGCCACCATGCGCAACTACCTAGAGCAGATGGATACCGCTCCCTATACCGCGGTGCGTAATGAAAACGATCCGCTCACCCTGATTGCAGCACTTGGGCCAAAAATGCTCGAGCTGGCCAAAACCCACACCCAAGGTGCACACCCCTATTTCACTGGCCCGTCGCATACCAAGATGGCTCGCGACATTCTAGGTAAGGGGCCGCTGCTGTGCGTCGAGCAAAAAGTCATTTTAGAAACTGATGCCGACAAGGCCCGGGAACTGGCGCGCCCAGTCGCCAAGATCTACAACCGCCTGCCCAACTATCGCAACAACTGGCTGCGTATGGGCCTAACCGATAACGACATCGATAACCTCAGCGACCGATTTATTGACGAAACCTTCGCTTGGGGAGACGTCGATGCCATTCGAGAGAGGATCGGTGCACATATGCAGGCGGGCGCGGATCATGTCTGCATTCAGCCGATCAATACCAACGGCGTTTTCGGCGATATTCATTGGGAGTGTTTAGAGGCGCTGTCGCCAGCAAGTTAAGACAAGTGGCTTGGGGCCGTAATCTGGGCCCCTCAGCGCATGGACTTATCGCAACAAATTCGTGGTACCTGACAGCGCCTGTTCCGCTCCAAACACCAGCTCGTCAAAGATCTCCTTGGCGGGCCTGACCGCCTTGATCATACCGATGCCCTGACCCGCGAAACCGGGGTTTACATCTCCTCGACCTTCCTTATTGGCGGCAGCCATCACCGGCCCAGAAATCATGCCCTGATATGGCATTGGAAGCGGTTCGACATCTTCACGTACCCAATGATCGGTCCATTTTGAACGAATAATACGCGCAGGCTTGCCGGTAACCGTGCGCGATACCGAGGTGCCTTCTTCCGTGGCATCGATAATGGCCTGCTTTTGAAAGTCGAAGATATTGGCCTCCTCCGATGCCAAAAAAGCCGAGCCAACCCAGACACCTTCAGCGCCTAACATGAGCGCTGCGGCCACGCCACGCCCGTCGGAGATACCGCCAGCGCCCAACACTGGTGTATCACCGACGGCATCTACCACCTGTGGAATCAGCGCCATGGTGCCCACTGGTGAGTTATGCCCCCCGCCGTCGTGCCCTTGAGCGACGATGATGTCGAGGCCAGAGGACTTCACCTGTACAGCATGGCGCACTGCGCCAATGACAGCCATTACCTTGGTGCCGTTCGCCCGCAGTTCAGTCATCCAGGGGCCGGGATTACCCAAGCCTGAGGCATATACGGGCACCCGCTCTTGGATGATTACCTCCATTTGCGCCTCGAAAAACTCCTTGGTGAAAAGTGCTGGCTCATCATCGTCCGGGCTGCGCTGAAGCGAGCCAGGTTCGGGGGGCTCAAGACCTTCCTGGCGCATGAATGCTTCAGCAAAGGCCTGGCGCTCAGGCAGAAGATCCATGGGTGTCGGGCCGTCGTCGTCGTCGTAATTGGCTCGACGCACTGATGCCGGCAACAGGGTATCCACGCCAAAGGGCTTATCAGTCATCTCGCGGGTTTGACGAATCCACTCCCGTAGTTGCCGAGGCCCGCAGGCTGCCGCGCCCAGCACGCCAAGGCCACCGGCATTGGACACTGCTGCAGCCAAAGCGGGACTACTGGCCCCACCCATACCTGCCAGTACGATGGGTTGTTCTATTTCCAGTATTTCGCAAACGCGACTTTGAAGTTTCATGCTCCTCTCCTAACTCATTCGACTCATTGTCTGATTGTACTGTTTCTATACAAACGATCCGTAGGCGCTACGGAAGTACAGCAAAGGCGCGGATTCGCCTTGAACGCGGACGCAGTCCTGCACTCTGCCGACCACAATGGTGTGATCCCCGGCGTCGTGCTCGTCCTCGATACTGCATTCAATAAAGGCCAGCACGCCATCCAGTTTAGGCACCCCGGTCAGGCCCATCTGCCAGGGGACATTGGCGAATTTATCGACGCCTGACTGAGCCATATCAGCGCAAACCTTCTGCTGATCCTCGCCCAAAATGTTTATGCCAAACTGTCCGCTGGCACGAATTTTCGGCCAACTCGACGATGACTTAGCTGGGCTGAACGCCACCAAGGGTGGATCCAGCGACAAAGAAACGAAAGACTGAGCAGCAAAACCCACGGGCTGATCGTCGACCAAACCCGTCACCACCACCACGCCTGTGGCAAAATTGCCCATAATTTGGCGATAGGTTGCTGAATCATACGCCACAGCTTGCTCACTCATTAAGATTCCTAACTTCCTCGTCAACTGACTATATCTAAGCACTAGGGGTTTCGATATGCCGTGAAAATAGGGCCAGGATCGGCGATTTTTTACTTTTCGGCGTCGACAACGCATCATGCTGACTCCAGAGCAAACGGGCACCGCCCAGGGTTTTCCATGGAAATGATCATTATTCTCGTCGTGCTTGCACTGCTCGCTTTTTGGGTCGCACGCATCTACAACCAACTGGTCGAGCTGCAAAATCGCCATGAAAACGGCTTCTCGCAGATCGAGGTTCAGCTAAAACGGCGCTACGACCTGATTCCCAACCTTGTGGAGACTGCTAAGGCCTATATGAATCATGAACGGGAAACCTTGGAAGCGGTGATAAATGCGCGCAATGATGCGGTTGCTGGCCTGGCCGCTGCCGCGGGCAAGCCGGGCGATGCCGCAGCCATGAGTGAGCTCGCCGGTGCTGAGGGCATATTGGGCAGCGCAATGAGCCGATTCAATGTCACCATGGAGGCCTATCCCGATCTCAAGGCCAGCGCCAACATGGCCCAGCTGTCGGAAGAACTCACCAGTACAGAGAACAAGGTCGCCTTTGCCAGGCAGGCCTTTAACGATCAGGTAACCGAATTCAATACCTATCGCAATTCGTTTCCGCCAGTGCTCTTCGCCAGCACTTTCGGTTTTAGCAGCGATGCGGCGCTGATGGAATTTGAGGACTCGCAAGAAATTCAGGCAGCCCCCAAGGTTTCTTTTTAAGCCGTTTCTACCCCAACCTTTTTTATCCAAACCGTTTTCTCAACCGCCCGCCTTTTTAGCCAGTCGCTGGGCAACGGGAGTAAGCAAACTCGTGAATTTCTTTCAGGCACAAAACAAGGCCCGACATAACACCCGACTGCTGACGGCTTTGTTTATTGGAGCCGTCATCTCGCTGGTTTTACTCACCAACCTGCTCGTGTTGGTATTTTTTGTCGACAGCACGCCCGGCACGTCCCTGGTGAATCAGGTCGTGAACGCACCCTCCGAAGTGTGGATCTATACCAGCCTTGGCGTAGTCGGACTCATTGCAGTGGCAAGCGGGTTTAAATTTCTGGCCTTACAGGGCGGCGGCAAGGCGGTAGCAGAATCCCTCGGCGGGGTGCTGATTCATCAAAATACCCAGGACCCTCAGCAGCGCCAGCTGTTAAATGTCGTAGAAGAAATGGCCATCGCGGCAGGTATGCCAGTGCCGCCGGTGTATCTGATTCGGGAAAACAGCATCAATGCCTTCGCCGCGGGATTCGGCATTCACGATGCGGTGATCGGCATCAACCAAGGCGCCATTGATTTGCTCAACCGCCAAGAACTCCAAGGGGTAGTTGCCCACGAGTTCAGCCACATCTTGAATGGCGACATGCGCATTAACCTGCGAATTATCGCCCTCCTGAACGGTATATTGATCCTTGGCATCATCGGCGGTGGCCTGATGCGCGGCTCCATGTTTAGTCGCTCACGAGATCGTGGTGCGCTGATTGCCCTTGGCATTGGTCTGCTGGTCATTGGCTATGGCGGCACCTTTTTTGGCCAACTCATCAAGGCCGCGGTCAGCCGCCAGCGTGAGTACCTGGCAGACGCCAGTGCTGTGCAGTTTACGCGCTCCACCCAGGGCATCGCCAACGCCCTGAAAAAGATCGGTGCCCATAGCACCGGATCGCGTATCGAATCGCCGCAAGCCGACGAAAACAGCCACCTGTTTTTTGGCGCGATCCGATCCTTTAGCAGCCTGATGGCGACTCATCCTCCCTTGGAAGCGCGCATCAAGGCACTGGATCCTAATTGGGTGCCGAGTGCAGACAAAGGCAAAACAATCCCAAGTAGCCTATCCGCCCCCGGTGCATCAGGCTTTACGGGCGGCGCGACAGGCGGAGCAGTAAGTCAGCTCAGCGGCAGCGCTAACTTGCCTGCGGCCCAGCGCATGATCGAAACGGCGGATGCCAACCTCAACCAGGCCAGCCACGATACCTTCGAGGCTCGGGCCATGGTCTATGCAATGTTGCTCAGTCACGACAATGCAGTGCGCGGGAATCAAATACAGCTTATCGCGCAGCTTGCGGAGCCCGGCGTGCCCAAGCTTGTGCCAAATATGTATCGCGAACTCAGCGATCAAGACCATCAGCACAAGCTACTGCACCTTGAACAGGCGATGCCAACCCTTAAAGAGATGTCTAAGGCGCAATACCAGCGGTTCTACGACCTCACTGCCAAACTAATTGTCGCAGACAAAGCCGTCGATATTTTCGAGTGGGTGGTGCATCGCATGATTACCCAAGAGCTTTATGCCCACTTCGTGAAACCCCATCGCAGCAATGGACGGATCACAAGAGCGGGCAAGGTTGCCAAGCAGGCTGGCTTGATTCTGTCGCTGCTGGCGACAGTTGGAGCCGACAATGGCGACGATCAGATCAGCGCCTATCAGCGAGGCCAAAAAATCTGGGGCGGCAGCGCACCTATGGCACGGCTTAAGTATTTTGATCACCAAGCATTGAATCAGGCCTTGGAGAGATTACGCGAGCTAAATGCCGACCTTCAGCAGCGCTTTATCGACGCGTGCTCTGGCGTCGTAAACGCCGACGGCAAACTCACAAGCCAGGAATTTTCGCTCATCAAGGGTATTGCGGTTACGTTGGGGTGCCCTCTACCGCCCGTAGACTGAGCCAAATAAGACAATCGATTGAGCGGCACACCGCGGAACACTAGGTGCCCCACAAGGAATCTGTATGCAAGATCGAGTATTCACCCAGCAAAAGAAACATATCGTCGACTTTGCGTTTAACGAGGACGTGGTTGACGTATTTCCAGACATGATCCGCCGCTCGGTGCCGGGGTACGAGTTGATCATTCCCATGGGCGGTCTGATGGCGGCGCGGCATATGGGCAAATCAGGTACCGCCTTCGATTTGGGTTGTTCCTTGGGGGCAAGTTCATTGGCCCTGCTTTCCCAATGCGATAGTCCGCGGGTGCGCGTGATCGGGGTCGATTCTTCTGCGGCCATGATCGCCCAAGCCAAGCGCACTATCGACGATCCTCGTATCAGTTTCTGCTGCGAGGATCTGCTGACCAGTGATGTCAGCGGTGCCAGCGTGGTGATGCTCAATTTTGTGGTGCAGTTCCTGGACCCGGAGCATCGCCTGACCTTACTTACTCGTATCGCTCAGCAAATGAACCCCGATGGGCTTCTGATTTTGTCGGAGAAAGTGCGAAACGCCGATCCGTTGTTGCAAACATTTTACGACTCCACCCATTTGGCCTGGAAGCGTGCCAACGGCTACAGCGAACTGGAGGTCAGCCAGAAACGGCAGGCGCTCGAAAACGTCATGCGGGTGGAAACCTGCGAGAGCCATGTTGAACGCCTGAGCGAGGCGGGCTTTAATGATGTGGTTCGGTGGTTTCACTGTATGAACTGGGTCTCATTCGCGGCCTCGCCCACCAAGGTGTTATATGACCCAAGCGAGTGATTGGCCGAACTGGCTTGCGGGCTGGCCCCTAGATCAGGCTCGCTTGCGCTTTAGCCCTGAGCATCATGGCGACTTTGAGCGCTGGCAGGCGGCGGTGGAGTGCATGCCGCCACTTGCCCTCACCGATCTGAATTTGAGCCAAGGCGCTGTAGGGGGCTCCATAACCGCAAGCCCTGACGAGATCGATGCCTTGGAGGCCTCACTGCAAAAGCTGCATCCCTGGCGCAAGGGTCCCTTTCAATTGGGGCCCATTTACATCGATACCGAGTGGCGGTCCGATTGGAAATGGGATCGCCTTGCACCGGCCATGGGCGACCTCAGCGGCCAACGCATTCTGGACATTGGGAGCGGCAACGGATATTTCGGCTGGCGTCTGTTGGGCGCTGGCGCGGCAGCGGTCGTGGGCATCGATCCGACTCTACTGTTCTGCATGCAGCATCGTGCAATTCAGCGCCTTTTTGAACACCCTAGTCATTGGGTGCTGCCCCTGGGCATTGAGGAGATACCCGCCACCACAACGTTCAATTGGGTGCTTTCCATGGGAGTGCTGTATCACCGCAGAGACCCAATGGAACATATTAGGCAGATGTTTGCGCTGACGGAACCGACAGGGCAGTGTGTGATGGAGACCTTGATCGTGAATGCAGATCAAAGCCTGTATCCCAAGGGGCGCTATGCGCGCATGCGCAACATTGGCGTCATACCGAATCTGGATGATCTGATGCGCTGGATGGGCAAGGCTGGCTATCGGGATATACAGGTTATAAGTGTCAGCGCGACAACGCTTAAAGAGCAGCGCGCGACTGCATGGATGCGCTTTGAGTCGCTGGACAAAGCACTAAACCCTGAAAACGCCTCCCTGACCGTAGAAGGTCTGCCCGCGCCTTTGCGAGCAATATTAGTCGGGACACGCTAGGCCATTGCCCTTTCGGTACCCCTGGCTTGCTCTATACTTTGCCGTCAACATTCACCTGGCGCGTTATCTGGGACAGACCATGCTCGGCATACCCACTTTAGAATTCCGCTTTCGCGGCAAGGCTAGCCTGCTGCTGGACATCTATTACTGCTTTATCGACCAGGGCAGCCCAGCCCTGCATCCCACACAAATAGCCAAGTACACAGGTATCAGTTTTGCCGAAGTGGCTCGGCGTCTGGACGCTACACCAGAGCTGTTCGTGAAACTGCCGACCCGTGCAGGCGACGTGACTCGATATCGCATTACCTCTAGTACCGCCGCACGTTCTGCTGAGGAGGTCGAAGCCCTCGTGCAGCAAAATGTGAAGCGCGAATCGCTGCTGTTTTATGCCGTTGGCGCCATGGTCTTCTTGGCGTTACTGGTCGTCGTGTTGACCATCGTGCCGAATGTCTAGGGCCTGCTATACAAGGCCTGTTTTTAAGGAAATACCATGCCCGAACAACTTAGCTCCCAGCTGATTGAACTGCGCGAGCGCTGCGCTGCCTTTGCCAAGGATCATATGTTGCCCCTGGCTGACGGTGATCGAGCCTCGGCGGCGGTGCGAGTGCGCGAAGCGTCCAAGGCAGCGGGCCTGTTTACCATGACCCAGCCCGCCCACGCGGCGGGACAACTCGCATTGTGCGTTGCGCGCGAGACCCTGGCTGCCGCGAATCCACCTGCGCTCGACGCGGTATTTGGGCCGGGGGCTGGGGTTTTGGGTAGCGTTGAAGAGCCTCTCGCATCGAGCCACCTGGCACCTCTGCTGGCCGGGGAGAAGCGGGGCAGTTTCGGCTTTACCGAACCTGACGACGCTGAACCGACCGCGGGCATCATCGACGGTGACGCTTTGACCATTAACGGGCAAAAATCCTATGTCACGGGTGGTGCTGATGCCGACTTTATTAATGCTCTGGTCCGTATTAAAGGCCACGGCCCATCGATGGTGGTGATCGATACCGATACCCAAGGCGTCATTTTAGAAAAACGCTTTAACTCCCTGGACGGCAGCCACCATGCTGCTTTTCGTTTCGACAATGTCCAGGTGCCGGTAAGTCACGTGATTGGCGAGCCGGGCCAGGGCCTGCCTAAGGCTTTGCGACAGATCGGCGATGTGCGCCTGCTATTTGCGGCGCAAGCCTGCGGCTACCTGATTTGGATCATGGACCTTCTGCAGTCTCATCTGCAAAGCCCGGACAAAGACGGTGCGCCTCGCGGCAATAAGGATGTGGTGCGATGGCACTACGCCGACCTGCGCATAAAAGCCTTTGCCGCGCGCAGTATGCTGTATCGCACCGCGCGACTGGCCGATGCCGGCGAGAACATTGTGAACGAAGGCATGGCCTGCAAGGTTTTTGCTACCGAGTGCATTGGCGAGGCCGTAGATACAGCCATTCAATTAGTCGGTGGCGGTGCCCTCGTTGATGATCATCCGTTGGCGCTGCTATACAAAAAGGTACGCGCTTGGCGACTGGCGGAAGGCGCCAGCGATGTTCTGCGACTCAACATTGGACGCGGCATACTAGAGCTGGGCAAGGGCCGGATTTAGCATGATCAAACTCCGGACTTTGTCGCCTTTTAAATCCCGTCAATGAACCGTTTGATTTGTTGCCGTAACCTTTGCCACTGTCCAAACCGTTAGCCTAACTTTTACCTAAACAACGACCTAAACTAAGCCCTTAACTAACACCTTAACGACTAATATGAACACCACTCTAACGACTGCCAGAGCGAGATTTGCGATGAAAAACCATAAGACTTACCTCACATTCTCAACACTGTTGCTTGCCTTTGGCCTTTCGGGCTGCACCTACGTCTCACTGACCGAGGCTGGTGCCCAGGTAGCGCAAAGTAACGCCCAGGCCATGACCAATTGCACCTTAGTCGGTGATGTATCGAGCCAAACCAAGGATACGGTTATTCTTGATCGCAACACGGGCAAGGTGAAAGAAGAGCTGATCGTCCTAGCGCGCAATCGGGCAGCGGACCTGGGTGCGACTGACCTAGTCGAAACTGGCGTCGAAGGCGGCTCTGCAACCTTTAAGGCCTATCGCTGCGATTAGTCGGTCTCTCCCATGAGATCGCTTTTTTGCCCAAACCGCTCGCGGTTTTCCTCGCGACTGGCCGCAGATTTTTTGATCAGAGCGTAAACCGAGCCGACACCACCGCGATTACGTTGGGCGGAAGAGTAGGCCAGAACCAGCGGGTGCTGGGCTAGCCAATGTGCCACATAGCTTTTGAGCTTGGCAGGGGTCGCGCTACGCAGCCCCTTACCGTGGCTGATCAGCACACAGCGCCAGTTGTTGGTGTGGGCTTGGTTAATCAGCTGGTAGACATCACTGCGGGCCTCTTTCACCG
This sequence comes from K189A clade bacterium, assembly GCA_902528515.1. Taxonomy (GTDB): domain Bacteria; phylum Pseudomonadota; class Gammaproteobacteria; order Pseudomonadales; family Azotimanducaceae; genus UBA4421. Next base: position 24,317 of record CABZTD010000014.1, read on the forward strand.
TGCGGTGATGTAGATCCAGTTCTCGCGCGATGTCGTAGCCGCCCTTGCGCAGTTTGTCGAATACCGCCAGCTGGATACCGTCCTGACGCCACTCCAGCACTTCCAGCGGGTCACGGGCTTTCACTTCGCCAAGGGTCAGAAAGTTAGAAGCGTCTTCTTCGCTTTGAAATTCTTCCGCTGCGCGACGCCGCGCTTCGGCATCGTCAGCACTCAGGCGCTGTGGTGGTGCGAAGGTTTGTTTGCCCTTACTCAGAGGCTGAACATCCTGCATCGCTGTGGCAAAATCATCGTCGCTGCCGTCGGACGACATGCCGCCATCTCGTTGGTTGTTGTCAGGATTGCGCTGCATGTCAGTCTTCCGGATTTTCCTTCTGCCCTGCCTTGAGCTTCTCGCGACGAGTCTATAGGCAATTTTTCTAGTTTCTGTCGGCTACAATCTCAATACTGGGAAATCGATCCGATCGGGTCCCCGCTTTGGGTCGGTTGTCCTGGCGATGATAGGTAAAAACCGTGGACAATTTTACCGTATCAGACTCGTTGCGACCCGCCGCATGCAGCAGTCGGCAGTGGAATAACAGCACGTCCCCGGCCCGCAGCTCGACTACCTCGGCTTTTTGTATCAGGTCCTGATTCTCGACCAGTTCCGGTCGCAAAAACAAATGTTCATCCAGCCGCTGGTTCGCAAAGTCCAGTCTGTGGGTGCCGGGAATGACCCAAAGCGCTCCGTTTTGCTGGGTTTCTTGGCCCAGTGCGAACCAAGCGGAAATCAGCTCGGGACGCTCATAAGACCAATACCGCACATCTTGATGCCACAGCGTCGCGCTGGAAAATCCAGGATGCTTAGTCATGATGCAATTATGATGACATTGAGAAAGACAGACCGAGCCTGCCAAGAACCGGCCCAGTACTTGGGTGACCTGAGGATGGATTGCCAGCGCCTTGAACTCGGCAGAACGAGCGTAGGCCTGTAGTAAACGTCGCGGGGTTTTGCCGCCGGGTGCTGATCGGTCTATCGGTGCACCGGGGTAACCAACATCTGCTTCAAATTCTGCAGGTCCCACCAGGGGCTCAATGGCTGAGCGAATTTGCTCAACCAGACCCGTTCTGTCCGCCTGGCCAATAACATTGGGCAGCACCACGTACCCCTGCTCGGCAAATTCAGCCTGCAGCTGGTCGAGCTGATCGTCACTGAGATTGATTGGTTGCGAGGCCATTGCCTTGGATACGTGCAGAAATCAGTGCGCGGTCAGATTTTTTTGCAGCAGCGGATCACCGTTGACAGTGATCTTTAGCTCACCGCTGTCTGCCCAGTAGCGTGCCTCAATGTAGTGATGTTCTTCCCATTCCAGTTCGACATTGGTCCACACATATTGTGGCTGTTTGTCCGACGCATCTCGGCGTTTGCGCAGGCAGCCGTCCAGCCAAAGCTCGATTGCTCCATCGTCCGTGAGAATAAGTTGAAAGGTTTTATGTCGGTGATTAAAGGTCAATGTCTGAGACACATTGGGCTCCTACTGCAAACGACTCTCTAGGTCCTTAGCATAGCAGTGCGATCTTCGCCGTCGCGGTGAATTTTCTTAACAACTGGTGTTTTTCTACCCGTAGTATTAGTTGTTGATTATGCAGTGTAGGAAGGTAAGTGGCTGAGTTATCCGAAGAGCCTGCAACATTTGCGAAGGTACTTAAATCTCGGGAGGTCATCGCTCTTGGCTTCGGCGCCATGATCGGCTGGAGCTGGGTGCTGATGACCGGCGTTTGGCTAACCAACGCAGGCACACTAGGCACCTTGATCGCCTTCGCCGTGGGCGGCTTCGCCGTCGCACTTATTGGCCTAACCTACAGCGAACTGGCGTCTGCTATGCCCAAGGCAGGTGGAGAGCACGTTTATACACAGCGCGCACTCGGCCATCGCTGGTCTTTCGCCTGTACATGGGCGCTGCTATTTTCCTATGTCAACGTGTGTTTGTTTGAGGCCGTGGCGCTACCGAGCGCCGTCGAGTACCTGTTCCCGGACATTCGCATGGGAACGCTTTGGACTTTCGTCGGCAGCGACGTAGACTTGGGCTTTGTGCTTGTTGGATCCAGCGCCGCGGCCCTGGTGACCTGGGTTAATGTCCTGGGTATTCGAACCGCGGCCATTTTGCAAAGCATTGTCACCGTGCTTATCGTGATTTCCGGTGTGCTGCTTATCAGCGGCGCAGCCCTATTCGGTGACTTTGAGAACGCCAAACCGCTGATCGCCACGCCTGCCACGGGCATTCTCTCAGTGCTTATTATGGTGCCCGCGCTCCTGGTGGGTTTTGACGTCATCCCTCAATCTGCGGAAGAAATCGACCTGCCGCCGAATAGAATTGGCAAGCTGTTGGTCATCAGCGTTGGTTGTGCCGTGGCCTGGTATGTACTGATCGCCTTCGCAGTGGGCCTGGGACTGAACGCTGAGCAACAGGTTTCAACAACCATGGCAACCGCCGACGCGGCCCAGTCGCTTTGGCAGCATCCGTGGGCAGGCGCGCTGCTGGTACTGGGCGGTATTGGCGGCATCATGACCAGCTGGAACGCCTTTGTCGTAGGGGGCTCACGCGTGCTCTACGCTCTGGCCAAGTCGAACCATGTGCCCGATGTTTTTGCACGCCTGCACCCCAAGTACAAAACACCCTACGTGGGGATTGCCGCCATCGGCGTGCTGAGCATGATCGCGCCACTGTTCGGCAAAACTATTTTAGTCTGGTTGATCAACAGCGGCAGCTTCGCCACCACCGTCGCTTTTTTGTTTGTGGCGATCTCGTTTCTCGTGCTGCGCAGAACAGAACCCGACATGCCACGCCCATTTAAAGTCAGTCACCCGCGGTTAGTCGGCTATGGGGCGGTGATTTTATCCCTGGGTTTGCTTAGCGCCTTTTTACCCTGGAGCACCAGCTCTCTGCAGTGGCCCGAAGAATGGCTGACCATCGTGGTGTGGAGCTGTTTGGGTCTGCTACTGCTTGCACGCTACGAGTTCCTGAAAACGCGTAGCTAATCAAACAGCCCCATTTGTCTTGCCTCAGTGCCGGACGTTGGGGGGCGGAACAGATCTGTGCGCAGAGGTGCTCGCTCATGATCAAAACCTACCTTGCGTGAGGCGATAGCAAAGCGCTGACTGAGCAGGTCGGCAAATACCCCAATACCGCGCATGCGTACAAACCAATGTGTGCGGCCTTCGGGTTTTTGATGATGGGCATCCAATACGTTCATTACTTTGCGCTGACGTTCCGGATAGTGATTTTGCAGCCACTCCTCGAAGAGCGGCCTGACCTCTCTGGGCAAACGCAGCAATATGTAGGCACCCCATCTGGCACCGGCTTGATGCGCAGTGCTAACCAAGGCCTCTAGCTCATGATCGTTCACATAGGGAATCATTGGCGCAAACATCGCCCCTGTGGGCACGCCTGCCTTGGACAGATCTCGAATGATACGAAGCCGCGCGCTGGGGCTGGCCGTGCGCGGTTCAAGCTGCTGTTTGAGTGACTTACTGAGCGTGGTGAGACTGACGCTCACATGCACCAGATTGTGTTTTGCCAGCTCTGTCAGAAGATCTAAATCTCGCAATATCAGCACACCCTTGGTGGCGATACTGACCGGATGCCGGGTTTGCAGGGCTAGCTCTAAAACAGTTCGTGTGATGCGATGCTCGCGCTCGATCGGCTGATAAGGGTCGGTATTGGTGCCCATGGCGATAGGACTGATCTGATAGCTGGGCCTCGCCAGTTCGCGCAGTAAGTGCTCGCGTACATTGGTTTTGTAAAAAATATGGGTCTCGAAGTCGAGGCCCGGTGAAAGATCAAGATAGGCGTGAGTGGGCCTTGCAAAACAATAGATACAGCCGTGCTCGCAGCCCTTGTAGGGGTTGATTGATTGTTCAAAGGGGATATCCGGCGAGCGATTGGTTGTGATCAGCCGCTTGGTGAGATCGGGCTTCACCTGCACCTTGGTGCTGCGCGCCTGCCAGTGCTCCAGGATATCTAGGCCGTCACCCCAATCATCGCTTTGGCGCTCAACAACCGCAGCCAAAAACCGGCTGGGGTGATTGGTCACCGCACCTCGTCCCCGGGTCAGCTTGCTGGGTTTGATGGGTAGGTCGGACATGAGTCTCTTTGAAAAATTACTGTTTTTATATACAGTATTTGACCAACCGGTTTTTGTCTATGTCAGCGTCAACACCATGAACAAATTACTGCGCTCGTAGCGCTCGTCCTGGGCCGCAGATTGGGCAACGAAGCCTGCATCGCGATATACGGTGAGGGCAGGCATCAAAATGTCATTAGTCGACAGCACCACCTCGTTGGCACCCTGGTCCCTCGCATAGTCGATGGCGTGGGCCAGTAGCCGCTTGCCTAATCCACGACCTTGCAAGCTGGGATCAACCGCCATTTTCGCCAGCTCGAATCGTGCAACGCCGCCGCTGACATGAAATGCCTTGGGCACCATGGCTGCGGTACCTACAACCTGCTCGTCTATCAGCAAAAAGAATATCTCACCACCGGGCTCGATGGCGTAGGCCTCCGGATGATCGAGCGCCGCGCGATCTTCGTCTTCGATACGAAAGTAGTGCTCGATCCATTGGTAGTTGAGCCGCGCAAAGTCTTCTGCATAGTCAGGGCTGTATCCTGTGATTCGCACCGCAACTCCTTTGTTTAGCCCCACCCTTAAATCACCCTGAGTAACTCACCCCGTGCTAGTGGGTTGGCGGCACAGCCTCTGCCAGCCAGCGCAAGACCGCTGGGTTTTCTTCCTGGGGGTAGGTATGCGACAGGTTTTGGATCTCGCGATATACCACCTTTGCGCCGGCGGCACTTAATGCTGTGTTGGCCTCTTGAGCCATGCTCACGGGAAACATCCAGTCCAGGGCGCCATGCATCAGGTAGATCGGCAGGCCTTGCGCCCTTGCTGGGTCGACTACCTCCATCAACATGGGATGGAAGGACGCCGAACAGGGTGCCAGGTGAGTAAAGGGAGAGTCCGACTGCAGCCCGCAAACGTAACTAAACGTGCCACCATCGGACATACCGGTAAGCAAAATACGCTCTGGTTCGATACTCCAGTGTTCTTGTGCGTATGCCACGAGACCATACAAGCGCTGACTGTCCGCTTCGGGATTCATTAGGGACCAGGTTCGCTCTGACGAGGTTGGCGCGATCAAAATACACGGATCGGAGCGCGCTGCTCGCAGCCATGACCACAAGAATTGCCGCCCGTGACCGCTACCCCCATGCAGCGCTACCACCAAGGGCAGTGTTTCTCCCTGATAATATTCCGGCACATAGACCGAAAATCCGCCTCGCTGGTCTGAAGCGTTATCTGCATGCATGACGCCCACATTCGGTTTTTCTGGGTCCGCCTCCATCAGCTTGCGCTGAAGCCCTTCATCCTCACGTACGTCGTCTTCAAGATAGAAACGGTTCACGGGCGGCAACATGGCCGCCAGAGGATAGGCAGCGGCATAGGCCTGGGTCGCCAATCCCATGGCGCGGTAGGCGGCCATGGGCGGTTCCGCCTGATCCATTGCCGAAGCGAAGCCGTCAAAGGCGCGAAGCGCAAGGGTCGTCGCCATGTTGGCGTGCAGGGTGAAGGCCTCAAGATGCTCTGGCCACTGGACCTGGGTAAATACCTGCCGGCCCTCTTCTAGGGGATCTCGATAAGGGCCTATGGCGCTGACGACCTCTTGCAAGGCTGGCGGATGCATCAACCGGCCCGCCTGATTTAGCGCATCCAGGGCATGGAGCAGCGGCAAAATTAACGCTGTGGTCGCTTCCAACAGCTCATCGGTATCACTCAAGGCGCTGTCTCCTAGTTCTCTCACAGTTTACAAGGCATTCACGCCGTCACAAGGGCAGCCTGATAGGATCTTGTCGGGCCGGTGATTGTACGGCAACCGAGATCTTCACAGGCTCTGCACGCCAAGAGACGCATGCTTTTGGGGTTTAAGCCCTCTTGGGTATTCCGAACTTTTGTGCAGGCACGCTATGAATCAAATCACCTCCGACGCTGGGACCAACCAAGCCCCTTATTACCTGCCCCTTGCCGACGAGGTCGAGGTATTTCAAGCAGCTTATGCTTCGCGTCTGCCGGTACTGTTGAAGGGGCCAACGGGTTGCGGAAAGACGCGCTTTGTAGAGCACATGAGTTGGCATCTGGACAGCGAGCGGGCAGACGATGAGCGTCCTGAGATACCTTTGTTGACCGTGTCCTGCCACGAGGATCTCACCGCGACGGACATGGTGGGGCGGTATCTGCTCAAGGGTGATGAGACGGTCTGGTCCGACGGGCCTCTGACCCGAGCCGTGCGCACCGGTGCCATTTGTTATCTCGATGAAATTGTCGAGGCACGCAAAGATACAACGGTGCTCATACACTCCCTCACAGACCACAGGCGCATTTTGCCCATCGACAAAACCGGTGAGTTACTCAACGCCCACCCGGATTTTCTGCTGGTGATCTCCTACAACCCGGGCTATCAAAGTGTCCTGAAAGACCTCAAGCCCAGCACCCGGCAGCGGTTCGTCAGTCTGGAGTTTGACTACCCAGATGTTGAGACCGAACTCCGGATCATCCGGCACGAGTCCGGGGTTGAAGAAAGTACCGCCGAGCGGCTGGCGGTGATTGGCGAGCGGGTACGCAACCTCAAACAACATGGCTTCGAGGAGGGAGTAAGCACGCGTTTGTTGATATACACCGGTGAGCTGATCGCTGCCGGTATTGCGCCGAGGCGGGCAGCCACTGCGTCAATCGTCAGCGCCATTTCCGATGACGCCAGCGTGCAGGAGGCCGTTGCTGACATCGTTGATGTGATCTTGCCCTAGGGCACCGGGTTCAGCGGCAGGAATTCGACCCATGACACTCGAGCAAGAGTCTGAGGCCATCGAGCCCGGCATCGCGCTGGCGGATATTGAATCGTCCTTGGCACTGTTTGCCGAGGGCATCGCCGGGCGATACTTGCATATTCGTAGCAACCAAGAATTTGCAGCCAACCCTAAGCTGACCCTTGAAGAATCCGGCGGCCAAAACAGCGACACCCTTTTTCTTCCCGAGTCCGTTGCTACAACCCACGCCTCTACCTACCGCGTGCTTGCCATGGAGCAGATCGGGCTGCGCGAGTGCGACACCCTAAGCTTTCGTATGGAGACCGCTGTCGAGCAGATACCCAGCCTGCTGGAGCGCTTTCAGCCCGACCCCAACGCCGGACCAAGGGTTGGGGACTACCGACTGCTTTTCACCAGTTTTTCTCAGCCCGCGCTGGCAGAGGATCTGTTTCTGCTGTTTGAAGAGACCCGAATCCAAGCCCACCTGCAGCGCGCATACCCAGGACTGACCAAGCATCTTCAGGCCTATCATGGGTCACTACTGGCGTCAGAGATTCCCGCAGATCTGCTAGAACAGGCCAAGCGATGGCGTATGGGGGAGCCGCTTATGCTATCCGGAACTGGACTGCAGCGAACGCTATACGAAGCGATTGTGGAGCACCGCGAGAGCGCTGCTACAGTTTACGACAGCGTCGCGGCTCTCTGTGGACACTATGAGAGGGTATTGGCCCACTACGAACTTGTAGAAAGCAGCTACCGCGAAACTGATGAATCGCTCTTTGACTGGCTCAACCGAGAGCAGCGCGTCGAGGAATGGGAAGAAGAGCTGGAAGATATTAACGAACAGCTCAGTCAGTCCATGGCCATGGAAATACCCACGGGTCAGGAAGAGGAAGCCATTTACGGCGACGCAGGCGACGGCAGCCAAAGGCAGATCGATTTAGACATTAAGGAACTGAAGGACGAGCGCGACACGCTCAAGCGTCGCGTCGATATGGAGCGTTCGGCGGTCGCCCACGCCCTGGGTAAAAGCCAAGGCGATGCACGAAGTTTTCGCTACGACGAGTGGGACTACCTCAATCGCACCTATTTGCGCGCATGGTGCCGGGTCTTCGAGCAGCGTCTGGGAACCGATGGCGAGGACGATATCGCGCCACTTAAGGCAGTGATCCGCGCCTATCAAAACACGGTGCAGCGCCAACTTGAACAAATACGGCCGACGGGCCTGGAGCGCATTCGCCGGGTGCAAGACGGTGACGAACTGGATTTGAATGCGGTGATTGAAGCGCGACAGGATATCCGCGCCGGTCAGAGTGCAGACGAGCGCGTATATTCGCGCAAAGAGCGGGTGCAGCGTGATGTGAGCGCGATTTTTTTGGTTGACCTGTCCGCCTCGACTGACGACCCCATTCATCCACCGGAGCCTCGGGACTGGTCGAACTACGAGGAAGACGAGTCCGATACCCGGGCAGGCTGGTATGCGAGTTTTGACGAGATCGAAGAGGAGCCAGAAGAACCTGGGCGCAAAATCATCGACCTTGAACGCGAAGCCATGGTGGTGATGGCTGCGGCGCTTGAGGCGCTCGGTGACAGCTACGGTATTTACGGGTTTTCCGGCTACAGCAAGGACAATGTCGAGCTTTTTATCGCCAAGGAACCCGATGACTCGTTCTCGCAATCGACGTTGAAGAGTATCGCGGCCATGGCTCCAAAGGGTTCTACCCGCATGGGGCCTGCCATACGTCACGCAACCCAGAAGCTAATGAACACAGGGAGCGCCATGAAGGTGCTCATGGTTATTAGTGACGGCTTTCCTCAAGACTGTGATTACGGCCCGGTGCGCGGTAACCATGATTATGGCGTGGAAGATACCGCCAAAGCCCTACAGGAATGCCAGCAAAAGGGTATCGAAACTTTTTGTATGACCGTTGACAAATCTGGCCACGACTATTTGAAGCGCATGTGTCCGGACGAGCGCTATATGATCATTGAGGAAATGGAAGACCTGCCCAGCCAGCTCACCAAGGTCTACGCCGCTCTGACCGGCAAGTAGGTTGCTCGTCTTACTGCACCGACCAGATCAACAGAAGTACGAAAAGCATTACGAGGCCGATGATGAATACTGCCGTCGACCAGTCTCCGGGCTGCGCTTCCACGGGATTCTCGCGCCAACGCTTGACCATGGGCCACATGGCAAAAAGCATCATGCTGCAGGCCGCTAGGGCTACAATCTGCATCCAATCCATCTGTATTCCCCTTCGAGCTTTTGCATTCCCCATCGAATTTCAGGCCAACTCGAAATAACCGCCAACAAAAAACCCGGCGAGTCTCTTCCAGGAAGGTCTACGCCGGGTTTCTAAACGAGCAAAGCTTCTTTTGCTAGTCCATGAAGCGTGCCCAATAGCGACTAGTCGTCGCTACCGAATATGCCCAGCAGCTGTAGCAAGCTGATGAATATGTTGAAGATGCTCAGGTACAGGCTGTATGTCGCCATGATGTAATTCGTTTCACCGCCGTTCACGATGGAGCCAATTTGCATCAGTATCATTGCGCTCATCAGCATGATGATGCCGCCTGAGATCGCAACGGACAGCAGCGGCATCTGCAGGAGGATGTTCGCGATAATGCCAATGATCATGACCATGAGGCCAATGGCAACAAAACCGCCCATGAACGAAAAGTCGCGCTTACTGGTCATGGCATAGCCCGCCAGTCCCAAGAAGATCACAGCCGTGCCTCCCAGTGCGGTACCGACCACCTGTGCGCCGTTAGATAGCGCAAGATACATGCTGATGATGGGACCGAGTCCAAAGCCTAATAAACCCGTCACCAAAAAGATCACACCTAAGCCTGCACCGGAATTAGCGGTACGGGGCAGTACAAAAATTCCCAGCGCCATGGAGGCCAGTACGCAGATTATGTATGCGCCACTCGAGACACCCATAACCATAGAGAGCCCTGCCATGATGGCACTGAATCCCAGGGTCGCTGACAAAAGCAGGTAGGTATTTTTTAGTACTTTATTAGTTTCCAGCGTAGACAGACTGGCTACCGACGCTCGATGCATAGATCGCTGTTCCATTGATATCACCTATCGTATTTCGAGGTCGTGATGCACGTCATTGTGTGCGTCACCGCCTGCGATGTTGTTACTAACGTTGCTAAGACGCTCGCGCCATCGCGCGTACGTCTATATTGGCGACTGGTGAGGGTTTTGCAACCCCAGCAACGCGTTTGTGAGCAGGGTCAATAAAAAGTCGTGCATTCGATTTACAGCCTGTTCCGCTCAAATCCAGAGATCTTCCAAGTCAGCGATTTTTGTCACATATCCGTTACTCACCAAGCGTGTTAATTCGCTGAACAACGCGCTAGAGTTTCGCGACGCAGTTGCAACGGAACGATGCCATGTCAGTTCCGGAACTCGACCCAGCCTTCGCCGCCTATGTTCGTGGAGATCCCAAGATCTCCTACGTCTAGCCTGACGATCCTTGGCTAACCCGCCACGTCATCTCGGCGTTTGAGCACGCCTTCGGCCGCAAGCACATCGAAAGAATTTACAAGAATTTTAAAGAAGGACCCTTTGATGTGGCCCACTTCTTTGACAAGGCCTTTAATGCAACCCGCATTGAGCGACGTTACTATGGCGTCGACCCAGCAACGATCTCTAACGAGCGCCCACTTGTTTTCGTCGCCAATCATCCCTTCGGTATTGTTGATGGCTTGGCCCTTTGCGACATCGCCCTGCGGGCCCGCGGTGACTTTCGTATCATGATTCACTCGCTGCTTTGTCAGGACAAAGACCTTGCACCCTATTTTTCACCTGTGGACTTCAACCTGACCAAGACTGCGATGAGGAACAACATTCGGGCAAAAAAGGTTTTGGCAGCGTGGTTGATGCGCCCTGGACGACCTTTGCCGCAAAACTGATTCGTGATGCCCAGGCGAGCGTGGTGCCCGTGTACTTTCCTTGCCGCAACCGCCGCGCATTTCACTTGGCCTCTCATATTGCCGAACCATTGCGTATGGCGCTGCTGCTCAGTGAGGCGAGGCATCGTTTCCGCAAACCATTGGACGCCGTGGTCCGCAATACACTTGGCTGGGAGACTTTGAGCCAGTACGACAATCGTCAATCGCTCACCGATTACCTTTACGATCAGGTTCAATCCCTCGCCGATACCCTGCCCTATGCCAATGTGGCAGATCACCCTACCCAGCTGCTCGCAGGCAAAAAAACTGAGACGCCTGACCTAAAGAGAACGCGGGCCGCAGACATTGAGCCGGTCTGGATGACGTGTGCGTTGCCCCATCGCAGCCGTTGAACATTCGGCGCTAGGGACTCTGCCGCTGCCCCTTGCTAGTCTCTGCGCATGAGTGATCAAGAAAATGCATGGGTTGAGGTGTTTCGCGCTGAAGATCAGCGGCAAATCCGCGACGCTAGCTTGGTCTTACTCGCCGTCAAAGTGACCCACCGGGTCGACATGAATGCCTCCAACGCACCGTGGTCCCTAATGGTGCCACCTCAAGATCAGCAGCGTGCCCACCAGGAGCTAACGGCCTACTGGCAGGAAAACGCGCAACCCGCCCCGGCGCAAACCAATATTCCCTATGCGGATAGCGGATGGTTAGGTGTGCTGGGATTTCTGACCGTCATCTGGGCAATACCAGCACTGCAGGGCTTCGCCAACGCAACCTGGGTCGAAGCCGGTGTTTTGCACAGCGGGTCGGTACGCGACGGCGAGTGGTGGCGAATCGTCACCGCGCTCACCCTCCACGGCGGGCTCGAGCACATTCTCAGCAATAGCCTGTTTGGCAGCCTGTTCGGTTTTTTTGTCGCCCGGTATCTTGGCTCAGGCATCGGCTGGCTAGTCATTTTGCTCAGCGCGAGTGCGGCAAATGCGGTTAACGCCATGGTGCACCCTGATTCATTTCGCGCCCTAGGCGCCTCGACGGCCAACTTCGCTGCCCTTGGATTGGCTCCAACCCTGCTGTGGCGCAAAGGAGCATTTCGACAGCAAGATTGGCGGCGCGGTATTGCTCCGATATTCGCAGCCGTCGCCATGCTGGCCTTTACCGGTTTCGGTTCTGAGAGAATCGACGTAGGTGGTCATGTATTTGGTTTTATCGCAGGCGTTGGCGCTGGCTGGTATTTGTCTCGGTTCGATTTCGCAGGGATCTCCCAGGAGCGACAGCAGCAGGCTGGGCAGCTGGCCCTTGGCCTGGTTGCGCTGTGTTGGATCTTTGCCCTGTAAAGCGCGTTACCCTGTGGTGGAAAAATCAGTGCTACACCAGCGGGTTTGCGGTTAAGCCACGGTTCAGATTGAACAGATCATCATGTCTGTCCTGTTCACCCAAGTACCCGCAGTCTAAGCAGGAAACTCATATGCGAAGCTTGCAAGGAATCTGTTTTTTCACCGCGTTGCTGTTGTCCGAAGCAGCATTAGCGACACCTGTCGATGTCAAACTCGATCAAAATTATGCGCCAGCGCCCATGGATACCGCAGATGAGCTGGTGGCGCCACTAGTGCACTACCCCGATGACATCGTGGACGTGATATTCCAAGCCAGTCGGCTACCAGAACAAATCGCTCTGGCTGCGCGCTATCTGAGCGAACCAACAAGCGTGAGAAGCGAACCGAGCTTCAGCGAAGACATACTGGCGCTGATGCAATATCCGACCCTGCTCATTGAGCTGAGCGAAAATTTGGTGTGGTTGAGTTCATTGCACAAAGCGCTAGGCCAGAGCGAAGAAAGGGTCTGGGCGGCACTTGAACGACAACGTCAAGGGCAGAGACCAGAAGTCGGAACGATCACGGTTGCAAAATCCGCAAATCGGGTGGTCTATCGGGCGGGGCCGAACAGCTATGTAAAGCGCTCCAGCCTATCGCCTCGCAGGCAAACCACCAAGGTTTACCACTCGCAACCGCGTCGCGGTGCCTATTGGAATCGTAGCAGCTACCGGCACCATTACGACTATTGGCCGCGCACGAGACCGCTTTCGCATTGGCACCTGCATCGCGACGGTCGCCACAGCTGGCGTGGAGGTTTGGATTGGCGCACCCAGCGTCACTTCGGATCCAGGCGACACCACCAACTGGGTTGGTCTCGCACAGACGACTTTCTTTACCGCCATCAGCGTAAACTGCATCGTCAGATTGCCCGGGATCACCGACAAGATCGTCGAGCAGAGCGGCGCGACCGCGCTCGCGACCGGCATCAGGAGCGGCGTCAAGACCGACGCGGACACGACAACCGTAGCAACCCTGGCGAGCGCACACCGCGCCGAGACAAGCCCCGACCCTACATGCTGCATGACGGTCCCCTGCGTTGAGCACATCAATTAGCCTGGTTGTAGATCAGCCCTAACTGATCTTGCGAGCCGCAATTCCAGACCATTCGAATGGACGGCGGTCCATGGCCCAGACAAAGAGAAACATTGCTCCACCTGAAATCGGACACCAGTAAAAAAATGCGACCCCTTGCAGCGACAGCAAGGCCACGACAAGGCAGGCCAGGAGAAACCCCCGCAGAATCAAACCTAGGGAGCCAATACCAACTCGAGCCAACAAAATTGTCGCGAATATCGCTCCGTAAATATAGTTGGGTAGCTTGAATGTGAGTTGCAGCAGCCCTTGAGCCGAGTACCTTGCAAAGAACAGCGCAAGACAGAAAAACACGACGGCCCAAAGGGCCATAAACAGGCGCGACATAAAGAGGTAATGAGATTCTGAGTGTCCGCTGCGCACTGGCGCATAGAGATGGTTCACAGTCAGATCCGAGGCCTCTGCAAGACCGGAGTCTAGGGTTGAAATTGCCGCAGCAAATATCGCGGCAATGAACAAACCAGAAATTCCCACGGGCAATTCGGTAGCGATAAAGTAGGGGAAAATGCGATCGGGCTCCGTAGCCAGCTGACCTACCAAGGTCTCGGTAATACCCCGTTCTGCATAGAACACCACTAGGGCAAGACCCACGCCCAGAATCAGCAGGTGAACCACATAAAAGAGTGCCGCAAAGTCGAAGGCTTTTTGTGCATCTCCCGCGCTGCGGCAAGCTTTTACACGCTGCCAGGTCCCCTGAGTGCTGCCTTGCGCGACGCTCAAAAAAACTGCACCAATCACGCCGGCCCAAATGGAACTACTCTTACTCATTTGTGTATCAAAATCGAATAACACCAGCTTGGCCTGCGCATCCAGCCAAGCAATTGCCTCGGGCAGGCTCATGGTAATGTCACCCAGCATGAAGAGCAGAGCAAATACCGCCCCTGCGGCAAACAGCAAGAAGAGCAGAAAGTCCGTCCAGATCACGGTTTTAATGCCGGCCAAGGTTCCCCAGAGTGCGCTAATGCTTACAATGGAGGCAGCGCAGCCCGCCAGACCCCAGCCGCTGATCACGTCGAGTACCAAACTGGCTGTCAGAAGTTTGAGGCCGGCATTGATGGTGTTGAGCAGCAGACCAAGCGCCATGGAAAACTGGCCCGTTCGCGCATCAATACGCGCACCAATGTACTCGTAACTGGTGGCCAGATTTTGGCTTAGATAAAACGGTCGCGCCAAAAGCCTCGCGACTACGACCTTGCCGAGCGCCAGTCCAAGAATCACCTGAAAATACGTAAGGTTTCCTTCTGGAGCAAATACCGCTGCTGGTACGGAAACGAAGGTCACTGCGCTTACCACTGTTGCGATGATGCTCCCAGACACAGCCCACAAGGGCATGGTACCGTCAGCTTGAAAGAAACCCCTGCGATCGTGAATATGACCGCTAAGGCGGTGCCCAGCCCAGGTAACGCCCAACATCACGATGGCTATCACTCCCAGATCGACTGGGTGTATGCCAGTGTTCACTGGGCGTTAGACAGAAATACCGGCACAAATCGGCGCGATGCGATGCGCCAACCGACGTCAGTAAGCTCAAAAGTATCGTGGTACTCGCCCATGGCCAGAAAGTCGGATACCAGGATTGGTGCACCAGGGTTTTGCGGCTCAGTCGCGCCGGCAAAGATCAGTGCGTAGCTCACCCCAGTGGCATGGGTCTCCCCGGTCACGGTGATCTGGACATTGCTCATCATGTGGCGAAACGTTTGGGTAGCCGGGGCTTTAAACCTGTTGCGCAGCGCCTCTCGGCCAACAAAGGTTTGGCCATTCACCAATAGCTCGGCGTCCTCGGTAAACAGCTGGGCGAGCCTTTCGCCACGTGACTGATCACGATGGTTGGCGTAGTCCAAAACCAAGGTTTCGCAGGCTTGTTTTATCTGCTGCAGCTGGGAGTCGGGCAGGGCCTGCCCTTGGGCACCTGACAGCATGCACAATAGCGCGACCGCCAGGAAAAAAGGCCTGAGAAAGCCCAGGCTTTCTTGGCACACGACTACTGGTCCAAGCGGACGATTCGGGTGCCTACGTTGCCACCAGACAGCAGATCGACAAAGGCCTCTGGCGCCGCAGCCAGTCCACTAACCTCGTCCTGCAGACTCGTCATTTTACCGCTGGAAAGCCAGGCATAAATCTCGTTTCTGGCCTCGACGTAACGCTCCTCATAATCGAAAAGCAAAAAGCCCTGCATCGTAATGCGCTTGTTGACTAGCAAGCCCGGCACGCCCTTGGGTCCGGGCTCGGGGGTATTGGTATCGTATTGGGATACCACGCCACAACAGGCGATGCGGCCAGCGACATTCATTCGAAACAAGGCAGAGCCTAGAATCATGCCACCAGTATTATCGAAGTAAACGTCGACCCCATTGGGGGTGGCTTCTTTCAGGCTTTGCCGATAATTCGCGTCCTTATAATTTACGGTGCGGTCAAAGCCTAACTGCTCAACCAGCAGCCGGCCCTTTTCATCGCTGCCGCAGACGCCTACCACCTCACAGCCCTGAATCTTCGCCATTTGTCCAACCATATGGCCCACCGACCCTGCAGCAGCAGAGACCATAACGGTCTCTCTAGGTTTGGGCTTGCCCACATCAAGCAACCCAAAATAGGCAGTCAGTCCGTTCACACCCATGGGTCCAAGGTAATGGATTGGATCGTGATCGGCAGCAATCACCGTCACCTGGTCTGCGTTTAAAGCAGCATACTGTTGCCAACCCGTCGGGGCGGTAACTCGATCTCCGACTTTGATTTTGTGAACGTTAGAGGCTACGACTTCACCGATACCAGTGCCATTCATGACGCGACCGGCCGCGGGTGCGCCCGCATAGCTAGCGCTGCCTTGCAATCCCGCACGCGTGCCTGCAGTAATCGCGAAGGCTTGAGTTTTAATCAGCACCTCGTCGTCTCTGATTTCGGGCATGGCAGAGTCCTTTAGACGATAATCGCTCACCTGCAACTTGCCCGAAGGTAGCCGATCAATAAGTACCTGTTGGTTTTCCATAGCCCCCCCCTTTATCAACGACCGTGTTAGCCCTTGCTATAATCTATGTTTAACTAGGCTGAACCAAATTCTCTTGCGATAGCACGGATGTGGGAGGGTCCTATGCCGCAACACCCTCCGATAATCGACGCGCCCTTCTCTCGACACTTTCGCGCGAAGCCAATGAAGTCATCCTCGTTTATGTCGCGTGGCTCAACTGGTATTTCGTTATCTAACGTCCAACCTGGTGGCACATCGAAGCCATTGGGATAAGCCCCTATAGGCTTATCAGTGAGTGTTGCCAGAATTTCGATTCCTGCGCAGATAGCTGAAGGAGATGTGCAATTAAACAAAAATGCGTCTGGATCAAATGGCATAACGGCCTCAAGCGCCTGCTGAATCGATTCCTCGCTGCGCAGTCCTTTGCCAGGTGTTTCATGGAGCGTCCACGCGACCCACAAGGGTTTGTCAGGAGCAAATGTGCGAGCGGCGTGTGATGCATTGGCAGCCTCTCGGGCGCGGGACATGGTCTCGCATAAATAGAGATCGGCATAAGGCATCAGTACTTTTACCAATTCACCGTAAATTTCGCGAGATTCAGAATCTTCGGGCACAAGGTCGTGGCGATAACTTTCGTCCAAGGGTGGTAAGCAACCCGCAACGCGCACAAAAGATGACGCTGAATCCGCTGACTCCCGCGCCAATTTTGCCGCCACCTCAGTCAGTTCCAGATAGCTTTCGCTCATACCGGCCTTCGTAAGGTAGCTCGGAATGGTAGAGTAGGAATTGGTGGTTATTACACTGGCACCAGCAGCTATATAGTCGACATGCACCTGTGACACCGCCTCGGGTACATCAAGCAACGCTTTGGCAGACCATAGGCCTGTGCGCGGCGTATGCCCGCGCGCTATTAATTCGCCGCCCATGCTTCCGTCTAGGATTGTAAATTCGTGGTTCATAAGACTACTTTCTCCAGCTAACCCCTTCGGTTAAGTCTCACATGTTTGTTCTTTGTACGTCGTTTCTACGTCGATTTACGATAGACGAAAATCCGATTTGGGTTGCCGCATCACTACCCAGAGTGCCTCTTGTCGCCCGATAGTGGGAAAGACTTTCCGAAACGCGAGCACATCTAAAATCTCAGATGTGAGGATTGTACGATGGATTTCGGCCCATCGTCGCCACTCTGATCGCGTCTTTTCCTAGGCCAAAGCAACAGGTTTCCAGACCACCCTTTGCGCCACTATCGCAACGTAAAATGCTACGCTCATCAAGGCATGAAAGATCTCCACGGACGAAATCAAATACGTTTTCATGAAGGCGAGCTTATTCAGCCCAGCCTTTGCTCCCCTGCGGTCCTGATTCAGCGTCGACAAGCAAACTATCTTCTGCCCGCGCAACATACCCTCTCCGCCCCTCATCAAGCGGTTGAAGTCCATTGTTAGCATCAGATTCAGGTAATGTA
The DNA here is from genome assembly GCA_902528515.1 of K189A clade bacterium. Classification (GTDB taxonomy): domain Bacteria; phylum Pseudomonadota; class Gammaproteobacteria; order Pseudomonadales; family Azotimanducaceae; genus UBA4421. Next base: position 41,960 of record CABZTD010000014.1, read on the forward strand.
GGTCCAACAAAATTGAGGGACCGATTGTGACACTGATTCGATATGTAACCGAAATGGGAATGGGCGCCGATGTACATGGCCGCGACTACACCAAAGCCGCCAAGCGCGCCGTGTCTGACGCTATCCGACACTCAAGCTTGAACTTTTTTCGAGCGCTGGATAAGTCGCCAGATGACATGAAAATCACCGTTCGTGTGGGCGTGGCTGAACCTAACAAGGTCGACACAGATGCCGTGGCGGCAGAACTGCCCTACGGCAGTGTGAGCGTCGAGTGTGTTCTTGGCGGACTAGACGTGCCGGCCGCCAGTAACCACACGCCGGGTTCGGCGCTGGGTGACACCATTGTTCTGGCGAATGCTGCCGTAATTGTTTGCTTTGATGAATAGATGCCCATCTCAGGTCCAAAGTTGCCGATTATTCGATAACAACCTTTTCGCGCTTCTTTGAGGGCCGATTTAAGCCATCGTCATCGACGATGGACGTAAGAAATTTGCCCTTTGTAAAAAACGAAAACTTAAAGCGGTAGCGTGTTCGCAGTATTGGTTTTGGTGACCAGCCTCCGATGTCGTGACAAATAGAAAGCTTTTTCAAAAATATTTGACATCGCCGATGACAATTTCAGAGCTTTCGAAATTTCTGAGGACCGCCCTCGCCAGCCGACTGCGATGATCAAAATGGTTAGGACTGCGATAACGCAAACCTCAGCAGAATGAGGGATGGCCCTATATACGCTAGTACAAAAGCAGCCATTTGCGGAGACAAGCGCACTTTCATTGAGCACGGCCCATCGAACGTCTTTGGCGGTGGTTAGGTTCCGCCAAATCAGCTCCGATATCGAAAAACCGCCGAGCGCCAGCGCTTTTATCGAAACCGGCAATTCTTTTATAAGTTTCGCTGGCGCACATTTGCCAAAAGGCGCAGCGAGGCGACACGGTCTCGAAAGCTGCGATAAGGCAGCTTTTGACCAATAATCAGCGAAGATTCCTAGTGGAATGTGAGCGCGCGAGGGAATCTCGCGCTATTTTCTGAATGATAGAACCTCGTCACCTCGCGAATCGGAAGCTGTATCAGCTTTGCACGAGGTTCGTGCTGTTGGAACTACTTTCGAGTTACCCGCACGGGTAGAGACGTGTAGCCTTTAACAAAGGATGAAAAAGTGCGTTCTACTTCACCGACAACTTCGATGTTCTCGAAGCGCTCCATTATTTCTTCCCAGAGGACTCGCAGCTGCATCTCAGCCAATCTGTTACCCATGCAACGATGAATTCCGAACCCAAATGATAGATGGTTGCGTGCGTTAGCTCGGTCGATTATTAGATCTTCGCCACGATCAAATACATTTTCATCGCGGTTGCCCGATACGTACCACATCAAAATCTGGTCTCCAGCCTTGATGTCTTTTCCCCCTATCGTGCAGTCGTTATTAGCGGTACGGCGCATGTAGGCCAGGGGTGTCTGCCAGCGGATTATTTCGGCTACCATATTCGGAATCAAAGAAGGATCTTTCTTCAGCTTTTCATACTCGGAAGGAAACTGGTTTAAAGCCAGGACACCCCCGGACATTGAATTGCGCGTAGTGTCATTACCCCCAACGATCAATAAGATCAGGTTGCCGAGAAACTCCATTGGCTCCATATTCTTGGTGTCTTCCCCATGCGCGAGCATGGAAACGAAATCACCCGTAGGATTCTTTTTGCGCTCTTCCCAAATTTGTGTGAAGTACACTAAGCACTCGATCAACTCTTCGCGGCGTTGTTCTTCAGTGTCGATCACGCCACCACCGGGTACAGCGGTGGCAACATCGGACCAACGAGTGAGCTTAGCGCGCTCCTCATAGGGGAAGTCGAATAGCGTAGCAAGCATACGCGTTGTTAGTTCGATCGATACTTTATCAACCCAGTTAAAGGTTTCACCCTCAGGAAGTGAGTCAAGAACCTCGCAAGTCCGCTCTCGAATCAAGGCTTCCATAGCAGCCAAGTTTCGGGTCGATACCACCGGAGCAACCGTGCGTCGTTGCACATCGTGCTTTGGCGGATCCATCGCAATAAACAGAGAAATATCCAGTGCCCCTTCAGGCAGCGGCTGATCAATCGGAAAGCCAAGCGTTATGCCATGAGCACTGGAAAAGTTCTTGTGGTCGGTGTCGACCGCTTTGATCTCATCATAGCGAGTCAAAGACCAGTAGCGACCAGCGACGTCCGTCTCGTTAAAGTGCACAGGGTCTTCACGTCTTAAGCGCTCAAAATATTCGAGCATACGGTTTTCACTAAACAGCCGATTCCAAACCGGATTGATTTCGTCTAGCGGGACCTCGTGCGCCGCTGGAATGGGTCCTCGATTACTCAGGTCCTGCTCGCTTCCCGGACGCACGAATTCTGGCGCGGACGCTGCGTCAATTTCTGTGTTTATGGCTTCGCTCATCTTTTCGCCCCGAATCTCCTCTTGATTACTAAACATAACTCAGTTTTAAGCAGTAAGCGACGATAAAGCTCGAACCAAATCAATTGAATCATTAATAGCCGGCGAATCTGAGAGCCGCCTTTACATGCAATACCGTGGTGTCGAAAGCGGGAAATCGGGCTTCTTCCGGCGTCATCAGTAGGCCGATTTCGGTGCATCCGAAAATAACACCGTCGGCTGGCGCGTTTTGGTCACTAACTGCCTTTTCAATAACTCGCATATATTTCTGCTTGGACGCTTCGATCACCTTGCCCCGGCAAAGTTCTTCGTAGATCACCCGATGCACTTCAATTCGATCTTGCTTTTCAGGCACCACAGCAGAGATTCCGTGCCGCTCCCTCAAATAGTCGAGATAAAAATCTTGTTCCATGACGAAGCGGGTCGCCAAAACTAGAGGCCGACGCGAGCCACTTTCATGGATTGCATGAGCTATAGCGTCCCCTATATGTAGCAATGGTATATGAACAGCGGCTTGCACCTCAGACGCCATCTTGTGCATGGTGTTACTGCAAATTAGCACGCACTCTGCGCCAGCCTCTTCAAGCTCTCTGCCCGCATCAATTATCATCTGCGTCAGGCCATCCCAGTCGCCAGCCGTTTGCAGCCTCTCGATATAGTGAAAATCAAAGGATCGAAGCAGAAGATCTGCCGAGTGAAGGCCACCCAAGCGCTCCCGCGCGCCGCGGTTTAACAGCTGGTAATAGATGGTTGTGCTTTCCCAACTCATCCCGCCGATAAGACCAATTTTTTTCATAGTTTTTTCCCGACGAACGCAACAGAACCACGCCTTCATCACCTTAAATGCAGAAAAATTCGTAACGCGCCGTTTCATAAACCAATACTCACGCATTGGGTTTTCAAATTAAAACGTGTGCTTGAACGCGATTAATTTGTAGCGATCGTCAGATCTGCCTAATCTCCTCTAGTAAATCACTGGGAGTATTTTCAGGCATCGCGATGACATCAACAGATCCAGCAAATCGACGACGAATTTTATCCGTTATCTGATCGAATCGCCCTACGGCGCAAAACTCGTTAACAATATCGTCAGAGACTTCGTTGGTCATCTGCTCCCACTGACCCTTTTTCGACAAGTCGTTAAGCTTGAATCCGAGATCTTCCCAGCCGTGTTGTTCGAATACGGGCCAGTAAGATGGCGTTGAGCCATAAAAGCCCACGCGCATGCGTACCCACTCGAACATCTTGCTTACAGCCTCATCGTCAGCGCCCGTGACCACGAAACCTCCTCCACTGATCTCAAAATCTTCTCGACGTCGACCTGAGTTTTCTAAACCCTTGTTGAGCCGAGGCAATATGACTTCCCGCAGATATTTGCCAGTGCAGAAGGCATGCAGCATAACGCCGTCACACTCCTGTGCCGCCACCTTCATCATGACGGGGCCAACCGCAGCAATTTGCACTTTTGGTGTGCCGTATTCGCAGGGCTCTGGAGTGAAGTTAGGAGTCATCAAACTGAACTGGTAGTGCTCGCCCTGATAGTCCAAGGGCGTGCCATTGGTCCAACAGTCCCAGATCGCACGCAGCGACTGCACATACTCACGCATGCGCGGTGCGGGTGCTGACCAGGGCACGCTGAATCGCCGCACATTATGACCCTTCACCTGGCTGCCAATACCAAGGGTAAAGCGCCCCTTGCTGGCCCGCTGTAGGTCCCAAGACAAATTCGCAGCTACCATTGGACTGCGGGAAAAAGCGATGGCGATACTGGTGCGAAGCTCTAGCGACTCGGTATGAGTCGCCGCCACCGCCAACGGCAAAAATGCATCTTGACGGTTTTCTTGCGTGGAGACGCCTGTGAATCCGCCATCTTCAATGGCCTTTGCCGATGTCCCCACGGCATTCAAATCATGGACGGGCAGTCCAGTATTGATTTTCATGGTGCTAACCTTAGGCTAACCCTGCTGTTTTTGACGCGCGCTTTTGAACCCTGGACGCTCCATAAGGTTTGCCAGATAACGTTTGCAGTTGGGTTTGTAGCGCTCGTCCAATCCCAGCGAAACACCTAGGAACAGGGCGTAACCCACGGCGATATCGGCCATGGTGAACTTATCGGCGCAAAGAAAATCCTTGCCCTCCAGCGCCATCTCCACCGAACGCAGGCGCGAGTGATACCAAATAGAGTAGTCCTCAACTACCTGGGGAATCCGCCGCTCTTCAGGCTCGAGGCGCGTGTACCGTAGCACCAGGGTTTGCGGGAATGTGAACGTAGCATCGCTGCGGTACAGCCAGTTTAGGTACTCGCCGTAGGCGGGGTGATCCTTGGCGACGCCCAATGCCCTTGAACCATACATATCTTCTAGGTAGTGACAGATACCCGAGGACTCCGTCATTACTAACTCTCCGTCGGTAAATGTAGGCACCGTGCCTAGGGGGTTTAAATCCAGATAGCCGGGATAGGTGGCGCGCGGCGGAAACTCCATATTGATAAGTTCGTATTCAAGGCCCAATTC
>CABZTD010000015.1 GCA_902528515.1 K189A clade bacterium
TTGGATACGGATGGTGACGGGCGTCCGAACACTTGTGACGATGAATGCGCGTCTGATGGCATGGTTGCTGACGCTGATGATGATGGTGACATGGTACCGGATGTTGATGATGGATATCCCTTGATTTCTCTTGGTACAAATCTCGATACAGATATGGATGGAAGACCAGATAAATGCCCGTCAGACTGTATGTTGCTTGGTATGATGGCCGATGAAGACGATGATGGAGATGGAGCGCTCGATTATGCTGATCCTTTCCCATTGGACGCTAGTACCTTAAAAGGCAAAAAAGCGCCTACTGAAATAAAACTCTTGGAGGCGCAATGAAAAAAAGAACTTTTTTGACTTTTCTTTCGGCTTGCTTGCCGCTTCAGGCATCGGCGCTCGGCCTCGACGATATTTCCGATAAGAGCAAACCACTATTTACCGATATATCTGTGACGGCGCAGCATCAGTACTACATAGGGACAGTATTCGACTCGCTGAATAAGTATTTATGCAGTCTTGCTCAAAATCGTCATGAAAATCACGCGAATTTAATGAAGGATGTAAACGGCTCCACTGCGGCTTACCGTGCCATCCTAGATGATGTTCAATGCGGCATGGCCGCGAGATCAACGCCTCGAGTTGTTCTTGCAGAACAAGAAAGCACCGACAGCGAGATGACGGTTCAACAGTGGGCTATTGGAGGCGTGGGAGGTATATACCCCTATGCTATGAGGGCGAAGGTCATTGAAGAAGCAACAGAGGGAAATCCTTTCGGGATAATGGAGTTCGACATTGAAGTGCTCTCCGGCGTAAACAACCCGGAAACGGTATACAAATTTCGCTCTACGTCGACCTATGCAGATTCAGATACGGTTGACGTCAAGTTGGCGATGTACCTGGATCAGGTTATTGTTGATAACACGAAAGAGTTAAATACCGAAGCTCAGTTTTTCTCCGCTAATCTCGAACACGATCTAGATGATTCTGGGAGAGGGACGATAGTCGCAAAGTTTTTCTCTCCGCGGGGCGATAGTAGGCTCTACCCAGAAGGAATCCCTGTCACCTTTAGAGCGATCGATGTCGATTACAACGCACAGTTCTTAAGATACAGAGTCACGCTCGACTATTATCTAGCTGAGTACGCGCCCATTTTCGTTGAAAACGGTGGCTACTATCTCAAGCAATACGACGAGGGGGAGGTCTGCATCAAGCGCTCAGACCCCTGGCAGTACGTTGATAAGTTCGGCATATATGATGATCAAGGGGATCAGAATACGGAGACGTTTACGGCGCAGTACACCTCTTCCGACGGAACGGTTTACGAGCTGAACGTCGACGGCATGGATTTTTCAACGCCTATGGTCTGTCGCGCTTGGGCTGATGGCACCGTCACGGGAGAGGACGCGGAAAATTGTTCTGGTGTTTATCGGGGCATTTCGAACGGTGCAAATCTTAGAAGCGTAGAGCCCCCTGACTATGCGCAAATTGTTCGAAGTGACGGTGTTGAAGGGACTTACTTGATCAGGCGGCTGCTGACGAGAAACGTTTTTGAGCAGGTCGCACTGGAGGAGTGCGAGTCGCTTACGATTGGTGCTACAAGAGAGGCGCCTAATCATTTGTTCTATACGGAGGAAAGTCTTCTAGACTTTTCTTGGCCCCTAACGGGAGCTCCGCTTGTAAATTTGTTTGAGGAGGATGTCGACAATGATCCCTCGGGTTATAAGGGCGCGTGGTACTCTCCGCTCGGGGATTATGATGAGGACGGCGTCTTAAATTATGTTGACGCTTTCCCGGAAGATCCCGAAAAAAGTGGTGATCTGGACTATGATGGCGTCGCAGACGATCAGGATATTACCGAAGACGTTATTTCCTACGACCACTCAGATATCTTTTTCCCTAATGCGGTGGAACATTTGTCCCCTTCGGCAGCGCAACCTTAGGGGATTGTGTTGAGTTGCCAAAGGCGGCGTAGCGATGCAGCCCGAATCCCGATTGAAAACCGGCATTTGATCAAGGTTGGCACATTTTTATAACCCCTTGCTGACTAACCATTTTGAAATGTTTGTCGGGTAGATAACCTAGACCTTCTCTTCTCCGACGGGGTGTTCATTTTTTGGACCAGATGCAAGCCAAGCCTTGCCAGGCTTTTAAGAATGTTGCTGATTAGCTCGAGCCGGCAGTTGGATAATAACGATAACGCGACTGGGTTGGATCTCAGCACTTAGCGCCTCAAAATCAAATGGAGTGAGAGTTCGTTGTCGTCTTATGGGTTGAGGAATCTGAAAGGCTTGGCAGCCGAATGAAAGGTTACCAAGCGCCAGCGAGCTTATTGCGCGATTCAAATGAAAGTCGTTCACGTGCTGAAAAATAATGACTTGGATTCAGAGAAGTCTCTATCAAGAGAATCTTGAACAAAGGGAAGGAGATGTGGAACGAGATGCCGCTAGTTACTTTGGAGAGGGAAGATCATTTGACGGCATCTCGTCCACACATTGAGATAAGCGAAAAGCGTGCCACTTTTTGTAAAGCTAGCTATGAAATATGCTTTTCGCGCAAATTTTTGTTGCTTATGCGGGGTTTAAAGCCGAAAAAAATATTAAAAACAATAGGTTAGACAATTCGGTCAACCATCGCCGAGGTATGCAATTTATTCAAAAGCAGACACGTGTTGGCCTCGCTTTGCTCAAATGGAACTTCCAACGCTCGCAAAGTGGCGGAAATCCGTCAAATTGAGGCATCTATTTTCCGGTTTCCGTACAATTTAGAGAGATAAAACCAGGTTTGTTCGCGCTGCGTCGGGGTTGTCCCGTTATCGAAAGCGACGTTTGCGCATATCGCGATCGTCGAATGAACTATCTGAACTGGAATGGATCATGATACGGCAGTCCTTAAAAATTTTGTGTTTTATGGCTTCACTGTCGTCTGCATTAGGCTTTTCTCACGGCTTAGCAGATGAGCATGTCGCTGCCGCACTACTGCTTTCCCCGGCTGTTCGATCACCTAATGTCGGACTCACTATGTTGCAGCGTGAATCTATCAACGGCGCAAAAATGCCGCGCTTTGCGGCCGACCCGTCCTGGCCCCAGTTGCCTAAAGGTCATCTGATTGGACAAGTCAGCGGGGTATCGGTTGATAGAGAGGGAGATATATGGGTGGTTAACAGACCGAACTCGCTTCATCCTATGGACACAGGCGCATTACGAAAACCACCAATCTCCCTTTGTTGTAAACCGCTGGACGAAGTAATCGAATTTAGCCCAGATGGCCGTATAAAACGTAATTGGAGCGGTAGAGATTCTGCACCAACTATTGATGGCGAACCTCAGTATCCGTCAAATATTCACGGCATTTTTGTCGATTCAACGGACACCATTTGGATAGCTGGAAATGGGCCAGGAGACCACCTGGTAGTGCGTTACACAGCCGAAGGCGAGTACCTTGGCCAATTCGGGCTGAGGAATGAAACGAACGGTAATTTGGATAGACAGGCGCTAGGAAATCCTGCTGATATTTCGTTCGATCCAGTGACCTCCCAGGTCTTAATTGCCGATGGATACACAAACCGAAGAATTATTGAGTTCAATTACGAAACTAAAAAATTTACAAAATATTGGGGTGCTTTCGGAGAGGCTCCGGAAGGTGCCTCCAGACAAAAGGACTTTGACTTCACCCAGGCGATGACTACGCCGGAAGGCGGAGTAGACGCAAAAACACTAGTTTTTAGCGATATCGTGCACTGTATCGTTCGAGGCCCCGATCAACTGCTTTATGTTTGCGACAGACGAAACAACCGAGTACAGGTTTTTGCCGAATCTCAAAATCGTGCAATCACTTACAAAGAGTCAATAGAAATTGCGCCTGTAACTGGAGGAACGGGCTCAGCTACAGATATAGCGTTTTCTCCTGATGGATCCTTCATGTATGTTGCCGACATGGTCAATGGCCGAATTTGGGTATTTGACGGTAAGACTCGAGAGAAACTCGGATCAATGGGAAGACCCGGACGCTATGCAGGCCAATTTCATTGGCTGCATAGTTTGGATGCTGACAGTGAGGGAAATCTTTATGCAACCGAGGTGCATACAGGTCAACGAGTGCAAAAACTTGTATTTCTCGGTGTCGAGTAATCCATTGGCTTAGCAAAGGGCGAAGGTTGGCCTGGTACCTGTCTTCGCAGATGTCGAATCCTATTTCCACCTTGGTTTACCGCTTTCTAGTTGGGCATCTGTCACCGCTGAAGACGAAATAAACAAATTGTCCCGCAATGAAACGTTCAAGGTTCTGTTGGCTGAGGGTTGTGGGGGCGTCTCTAGGGGATAAGGTTGATGGATACTGAAGTAAACATGAAAACCATTAGGTACTATGCTTTCTCGTCGAAGCTTAAGGCTAATCGTTTAATCGTAATGCCTTTTCCATGTGTTTGATAATGTTCAATCCTCGTTAAATTGAGGCTCGCTTATGTTCAACTGTGGGAGCCAACGTCGTAGCTGCGTCGGAAAACGCTATTCCTTCATGCTCAAAGTCTTCAAGCCCCTACAAACGAAGTACCCTTTTTGCCGCCCCGTCCTCGTCTTTTTTCCTATGTCTTCATACTGACTCTTTCGGCTTGATGTTCCGACAAATACGCGTGAGATACTCAACTCCTGTAAATCGGTGGTATTTACCCTACAGAAAGATAGGCGCGGGTTGAGACTTAAGCCTCTTAGCTCTGTACCGCGGGTCACTGGTGGTTCGTTGGCGGTTCGATACACTAGGTGACCACCAGAAACCTACGGAGACAAAAATTGAAAAAATTTCTTCTGATCGCGTTTACATTGTTGTTCGCTAAAGTTGGGCACGCTGACGGGCACGGACATGTATATCTCGTTGATTTTAAATGTGAGCCATCAGCGTACGTCGAATTTGCTTCGATGACGCTGGAGGAACTGAATGCTCAGTTCCCGAAGGGCTCAACAAAACTTGCGCGATATCACGACCTCACGTCGGGTAGCGGTATTGTATTAATTGAGACAGATGATCCGACTCTCGCGATCAAACACGTCAATCCTTGGAGCGGAATGTGCGATTCCACCATAACGCCTGTTGTAAATGACAAAAAAGCGCTGGAAATATTGCCGAAGCAATAATCAATAATTGAATCGAGGAATTACTAGAAAACGAAAATACTTCCTTTGTTCTATCAGATGTGAGCGACCCCCTTTTTGGCTTTAGCTTCCCGTACAGATTGCGTTGGAGCAAGAAGCGGAAAGGGGGTAGGCTGTTCGAATCAGAGGAAGGGATGACTAATTGAGGAGATTTTTATGAAACAAATGGTTCTATTTGGTTCGTTGCTTATCGCGATCTTGGGTTGCGCTAAGCAAGAGGAAGCTGCTTCGCAAGCGAGCGTTGCCGCCGTGCCGGATGCGGTGGAGGCTACGCAAATTGAGTCTGCGACCGTTGAGCCCGATGCATATTACGAGTACTTGTGGTGCGAACAGGGCGAAGATTACTCACAAGAATCAATGGCCGAGCTCACTAACAACTGGAATTCGGTTATAGACGGCATGGATGCGCCGGATTTAGCCGCGTTTGGATATCTTCCAAGAGGCTGGGAGACGGAAAGCTATGACGGCCTCTGGGTATTACGTTGGAACTCAAAAGCAGATAGTGATGCGGGATGGGAAGCTTGCGCTGCTTCGGAAGCATGTGCTGCTCATGAAGCTAAGTTCGCTTCTGTACTGACCTGCGGCGATGAGGTTGGCGTTAACCGCTTTGGTTTTAACTCCTTTGTTCCTCAGCCGGTGCCAGAGACCTTCACTGGCGATCCCGCGCCGTATTACTTAACCAATATGTTTTGCTCCTATAACGAAGGTAAAGGTCCTGCAGATTTACGTGCGTGGGGAACAAATTCCTATTTGCCAATGCTCTCAGAGGGGGCTGAAGAGAACTCTGAATCAAGTTATTGGTTCATGGTCGGCGGACCTGATTTCGAAGTAAATGAGGAAAGTCCGTTTGATTTTAATTGGCTAAATTACTGGCAGACAGCTGAAGAAGGCGAGGCGGCCTCCGCAGCATTTGCTGCATCAGAGGAAGGCCAGGCGATGCGGGCGTCTTTCGATGAGGTGGCGACATGTCAGGATCCTCAACCTTGGGACGGTTATGTAATTCGGCGTAATCAAGCGTCTTAGAGAGTCGCAAAGACGGCGGCGGTCGGGTCCTGGCCCGGCCGTCGATAGTCGAGTGCGAGCTTCGCTTAAAGACTTATCATAAGTTTCGCTTAATCGCGCGTTCTCCCGCGGATCGCAAATCACGCTTGCATCAGCCGAGTGTCGAAACTCGTTGATCTTTCTGACCGGTTGGAACAAGAGACGCGAGCTAACGCTGACCTCTACTGCGCAGTCTCAGAATATGCTGCAGATTCGAAGGCTTGAAGTGTTTCAATGGATGCGCGATCAAAAAAAGGCGCCACTTGGGTTGCAAAAATTCCATAGATATCTGCGTCCCTGTCTATCCAAAAGTAAGTGTTAAAAAGCCCCCCCCAAGAACCTGAGTTGGCATGACGTCCGGATTCAATTCCAGAAGGGTGCAGCAGCAGCCCCAAACCAAAGCTCGCTTCTGCGCCAAAACTCATATCGATGTCGTTGGTGAATAACGGTGCCTGCGTTTTCGCGATACCAATATTCGGTGAGTCGATTTCAACCGTGAAAATCAAATTGATCGACTCGGCGGAAAGGATTCGATGCTCTTCATACATCCCATTGCTTAGGAGACACTGTAGTAATTTGGCGTAATCAGGCAATGTCGAATATAGATTTCCGCCGCCGCTATAGTGGGCACTACTGTACTTTTCCGATGCCCTTGGAGCCGACATAAGGGGGACTTCAATCAGATCACTCTCAGAAAAAAGCGACAAAAACTTAAAGATCGTGTTGGCTTCGTCTCTGAAAAGTAAATGCGCGACTCGCTCAATTTTTTGCTCTGGAATTTCATAAAAAGAGTCTTTCATTTGAAGTGGTCCGAAAATATTCTCGTCAAAGTACTTGGCGAGCGTCAGACCAGATACCTCTTCAACGATTAATCCTAACCAATCTGTCCCTATCCCATACTCCCAGCGCGTGCCTGGCTCGAAAGCGATTGGGGCGTTCGCGATCATTTCTTTGCCTGATAAAAGGTCGCCGGTGAGACCTGCTTCTTCAGCTGTCATGGCGTTGCGATTCCACATGCTGTAAACGAAGCCCGATGTGTGGGTCATTAATTCTCGCACCGTAGGTTTTCTCTCGGGAGGAACCAGAATCGCCGCGCCACTGTCGTCAAAACCTGTGAGTTTTTTTAAGTTAGCCAACTCCGCTAAATAAGAATCAACAGGTGCATCAATATCTAATTTGCCCTCATCATGGAGCTGTAACGCAGCCACCGTCGTGATCAGCTTCGTCATGGATGCAATGGCAATAATTGTATCTACTTCAGCCGGGTGTTCTTGGGCGAGACTGGTGAATCCATGAGCAGCTTGAAACGTTAGTCCACGGGAGTCTCCCAAAACACCAATGGTCATGTTTAGTCGCTTATCCAAAACGGGCTCCCGTAAAGCTTCATTTAAAGGAGTTGAATCTAGGGCGAAGAGTCCTGTAGACACGCTGTAAACGAGAAAAAAGAGAAGTATATTTTGGACAAGCATTGGTCGAACGTTCTCTAAACCGGGTATACACAAGTGTAAAGGAAAGCACCTAAGCAGGTTAATTTTCGAGAACACGCTTACGTAGTGGTTGCATGTCACTTCCTGTCAGTGGAAATGCAAGCCGAAGCGAGAAAACTTGTGGGGGTTCTTGGGGGGAATAGAACCGAATTTTCAATAAATAAAAAGACGGAAACAGAAAGTAAACGATTGTTCTCGATCCTCTCGGCCCGCCCAGATTTCGTTTCACCTATCTATGCCTACCAAACTCATCCACTAGCCGCTTGTGCAGCTTTCTCCATGCCCTATTGAGTAGTCGTTCCTCGCTAGCTCGCGCAACCGTTCTAGAAACCGTTCCTTCATGATGCTTCGTCGGCCGCGTGGGGGGTTGTCGCCTTCATCGTCCGTTGTTGGCTACTCGGATCTCCAGAGATTCGTTGGTGTTTTCCGAGGAAGCATTGCCAAACAACTTTCCCTACTTTCGGCGGCGAAATCTGCCGATGCTGCAAGTCTAGCCATGCAGGCATCTCGACGACGGCTAGCCAATATTTCGTCGTCCCGCAAGGATTGTCTAGCATAAAAATGTCTCAACACTGGGGGCATACTGCATTACCTTTGACAGTTCCAATAAAAACAAAAGGAGTGGTAAATGATAAAAACAATACTCGGCGTTTCTGCCTTCATACTCGTTTTTAATTCGCAAACCTCGCTTGCCGACGATCATCTGTTTACTGGGGGCATGGATCCTGCTGCGCCCTTTAACGTGCAGGTCAATGTATGTTCACTGAACGAGGGTAAGTCTCTCGCCCAATACAACCGCATGAATGAAAAGTATTTTGCTTGGGCTAAGGCTAATGGAGTGGAAACAACTTTTGTTCGTCATACCCCACTATTTAGCCATGCCAATAGCAATAATCCGTTAGGTTTTGATTTCCTCGATTTGCTCGGATCGGATTACGAAACCAGCGGAAAGGCATGGGACCTTTGGCTGGGATCATCAGAAGGGCAAAAGTTAAATTCGGAATGGCAAGAGATTGGATCGTGTAACGTTAAAATGGCGACGGTCGCTATGCAATGGGGAGATGTAAACGCTTTAAATGAGGATGACGACCGGATCGTCACTTGGAACTGGTGCACACGAAAGGACGGGGTCTCAACTGAACAGGTTATGGCCAAGCATCAAGCCATCGCTAAGGAGTACTCCGACGGTATCGGCAATATTGGCTGGTTCACCTTTGTGCCGCTGATCGGTGGAGCCAATTCTTCAGGCGATTTCGCGCACATTGTGGTCTATCCCGATGCGCAGGGCTTAATGCAACACCAAAAGTGGTATAGCGAAGGCGGTTGGAAGATGCGCCAGGATTACTACACATATGTTGATTGCAACGGCGATTCAGCCATGACAGAAACCGTCATGCATCGACCAGGCGATTAGCCTTGGATACGCCGATTGGAGCTCGCTTCATCGCACTTTAAGTGTGTGAGGAGCGTCGCTTCGCTAAGATGTAGCTGTCTGATTTGCAAACCGCCAATTCATAGAGCAACTGCCTTGTCATACGTGCGCCGTGTTTTTAAAGAGAGTTCAGTCGCAGTCACCCGCGCCCGAGAAGAGAAGATAAACCGAAAGATCAAGTATTGGTTCAGGTTTTCCTGCGTTTTGTTTTTCGCGGGATGCGATGCGAGCGAGATAGCCGCACCTGCAGATCAGGGAATCCGCCCTGCCAGAATTGTTGAGGTCTCGCTGGACGAATCTCTAAAACAGATGGTGTTTGTAGGGCATATAGAGGCCTCGAACGCTATAGATATGTCTTTTGAGGTAGCGGGTGCTTTAGAGAGTTTTCCCGTTCGTGAGGGTCAGACTTTAAAAAAAGGTGCACTTATTGCTGCGCTCGATCCGACTGACTATGAGCTCGCCGTACGGGAAGCGCAGTTACAACTGCAGTTGGCTCAGCAAGACTACCAGCGCAAGGCGGATGTTCTCGCAAGAGGCGGGATTGCCAAGTCTTTAGTTGCTGACGCGAAGTCCTTCGCTCTCTTGCAAGGTGTGCGCCTTGAGCAGGCTCAACACAGATTGAGAGACACCAAAATGTACGCTCCCTTTAACGCTTATGTCTCAAGGCGTTACGTCGATAACTATGTGAAAACGCAGGTAGGTGACCGCATCGTGCGGCTTAACGATTTAGATCAGCTACTGGTGGTTGCCAGCATTCCTGAACAAACGTTGGCGTCAGTTATTGATAATTCGAGGGCATCAGTTTTTGCAATATTTGATTTTATGCCAGGCCAGATGTTCCCCCTGGAATACCGAGAAAATCGAGGTGACGCAAACATTGTCGGTCAAACTTACGAGGTTTCCTTCGCAATGGCTCGTCCAGATTCCCGCGAGATTTTGCCTGGCATGACGGCGACCTTAGTCGTGCAATTTGCGGAAAATTCCAATATCACTCCGGAATATTTGCTGCCTATTAGTGCCTTAGTCACGGACGCAGAAAAGAAAGTTTATGTCTGGCTGTTTGATCAAACTTCGCAAAGGGTTCATAAGCGCTATGTATCGGTGGGTAGTCCCACACCATCGGGCGTCTATGTGACTCAGGGCCTTGTTGAGGGCGATCTAATTGTCTCGTCTGGAGCGAATCAGCTTATGGAAGGCATGAAAATCCGTCCTTTGGACTAACGGTCTTACGCAAAAAGCATGAAAGATATTGCTCGTTTATCAATTGAACGACCGCTTTATGGCTGGATGCTTGCCATTGCTTGTCTCGCTGGCGGCCTAATCGGCATCGATACAGTCGGTCGGCTTGAAGATCCACCTTTCCCGCTTATGCACGTTTACGTGATAACTCCGTATCAAGGTGCGTCAGCTGTAGAGGTAGAGCAAGAGGTTACCGACCAGATTGAGTCAGCGCTGCAAGAACTTCCTTACATTGAAAACATCACGTCGAAATCCATTTCTGGTCGGTCAGAGGTGTTGGTTGAGATTCAAGACCAATACAGTGGCAGTGATACGGCGCAAATTTTTGACGAGCTCAGGCGCAGGGTTTCTGAGGCTGCGATGCGATTGCCTCCGGGCGCTGGTCCATCAATTGTTGAGGACGATTTCGGTGACATTTATGGGGTGATGTATGCGGTTACGGCTGAGGACTACTCGCCAGACGAAATACGCGATATCGCGACATTATTGAGTACTGGGTTTAAATCCGTTGAACACGTGGCAAAAGTACAGATTGCTGGAGTTCCAGGAGAAGCTGTTTATGTAGAGCTCGATAGTCGAAAGTTTGCAAGGCTTGGTATACCGATTGACGATTTGCTGGCGCGATTTGTAGTGGAGAACCAAGTTTTTTCATCAGGGTCTTTTGTGTCTGGAACGCGGCGGTTGCGGATTGCTCCCGAGATGGCATTTGACAGTGTGGAGGCCTTAGGCCGTATGCGCATTGGCAAGCCAGGTTCAACACAAATATTAGAGCTGGCCGATGTGGCCACTATAAAACGCGAAAAGCTTGAGGTGCCTGAGCAAATTATCAGGCACCAAGGAAAAGAGATTTTTACCCTCGGGGTGTCAGTGACACCGGGACAAAATGTCGTTGACGTTGGTAAAGCCGTCGATGCCAAACTAGCTTCAATGAAAGAGCTTCTGCCCCTAGGGGTAGAGGTAAACACCATTTATGCACAGCATACTGTTGTTGAAGCTTCAATTTATCAGTTTCTCAATAACTTAGCGCTGTCTGTTATTTCTGTAATTGCTGCGCTTTGTCTTTTTATGGGGTGGAGAGCGGGTGCTGTTGTTGGTGCTGCTTTGCTGCTCACGGTGCTGGGCACCATATGCATAATGTCCATTATCGGTATCGAGCTGCAGCGTATATCGTTAGGCGCCCTGATGATCGCTATGGGCATGTTGGTTGATAACGGGATTGTCGTCGCCGAAGGCATGGTCATCGGTGTAAGAAGAGGACTGACGTCTGCCGAGGCAGCGTCAAATTCGGTGAAGAGAACCCAGTTTGCTTTACTCGGTGCGACGATTATCGGCATTGCGGCTTTTGGCCCCATCGGCTTGTCCAGCGACGCGACTGGCCATTTTTTGCGCTCGCTATTCCAAGTGGTGGCTATCTCGCTGTTACTGAGTTGGGTTTTGGCGGTCACCGTCGTACCTCTTTTTGGTAGTTACCTATTAACGGCGCAGAAGCCGGTAGAGGAGGACAAGCTATACCAGGGCACTCTTTATAAGCCTTACCGGATTTTGCTGGGGATAGGTATGCGGCGAGCATGGACTGCTGTATTAGTCATTTTAGCCATAACTGGCACCTGTATTTATTTGGCGCAATACATGAAGCAGTCTTTTTTTCCGCAAACGAACACACCTTTGTTTTATGTTGATTACCGCTTGCCGGAGGGATCGGATATTCATGCAACCCTTAGTGACGTAATAGATCTTGAGGGGTTGATCTTGGAATATGAGGGCGTAGAGGCAATAACGAGCTTTGTAGGCCGTGGTGCTACGCGTTTCACCACGATCATGAAGCCCGAACAACCGAATTCCGCCTATGCCCAGCTAGTTGTTAGAGTACGAGAGCTGTCTGAAATGGATCAATTGATGGCTTTAATTGATTCACGGCTGCTTAGTCAAAGACCAGATGCGCAAATTCAGGTATCTCGCGCAGAGTTCACTTCGGGCAGTTCATCGAAGTTTGAGGCGAGATTTTCTGGACCGAATAACGATGTCCTCCGAGAGCTTGGACAGCAAGCGCTAGCCGTCTACCTTAAACATAATCTGATTGATCGCAAACTTGACTGGCGTCAGCCTGCTTTCAAACTGGTTCCACGATTTAACGACGCTAGGGCTCGAGTCGCTGGGGTTACTCGAGCTGACCTTGCTCAGACCCTCGCGTTCGGTAGTCAGGGCATTCCAGTTGGCATCTTTCGCGATGCAGATAAAGTAATTCCAATTGTCGCTCGCGCGCCCCTTGCGGAGCGCGGTGATATTGATCGAGTCATGAACCGGCTCGTCTGGAGCCCTACTCAGCAAACCTATATTCCGGTCTCTCAAATAGTGGCGCGCTTCGATCTGCGGGCCGAAGATGCGACTATTTTTCGTCGCGATCGAGTCCGTACACTACAGGTACAGGCCAACCCGCCAAAGGGTTTTAACTTTAATCTGGCTTTCGCCGAAGTCCGCGGTGACATAGAAGCAATCCCGTTGCCGCCTGGCTATCGCCTGGAGTGGGGCGGCGAGTTCGAGGCTAACGCGAGGGCTTATACGGTGATGAGTCAGAAAATTCCGCTGGCTCTGCTGATTATGTTCGTTATTACCGTTCTGATGTTCGGCAAACTCAAGCAAGCTTTCGTGATCTGGTTGACTGTGCCCATGACTTTTTGCGGCGTTGTTCTGGGTTTGTTGGCCACTGATTTATCTTTCACTTTTCCCTCATTCCTCGGTTTTTTGAGTCTTTCTGGGATGCTGATAAAAAACTGCATTGTATTAGTTGATGAGATCGACAAACGTTTTGATGAACAAGGCTTAAAAGTTGCCACCCTGATTGAGGCCAGCATTAGCAGACTTCGACCAGTGATTTTGGCCGCAGGTACGACTATCGCAGGCATGTCTCCTTTGCTCGGGGATAACTTTTTTCGCGAGATGGCAGTTTGCATCATGAGCGGCCTTGCTTTTGCGACACTTTTAACCCTGGTAGCAGTACCCGTTTTCTACCGGCTATCGCTGGGTAAAAGGTTGCTGGAAGATGCGCACTGAGGCGTTTTCGAAGTCTTATAAACTTTTTGAATGCTCGTAATGGGATTTCTATTCCCTTTGTCGGGGCGCGCATCTGGGGATCAAAGTGAGAGCTTAGATAAATAATTCAATATAGACAGTTGATGATATCTCATTCTCGACCACGTCCGCGGCAACCAAACGTAGGTTGCTCAGCTGCTCCTTTTAACTTAGGAGCGAGAAAATGAAAAAAACCGATTGTCGATTTAGCCTTCGTAACGAAGAGCTTATGAGTCATCTGTTTTAGACCTATTCAAAAACTGACCTCTAATCAGGCTCTGGCCGCCTCCGCGGTAGCTCGGCCACTGACGATTAACAAGGCTACACAAACTTTCTAGCGTGAGTCTGGTCTGCGCGGCATCTTTAGGATATGCAAAAGCTAGGTTTGACCGATTTAGCAGCCGACGTCGGGCGGAGGAAAATCGCTCTCGTGCTTTTGGTAAAACCATCTTTTGCGATGGAGACGACCGATAACTAAGCTTGTTTTTCGAATGGCATCAAAGATAGGTTTTCTGTTCAAGCCAGTTCCTCGCTGATCGACCTGAACCACTCAATCAAGCCGTCCAAGTGGGGAATTGAGTAGCTTGGCTATTCAGAAAAATGGAGCCGTTTCTCGAGCAAAGCGTGGCCCCGTGCGGTTCTGCAAGGCTGCAACTAAATTAAATTTATAAGGTAGTATCGAGTCTCCAACAATTAAAAGGTCTCCTTATGAAAACACCCCTCGTTACCTTTTTGCTGCTGCTTGCAAGCTCATTCAGCTTTGCCTCTACCTGGTCAGTGTATGAGGTTCAGGTCAAGCAAAGCGATGCGCCCGCCGTTGCCTCAGCTCTTGATAAATTTATGCAGTCAGGTGTTGGCAAATCGATGCCTGGCGGAGTCCACTTAAACGCGACTCTTTTCGGAGGAACAAACAAGGCGACGCATGCATTCGTTTTGCTCTTCCCAGATCTTGCGACCCAATTAGAATGGCAGGCGTCGGTACCAACAACTGAAGCAGGCCAAGAATTTGGCGCCGCAATGGATGCACTCGCGACTCCCGTAGCGAGCTGGACGAATTCAATGATCAAAGTTTGGGGAACGCCTTCGAACAGTGACCGTGTTCATCAAGTCACTCGTTTTTACACGACTGATCCGTTAGCCGTTCTCGCAGCTCAAGAAAAATTGATGTCGGATCCCTCAATGGCTGATTTTCCAGGTCAAGTTGGCCTGAGCCAGACCGCGATAGGTAACCGACTCGGCGCAAACGGCGCTTACACCACTCACGTGTTTACCGTCGGATTCGAGAGCGTCAAAGAGATGGAGGATTGGGGGAACTATTTGAACACGCAGCCTGCTTGGGCAGAGTATCTTCAAACAGTGAATGGTGTCGCGACTTTCATGGGCACGGAGCTTGTGACCAATGCGGCGGTGTATGACGCGAAAATGGATCTCGAGACCTTTCTTAAGTAAATGTCAGCCAGAGCTTTCACTTTATTGCGATTGCTCCACTTAACGCGGTCGTACCCTCTTGCCTTCCCCTGCCTGAACTCGCGGGGAAGGCGCGAGGGCTATTCTGTTCAGCAGTTATTCTTTTCTTGGGTCCAACAAATACCGGTAAGGTCGCGACGCTTACCTCTAATCCTAGGAAAATGCGCTAGGCCGAAGGGCTTTTGTAAAAATCTAGCAGTGAGTTCGTTTTCCTCAAAAAGCTCACTATAAAACATCAGAGCCGGGGCACTCTGACCTGCAAACTTGGGATATCGGCCTCTTTATGTATCAATAATGGGCGTCAACTAACTACAGTATCTTGTTTTCGGACTCTAGAGTTCTTTTAGAGCGCAAAAAGTTAGAATCGCTAATTCGAGTCCGGCGATAGACTGAAATATGTTACGGGTAAGCACAAAGCTTTTAGCTAACACGTGGTTTACACTGAAGTAAAAATCTTCTTCGTAATCGCATCTGGCTCTGACTGCTTGGAAGCGCTGCCCGCGTAATTCAATAATTTTAAGAATCGTGTGCGATCTTTGAGAATGGACCGGTAAGCTCCTAGCTTCAGATCGACATCAGGTAGCTCAACAGAAGAGAATTGCTTTAATCCTTAAAGTAAAGCACCCCAGGCCTTTTGAAATAGCTTTAGGAAGATTTATTTTTGATGCTTAATTTAGGAATCAAATTAACTGAGCTTGGAATAATTCCTGAATCTGTTCTTAGGATAGCCATCAAAAAAATAATCCAGGAACGTCTTTCGGAAATTCCAAGTGATATTGAAGAGCGGGAATCAAAGAAAACTGATTTTATTGAGGAATTACGCACGAGTCCGATTGCGCTAAGCACCCAACAAGCTAATGAGCAACACTATGAGGTACCACCATCTTTTTTCAGCGAAATTATGGGTTTTTATCTAAAATATTCCTGTGCCTGGTTTGATGAAAGTACAACATCTCTAGATGCCGCCGAAGAGAATATGCTCAAACTTTATGTCGATAGACTAGGTATCCGGAATAACCAGCGAATTCTTGATTTAGGATGTGGTTGGGGAAGTTTCACACTCTACGCTGCTGAAAAATTTCCGAATTCAGATTTTGTCGCCGTATCTAACTCTAACGATCAAATAGGATTCATCAACAACACTGCGAAAGCAAGGTCTTTGAGAAATGTTCAAGCGATTAAACAGGACATGAATGACCTTTCTTTGGCTGGGTCCTTTGACAGGATTATTTCTATCGAAATGTTCGAACATATGCGGAATTATGGCGCATTACTAAAAAAACTTGTCGACCATCTGTTGAGTGATGGCAAGATGTTCGTGCATATTTTTACCCATCGTAATTATCCATATCCCTATGAGGAGAGAGGTCCTTCAGATTGGATGAGCAAATACTTTTTTACTTCAGGTCTTATGCCCTCACATGACATTTTTTCTCATTTTGAAGATGATTTTGTAGTTGAACGAAAGTGGAAAATAAATGGCTCGCACTATGCCAAGACTTGTAATTTTTGGCTTCAAAATCACTACAGAAATAAGAAAAATATCATAGATATATTTTCAAAACATTATCCGAACCCAAGACAATGGTTTGTTAGATGGCAATTATTTTTTTTAGCATGCGAGGAACTCTTCGCTTGCAATGAAGGTAACGAATGGTTTGTATCACATTATTTGCTGACACCTAAAATTGCCAGTTGTCGAGACGACAACACCTCATGAGCTAATTGGCAGTTGAGATTGGTGACTACAGGTTTTACTTTCAGCGCATAACATCGCCATTGTGGCCTTGCCAGTGGCCGCATTGGATGCGGCGCTAGGCCAGGTCTGCTTCAAGTGCTGGAAGTTCATGCAGGCCGATACTTTTAAGACGTTGTGCACGCCACTTCAAAACTGATTCGCGCTAGAGTCAGCTGCCGATAATCCCGTTTCGAGTGGAAATAATCGTATGAAAATTCTTGCAATCGGTGGCAGCGGTGGCATGGGTAGGTTTGCGGTAGATGCGGTTCAGCATTTGGACAGTGTCGAGCAGATCGTTGTCGCTGATTTGAACGAGGTTAGTGCCCGAGGCTTCGCCGCGCAACTAAACAGTAAAGTAAAAGCGATAGGGTTAGACGTAAATGACGGTGCAGCCTTGCGAAAGGCCATGGCTGACACAGATTTAGTCATGAATACTTGCGGACCTTTCTTCCTTCATGCTGTGCATGTCTTGCAAGCAGCAATTGAAACAGGATGCCATTACCTGGATATCTGTGACGATTGGGAACCCACTCTTGAGATGCTTACGTTGGATCAAAAAGCTAAGGACGCTGGTGTGTCGGCTACGGTGGGACTGGGAGCTAGCCCAGGGATCTCAAACATGCTGGCATTAATTGCTATGCGAGAGCTCGATTCCTGTTCCACTGTATATACCGGTTGGGATTTTGGGGGTGCCACTCCAGAGAGTGAATCTTCTCAAGCAGGTGTAAATGCAGCAATGCTGCACGGTATCGAGCAGATGACCGGCAAGGTGAAAATCTTTCGGAATAGTTCTTACGAGTTAACTAAACCCCTTGCCCCTATCACGGTTCGATTGCCAGGGTTAAAACCTTTCCGAGGCCATATTTTTGGTCATCCAGAGGCCTTAACTTTCCCTTACAACTATCCACATTTGCATGAGTCGATAAACTTGGCCCATGGAGGCGACATCGATTCTTGGTTGTTAAAAGGCATACTAGGCTTGGTAAATAGAGGCCTTGTCAGTCGCGCTCGAGCAGCTGCTTTGTTAACTTGGTTTGAGGGCCAGAGAGTTTTGGATGTTGAAGAGGCAAACGCCGACTCTCTTCCAGCGATGTATGGTGTAGCTATTGGAGCCAAAGACGCAGAGCCAGCCAGCGTAGGAGCGGCTTGGATCGGTGAGGCGGCTGATAGAGGAACAGAAACAGGGCTTAGTATGGGAGCAGCAACTGGCATACCCTTAGCCTGCGGTGCGCAATTTTTGCTAGAGGGCCGTATTGAACAAAAGGGGGTATTTACCCCGGAAGCCGGCCACATAGACCCCTTAGAATTCTTAACGGAAGTCTTCAGTCAGTACGAAGCGTCCGGTAAATTAGCGACTGGGGCCCTTGAAGACAATGTACGAATATCGAGGTCTTGGTGAATTCCACCCCGGAATCGTGTCGCATTGAGTCCTCGTTTCTTAGCTCGCCTTTTATTTTTAGTGACCTTTTATTACCGCAAAAACCGTCAAAGTAATGACAGTTGCAAGCACATGCAAAAATGGTAAGTGAACAAAAACCTCCTGTCTTCCAGTTCAACCGCGGAATCCTTTCTAGCTTAATATATGAAGAATGCCTCTGAAGTAGGCGAAAGAAAGGAAGTCCCGTTTGAATAAGGAGATTGGCGAAGCGCTTATCTGTGAAGGCATGCTTACCGACCTTCCTTTGCTTGCTAATAATGCAGTCAAAACGCTCCGCATCATGGGGGATGCGTATGCATCTTCATTAAGGTGGTCACTAAATTGCGCGATACCCAGGGCATGGATTAATGTTCGCGCATAACTGCCTGGTATTAGCTTAGTAGATGATTTCATCAGCCCCGAGATAGAGTTGGTTGACCTTTGTTTATCTTCCCCCTCACTAGCATTGGCACTGTTACGATTGAAGTGAGAGGCGGGTTAAAGAGCTAGGCTATCGCTATCAGCCATTATTCGGTAGGTCGACACAGATGGTTTAAATCTCGAGCCGAGCCTGGCGATGTTTTTTTGAATTTTTAGTGACTTAGCAATCGTTCGCTAATATCTTCGTTGCAGCGTCGATGCTTTTTGCCCTACCTGGGTGGTGAAATTCACGTACCCCACGGCATTATAGAAACGACGGTGATGTCTCAGTCACTGCGATTCAACACAGTCACTGCTTCGACATTTTATGTACTACAAATCGATTTTTTTGAACCCAGCGCTGCGTCTGAGTAAGACTCGGGATTTTTGATCCTCATATTGAGGAGACGGGGTTGATTATCGACGAAGTATCATTATCTGGGGCGTTGAAATACTGCAGCGTTGTGCGCCACGAGCTAAAAAGATTGGTTAACGAAGCGATGCTTCAGCAGCGATTACTGATAAATGATCCAGTGGATGTTGCCGAGACGATGAACTGGGAGTCTAAAACAGCACTTATTGGGGGCCGTCTAATCCATGTTGCCTACAGCACTTAACGCAGAAGAAATAGCGGGCCTTTCCGAAAAGGCCTTTTTCAAAACCAACGCGCTTATCGCGGGACGCTGGCAAAGTTCCGCTACGGGAGATACGTTCGCCGTAGACAATCCGGCTACTGATGAGGTCGTAGCGCTTGTTGCGAATTGCGGTGAAATCGAGACAGAGCATGCCATCGCAGCGGCGAAAGACGCCTTAGCTGGTTGGGCGCAAACCCCAGCAAAACATCGAGCCAGAATGCTACGGGCGTGGTTTGACCTGATCATTGAAAACGAACAAGACCTTGCGTGTCTGTTGACCGTTGAGCAGGGCAAGCCGCTGGACGAAGCGCTCAGCGAAGTTCGATACGGTGCCAGTTATATAGAGTGGTTTAGCGAGGAAGCGAAGCGCATTTATGGCGACGTCATTCCAGCTCCCAGTACAGATAAACGCATCTACACGCTCAAGCAACCTGTTGGCGTGGTGGCCTGCATCACGCCGTGGAATTTTCCCAGCGCCATGCTCGCGCGTAAAATCGCACCAGCGCTTGCAGCAGGTTGCACCGTCGTCTGCAAGCCAGCAAATGAAACACCACTTTCGGCCTTTGCTTTGGGTCACTACGCGATAGAAGCGGGGGTGCCTGCCGGTGTTATCAATATCTTGTGTGGCAAAACCCAAGAGATTGGCGCAGCTCTTACCGGCAGTTCAGTCGTCAGAAAACTCTCGTTTACCGGCTCAACCGCAGTGGGCAAGATGCTTACTGCAGCCTGCTCTGGCACCATGAAAAGGACCTCCATGGAGCTGGGCGGGAACGCACCTTTTATCGTTTTCGCCGACGCCAATTTGGAAGCCGCAATCGATGGGCTGATGGCCTCGAAATTTCGTAATAGCGGCCAAACCTGTGTTTGCGCAAATCGCGTCTTGGTTGCAGAAGAAATTATCGAACAGTTCACACAGATGCTGGCAGACAGGCTATCGAAATCTGTGCTGGGCAACGGTTTGATTCAGGACACAACCATTGGGCCATTAATTCAAAAGAGCGCCGTAGCAAAAGTTAAAGGACTAGTGACTAGGGCCATTGAGCAGGGTGCAAGGCCAGTGAATGCGCACCATGAAACGCCGGCTAAGGGCAACTTTGTACCGCCCTTGATACTCAAAGACGTGACCGCGGACATGGAGATTTTCGATGCCGAGATCTTTGGCCCTGTAGCGACCCTCATAAGCTTTAATCATTACGATCAGGCTATTAAGCTCGCCAACCAAACCACAGCCGGGTTAGCTGCTTATGTCTACACGCAAAACGCTAGTACGATGATCAAGGCCAGCGAGCAGTTGGAGTTCGGCATTGTCGGAGTCAATGAAGGGATTATTTCAAACGAGATGGCGCCCTTCGGCGGAGTGAAAGAGTCCGGGCACGGCAGAGAAGGATCTAAATATGGTCTGGAAGATTATCTTGAGGTGAAGTACGTGTGCCTTGGGGGTTTGCACGAGGCCTAATCGAAGCACTCGTTGGTGCCGCCGCGTCTTACTTTAACCAGACATTCCTTAGCTTGATCAGTTGATACATGCTTATTTCGGGCTGTGCTGTGCAGTCTGATGAACATATTTTGACTAGGGCGATGTCCAAAGCATAGTTTGCATTGAGGTCACGCTGTCAAAGGACTCGTGGTTTCGGTAGCGCAACCAATATGCGAGTCAGAGGTGTCCTCTGTTGTTGACTTTCAACAATAGGAGCCGCGGTATTTCGACGCACGACTCCAGCCGTAAAAGATCACAGGGAAGTTGACTCAAACCAACTAGGACGGTGAGCTAATTGAGAACTTGCTCTGAAGTGGGTTGGTGCGGTGCTATCGCCTGCGGTTAAGTGGCTAGCAATGGCCCACACGTTGGACGAGACTTGCTTGTAGAATCGGGTATTGCAACTTTTTTAAAAGGCATTCTGAGAGGACTTTCTGAGCGAATTTTCGCAAGCCTGCCGTAAAAAACGTTATCCAAGATCTAGCGAAAAACACAACTTGCCTTTCACTAGTTGGATTGTTTGTATCTAAAGAAATTCGTTTGGCTCAAGCCTTGAGGGGTTGTTGCTCTCGTTGTATCGTTTTTTGAAAGTCGGCGGATTTGAATTGGCTTGCCGAGCATCTGTGTCAGCGACAATGCTGAACATGAAAATTAAGAGAGTTTTTACGGAGCGAAGAAAACATGGGTCAACGGAACCTGATCGAAGGAACACCGGTGTTGGTCGTAGTAGATATTCAAAACGGAGACCCGCCACAAGACGGCGTGAGCCCTATTCCGCATATGGAAAGCGACGGCTCTTGGGTCAATAACGCGACCAAACTCATTCAAGGCGCAAGGGACGCTAATGTACCCGTCGTCTTTATCCAAGAAGCACATCGTAGAGATCTTATCGACTTCGGCAGAGAATTAGATGGCGCGGAGGGCGTGCATCTGCTTGAGGGCGATCACGGCACTGATATCCGCTCTGAAATTGGTATGAGAGAAGACGACTACTTTATCAAAAAGCGCAGATACTCTTGCTTCTTTGGCACAGACTTTGAGCTACTCATGAAAGGGCTTCACGCAAACACACTGATCTTTATTGGCGGGCTGACGGATGTTTGTGTTCATTACTCTTTCGTTGATGGCCACCAGAACGATTATTTCTGCCGCGTTGTTGAAGATAGTGTGACGGGTTCTTCTCTGCACGCACACGAGGCCTCTCTGAATGCCATGGAGTACTTGCAGACAGGGGCGCGGCGGAACACTGAGGAGGTACTGCGCGCCTTTCAGCGAATAGCCGAAGATTTGCAGGTAGCTAACACCATCACAGAGCCGCGGAGTGCAGTGACATGAGTCAACTGCTAACTGCTGACGATATCGCAACGCAAGGTCAAAGCTGGAGCACTCTTCCAGTAATAGATATGCGTTGCTGGACAGAAGGAAATGCGCAGGAGAAAAAACAATTCGCGCAACAAGTAATTGAGACTTGCAAAGCGGCGGGGTTTTTTTACATATCAGGACACAACGTAACGCCTGAGGCACTGCAAGACGTTTATGCTGCGAGCAAAGATTTCCACCGGCAAAGCTTGGAGTTTAAATCCAATTATCACATAGCCGATAGCCGTCATCATCGCGGCTGGGTGCCATCTTCTGAGGTGGGTGAATTCGAAAAGGATGGTGATCATCACAAAGTATTTTATGAGTCCTTCGACCTGTCTTTTGAAGTAGCATTAGACGACCATCGAACCCATCAGGGGTATGGTTTGGTAGGTCCAAACGTCTGGCCGAATCTTTTAGATTTTCAATCAAAGGTCACTGCTTATTACGATGCCGTATATGCTTTGGGACGAGAGCTTTTGAGTATTTTTGAATGCGGCCTTGGCATGGCGCATGGAACGCTGCTTAAGCAAGTGACTGCACCGCCATCACAACTGCGCCTGCTTAAATATTTCGAAAACGATGCTCCCGCAGATCGTTTGAATCACGGTATTGATGCTCATTCGGACTTTGAATGTTTGACTATTCTGCATGCGACGCATCCCGGACTACAGTTGCTTTCATCTGACGACCATTGGGTCGAGACGCCCCCTGTAAAAGATTGTTTTACGATATTAGTGGGCGACTGCCTTGAGGCCTGGACCGGCGGCTATCTCAAAGCAACGCAACATCGTGTGGTGAATCGAGGGATCGAGAGATTTTCTCTCCCTTTCTTTTTTAGTGCTGACTATGACTGCGAAGTGATGCCGCAAAAACCTTTTGATACCGCTGAAGCTATGGCTGCCTACCCGGCGTTTAAGGCCGGCGAGCATCTTTACAGCCGCACAATCACGGTTTTCCCCTATCTGCGGAAATTAGTAGACCAGGGAAAACTGACCATCAACTTTGAAATAAAAGAAGAGAGCCCCTTTAAAAGATTGTCGGTCGAGGAGAGAGCTATGCTAGAAAATACTGCCCAAGGATGACAAATCAGCTAATCCGGCTACAGCCCTCAGATGGCTACGTATTGCAGCCAAATCACTACTACTCTCAACAATGGTTCGATACTGAGCAAAAGAATTTGTTCGGTAGAACATGGACCTTTGCAGGATTAGAGGCGCAGCTAAGCGAGGTAGGTGATTACCTCTTGGTGGAGGTTGGCTATCAACCTATGCTTGTTACCCGATCAAAAGACGGCAAGCTGAATGCACTGCATAACGTCTGCCGGCACCGGGGAGCGAAAATGCTAACCGAATGCGGGCGCGTTCAAGGAATTTCCTGCCCTTATCACGCGTGGCGTTACGAACTAAGCGGAGAGCTCACCCACGTGCCGCAGCAAACAACTCAATTTCCTGATCTGGAAATGAGTGACTGGGGATTGTTGAAGGGCAGCGTTGCGCTGTGGGATGGCCTGGTTTTTGTCCACGCAGACCCAGATGCTCAGCCGTTATCCCATTGGTTTGCGGGATTGGATAAACGGCTGGAAAGGTTTCGTCCATCACGGCTGTGCGAGATCAACGTGAGTGTTTACCCGATAAAAGCCAACTGGAAATTTTTCGTCGAAAACCATATAGATTGGCTGCATCTTTACTACCTGCACTCAAGCAGCTTAAGAGACTTTGCTCACGATACCGGCGAGCTAACGCAACACGGTCCGCATTGGACGTCCTTTGAGAATGTCCGTGATGGGCAAGATTCCAATGCCGCTGAGAGGCGCCCTGGACTTAAAGAAATCCCTGGCCTGCATGCTGACGATGCCTTTATCGGCGCACATCTTATTTTCCCTAACCTCGCTTTACTGACTAGCCCGACGTCATTTGCGACGGTTAACGTGCAGCCAACTGGCCCGGAAACCTGCGAAGTAGAAATTAGAACCCTTGCAATGCCTGGAAGCGTTATGCCCGAGGAGGGTTTCAAGGAGCTAGATCAGGTAATGGGCGAGGACTGCGGCGCAGTAGAACGGCTACAGCAGAGTGTCCGCTCCAGCGCTTTTTCGGTCGGCCCAATGGCGAAGCGCTGGGAGGAACCCATAGTGAAATTCCAGCAATCTTATTGCGGATTCATGGGCCTGTGAGCAACCTAGGCCAGCGTAGAGAGCCGGGGTTAGTTGCAAATACGCGTCCTTTCGGAGTGCCCTCCGCCAACGCATGTCCAAAACTGACCGGTAAGAGACTTGTACGTGAATATATGCTGATCAACGATGCCAAGGTTGAGGATTCAGTTGAGGTTTTATGGTTGCAGTGCAAAACATGGTTCGTCGACATAAGAACGGGTTTCAATAAAGACTCGGGGAAGGGCTGGGCGTTTGCAGGTCAGATTGAATGGGAAGAGCCGAGAGTCACGTTTTATCATTTGATCGATACCGACGGCGATACTGGAAGTGACTGCGGCAGTTTTGTCTTTACGAACCTCGGTTGTTTGGAAGTCGGCGAAGTGATCCGCGATAACGTACTTTTACCCTTCGAAGAGAAGTGGTTGCGGTTTGCGGACTCTTCAAGCACTCGCGCCTTCATCGCCGAGAATGACAATCAGCTCGCAGCGGTGAAAATCCAGCAAGCTAAATACACTGCCTGCGTCAGTAAGATTGGCGCAGCGATTTATGTCGATCAAGGCGGTGTGTTGGAACTTGATCGGGTATTCACAACCCGAGAGAAAGACACAGGCGGGGGCAGCACGATTGCGCTACTGGATTATTTTGCCTCGGCGCACTGGCAACTCGCCGAAACAAGCTAGGTTAACGCGTTAACGCGCGTTGCCACATTTTCTGCATATCGCTTGCCCGGTCGACCATTACCTGAGAGGCGGGGGTGACTACCTTGCCAAGCGTCGAAACCTTTTCATATTCCATTTGAGTAAGGTTTAGATCATCGAACGGTAAGACCGGCGAGAGTTTCATCTTCCTCGCGTACTCTACCTGAATCTCTGGTTTTAAGCAGAAATCGACAAAGCGCTCGGCGCTGTTCAGATGCGGTGACGTTGCGGGGCAGGCAAAATAGCCGATGCCCATATAAGCGCATTCATTAGGAAACACCGAAGTCACTGGCAAACCCTTTTCCCCCAACAGCAGCGCCACGTCGTGGGGATACATGCCGGTGACAATATCACCCGATCTTAGGCCCTGTTCCATTTGACTCTCTCCAGTCCACCATAGTTTGATCCTGGGCTTAATTTTGCGTAGCAGAGCAAAAACTTCGCGAAGTCCCTCATCAGTCTCTAGTGATGAGTTCCCGTCGAGATAAACATTTGCCAACGTCTCGAGCAGACCGCCGTTATAAAAGCCCTGCAGACCAATGCGATTTTTATATTGAGGTGATTCAAAAACTTCTTTCCAAGAAACAACCGGCTGACCCGCGGTTGCTGAGGTATTCGTTACGAGATTGATAAACCAAGCCATTGTCCCAACCCCGGTAATCCCGCCATCACCTTCGTTGATGTATTTGTCCTGAAGCCCGGTTAAGTTCTTTAGACTTGCCTTACTAAAAGGCTGAAGCATCCCACCTATTCTCTCCAAACGAATGATTTGGGAGCGAGTCAAAATAGTAAGATCGACGGGGGTAAGGCCATTTCTTACGGCATTGGCGATGCCAAAGACCCAAGTATCATCAAGACTCTGGCTGACGACGTTTACCGATATACCGGTCTCGTCAGTGAATTTATTCGCCACATAGCTGGTAAAGGCCTCCTGAAAAACACCGCCAAAAGCCGATACCGTGAACGGTCTTGATTGCGACAAACTAGCGGCGGCATAGCCACTAGATGGCAAGACTGCTGGCATAATTGCTGCTGACAGCGAAAGGAATGAGCGTCTTTTCATGGCAACGTTATATCCGTGTTTTTTTCGTTGTTAGAAGCAACAGCATAAAACTCAGCGCGTAATCATGCGCTGCCAAAGCCGCTGTAGGTAATCTGCTTGCTCGACCATGACGGCCGCGGCCGGCATTATTGGAGGAATCTTAGTGCTTACCAAATCGAATTCATCCTGCGAAAGGCCAACCTCTTCACTTGGCAGCACCGGGGCTAATTTCATCGCCCGAGCAAATACTGCTTGGTTGTCAGAGCGAGAACAAAAATCGATGAAGCGATGAGCATCGACTGTTCTAGTCGAGTTATAGGGGATACATAGTTTGTTGATGCCTGTGAAACTTCCTTCATCTGGAAACACGGAGGCGATGGGGAAGTCTTCGGCTGCAAGCAGCATTGCAATGTCGTGAAAGAACGACCCTGCAACCACGTTTTGGCTGCGCAGGGCCTGTTCCATTTGGCTTTCCGCGGTCCACCAAAAGCCTACCTGCTCTTTAAGTTCGGCAATTTTCTCAACAACTTCACGGATACCTGCGCGCGACGCCAGTGTTTCAGCGCCGTCAAAGTAGGTTTTCGCAACAATCTCAATCATTCCTCCGTCGTACAGTCCTATAAGTCCAATCTTTTTGCGAAAAAAATCATCCTCAAAAACTTCCTTCCAAGACGAAGGTGGATGGGTGACGGCTTCGGGGTTAATCACTATATTCTGATACCACTCCATCACACCAACACCCAAAGTGTTGTCTTCGGAAGTAAACAAATAGCGATCGCCTAGCCGAGCCGCCGCGGGCATCTCTTGCATTTGCAAGGGCTGGACGATGTTGCCCATTCTAGCGATCTTGGTGAGCCCAACTTGATCAAGGAACG
Source organism: K189A clade bacterium (assembly GCA_902528515.1). Lineage (GTDB taxonomy): Bacteria > Pseudomonadota > Gammaproteobacteria > Pseudomonadales > Azotimanducaceae > UBA4421. Next base: position 26,681 of record CABZTD010000015.1, read on the forward strand.
TAAGGTCCATAGGGTCCAAGCCGCCCCTAACCGAGCGCACTAACGGAAATAACCAGTCATCTCCCTGTCCCTGGCTAATGGTCGTCACAGGTATACCGGTTTCCTGGGTAAATTTTCGGCAGATCTTTGACTCGAATTCATCTTGGAAAAAACCGCCAAACGCCGACACGCGAAGTGGTGCCCCACTAGGGGCCGCAGAATGCAAAACTGAACTGCTAAGTGTTGGTGCCGCTATCGCGGCTTTAAGGAAATGACGTCGTTTCATTGTAAGCACCCAAATATATGCTATCTTTTTTTAGCGTTGGCATAGTTCTACTGCAAGTTACATGCCCATAGACACGACGCACAGGCCAATAAATCGCGATCAAATAATTGCATCAAACTGCCCAGGAAGCCTTTATGTCTCAGGTATTCGACGGTATCAGTCTTAGAGACGTTGCTGTGGAACTCGATGGCAATGCCATCGTACAAGGCATTAATTTGGAATTTGCACCAGGATCGTTCACGTCGCTGCTGGGGCCGTCGGGCTGCGGAAAGACAACGCTTCTCAGAGTGCTAGCCGGACTGCAGCAACCTTCAACAGGCACTGTCTATAGCGGTGATGAGAACATTACCGAAAATACGCCTGCCCAGCGCGATTGCGGCATGGTATTCCAAACACTTGCCTTATTTCCTCACCTGAACGTGATAGATAACGTAATGTTCCCGCTGCGACGCTTAAAGCTGCCTACGACATCCATGCGAGAACGTGCTCTCGATTTGCTGCGCATGATGCACATTGAGGATGTGGCAGTTCAGCCGATCGATAAGATTTCTGGCGGGCAGGCGCAACGAGTCGCGATTGCCAGGGCTCTGGCTCAGGGCCCGCATTTGTTGTTACTAGACGAGCCATTTTCCGCGCTTGATGCCGAACTGAGAGACGAGTTGCGTACTGAAATACGCGTGATTCAAAAAAAACTAGGCATCAGTGTTGTCATGGTAACTCACGATCAGGAAGAGGCATTTACAGTAAGCGATAAAGTGGTAGTCATGAATGCTGGTTGCATAGAGCAGGTAGGATCGCCTTCCACCTTGGTTTTGTCACCGGAAACGCAATTTGTCGCGAAGTTTGTGGGGCGGCGCAATGAAATAAACTGCTATCTCAACGATGGCTGCCTGTATCAGTCACAAACTAGCAAACTTGTTGCTAGCGATGTGACGCCTACCACGGTCAGCGAGTCGAATAAATACAAGGTGTATTTTGCTCCAGATGCTGTTGTGGGTTCTGGCGAGATAGAAGCCAATGTACTCTTTCATCGAGACGCCGGCGGTTTCCCGCAAATATGCGCCCGGTGTTGCGGAGCAACTATCTGGCTAAAAAACCTTTGGCCAGACTCCCCAGAGACAATCCAGTTTGGCCTAGACATGACCAAGGTGTTCGTTTTTTCGGACAAGCAATGTGAATAAGCAGCAACTACCCATTGCAGCTCCCCATCTGTTATTGGTGCTCTATTGCATCATCGTCTCGTTCGCACCATTGCTGTTTTTGTTCACCACCTCGGTATCAACAACAGACCCTCTGACCGGCCAGGTAATTAGCTACGGTCTGAATAACTTTCAGGAGGTGTTTTATGATACTTATTACGCCGTTCAAATCGCCTATACCGTAGGCCTCGTGTCCGCGATAACTGTCGTAACATTGAGCATGGCGGTGCCGCTGACACTTGCCATTGCCAAATTGAAGAATGTTGCGCGCAGCGCTTGGGTGGTTATGCTGCTGGCAAGCCTCGCGCTGTCTGAAGTTCTTACCGCATTCGCCTGGCAGTTGCTGCTTTCTCACAGCAGCGGAATTCCTGGCTGGCTGAGTTATTTAGGCATTATTTCCGGTGATAAATCCTGGTGGCCTAGCTTTCCAGCCATGTTCGTCGTGATGGTTTACTTCTCTCTACCAATCGCGATGATTTTGCTGCTTCCGGCAATCCGCAGGCTAGACCCATTTCTCATAGAGAGTGCCTACACCATGGGGTTTTCCAAAATAGCGGTGTTTTTTTTGATCCTGATTCCCTCGTTGCGCGGCCCCATATTTCAAACGGCAATTCTCACCTTCCTACTTAATATTGGCGGTTTTGTAATATCGCAGCAGCTGGGCAAACCCTCAGACTGGATGTTCGCGGTATTCATCGCTGACTTTATGAGAACTTTCAACGTACCCTTCGCGGTGGCTTTGTCTTTTTGTCTGCTCATCGCGGTGCTGCTGTGTCTCGCTGTTGCTAACCTGATTTTTGGCAGAAAGCCCGTTGAAACTCGCTAGACTGCTATCTCTGACTGGCCTTTCCATATTTCTGTACACGCCCATTATTGTGGTACTGGGCTCGTCATTTAATGGCCCACGACAGATGGCCTTCCCGCCCCAAGACCCCTCAATAAGTTGGTATACCAATTTTTTTTCTGATACCAGTTGGACCACCTCACTGTTTAATAGCATTGTCATTGCGGTTTTCTCCTCGACCTTTGCCACAGTTATAGCATTGGTGACAGCTCTGCTTTTGTGGCAAAAAGACAGCAAACTGCATCAGACCTTCGTTGGTGCAGTAAGTCTGCCTTTTTTGCTGCCTGGGATTGTTTTTGCAGTTTCGATCTCATTGGTTACAGCGTCGCTGGGATTGCTCGGCTCGCTGGTCGGCATTATCTTAGGTCACACGGCGTTGTTGGTTGCGATACCCCTTGTCACCGCGCGACTTGGCTTAGCTCAAATAGAGCAAATTCAAGTCGAGGCTGCGAAGCTTATGGGCTATTCCGACCGACAGATACTGACCAAGCTCGTTATTCCCATCATTCGCCCTTACCTTGTGGCCGGTGCGCTGTTTTCGCTAATCATATCCATGAACGAATACATCGTCGCTTTCATGGTTAGCGGCTTCTCAATAGAAACATTGCCGATAAAAATTTATAACTCACAGCGATACGGTTTCGAGCCAACGCTTTCCGTGGGCACCATGGTTTATATGATGTTTTCGCTGGTTTTGCTTTCCTATATTGCGGCCTCGGGAAAACTGTGGAGCTTGCTGGGCATTAAAGAGTCGTGAAATAAAGGCACAGCAGGGCGAGACAAGAAAAGATGTTTTGCAGCAAAAAAGAAAGAACGGCAAAGAATTTCTTATAAAGATAGGACTAACCGGGCGATAACCGCACTAAATCCGCGCGCCACGCCCAGCGAATTTCAAACACTCACTCAAAATTGTTCAAGTTTTAAGCCAAGGCTGATATTTGAAATAACAAACAAATAAACCTAATGACCGAACTAGTCCTTGTAAATGGTCAGCACATCGTCATTCGCTGATAATTTTTTCAGGCAGCGCATTCCACTCATCCCAAGGAATGTCCAGTCCAGGGAAAGCGGGAGCCTTAAAAGGCCAGACCTCGTCTAACCAGTCCTTCAGCGTAATCTCCAGTAGGTTTGGCTTGACGTTCGGATTCTGTACGCCGGATCGTGTCCAGAAATAGACTTGTGCGTCAAAGCCAGTTTTTGAGCAAGGGTAAATGTAGACGCATCCAATAACTCGCGATTCGTCCAACTCAACGACGGTGTAGGTAAAGGAAGTACGCCGCTGAAATTCCTTTTGGTGCCAGGCCAGATCGATCAAATTCTGTTCGATGGTAAGGCCTTTTGGCCATATGGTGTTGGGCCACAAATCATAAAGCTTCTCGGCGCTACTCATAACCGCATCAAAGTCTTTTATAACGTCGTTGACAGTCAACATCCGCAATCGAAAGGCTCTAGTCTCTAGCGTGGAGGGCACTTCAAAGGTACTTGGCACTAGTTCGATCGCTGAGTTTGGTGAAATTGAAGTGAGCTTCATTGAAGTCGTATCCAAGCAAAAAAAGATAAAGACATCGAAATGGCGCGGTAGGCCCGATTTTAGTGATGTTTATCAAGTGAATCACAGGCTCGTCACAAAGAAAATGCACGCTGGCCTGGAAGATTCTTGGGGGCACACAATGAAATGCGTAGAAAGAAGTCAACGGAAATAGAATGTTTTCGTTTACGCCCGCTTGCCTAATTTATAGGGCTTGGGATTTAAAGAAGCTTTTAGCGGATCTAAGGCCCGTCTGGAATTTTGACTGAATGGATGGCGAACACCCAGTAGCGGCATGTTTTTGTTCGGTTTATGGAATGTCGCCGTCACGCGCGATGCACACTCTCCACTGCAACGCTTTCGTTTTTTCTACCCTGCTAGACGTAGATTTTTTAGGCGGATCCAGGATCTGAACGTCGCACCCGAAACTACCAGGATTCACTCTACAAGTTTTGTTCCGGAATCTTTAGCAATCCAATAGTTGAAAAATTTCCATATTTCGTTGCTAGCATCGATGTCTTGATTCTTGCCAAATCCTATCCCTAATAAGCCTATGTAACGTGCCGGGTAATACCATTTCCCCAAGCGGGCTCCGGGCCAATCATGTCCCCCACCTTCAATTCGAAAGTACCAAAGCTCATTGTTTTTGCCGGATGAACCATACCGTTCAAAAATAACATTGCTGTCGCCGTAAAATAATGGTCGATGCGTGTTAGCTAAGGGTGTTACTGAAACTTTACCCACCTTTAATCGACCAGCCCAAAAAGCGATGGTATCTTCTTGACTGGCATATGCCCCCCAGCCATCCTCGTTATTAATATCACCGGCGTATCGAGTGACTGGGTCTTGGGTGCCGCTAATTGCCAGGATGGGTGGTGGTGATTCAATGTCGCAGTTGTCCATGAGACTTTTCATCATCGAGCCGGCAACGGGCGCTAAAGCCCGGAACAAGTTGCCTGTTCGGCAAGCAAGCAAGTAACTCATATCCCCGCCGTTGGACATTCCGGTCGCAAAAATCTGATCCTGCTCTACTGGAAACCTATCCAAAATTTGTTTGACGATAGCCTCGATATAAGCGACGTCGTCGATTTTGCTGTCTGCGTGAAACTCATAACCGACATTAAAAAACGCATTGTCGCGAGTGTCTTTACTGCCTTGCGGGTAGGCCACTAAGAACCCGTGTTTCTCGGCAATTTCATTCATACCGGAATAGGCCGCAATTGCCTTAGCGTTACCTGAGTAACCGTGCATAACAAGGACTAAAGCTGGCCTTTGCATTAAGGTATTTGGTTGATAAAGCCAGTAGGGGCGCTGAAGTTCGTCGCCTACAGCTACTTGCTCCTCGCCGAATTGGCCTCGCTCGGAGAAACACTGGGGAACCGTTACAAATCCCAGGAACAACGCCGACAAGTAGATTAATTTTTTCATTCAGCCAGTCCATTCAGTCAATGTTTTTCAGCGACCCGAAACATAAACCCATGCGGTTTGTGGCTAGTATCTAAGAGCCAGAAGCACAAGCCAAGACGCAGTGACCGTGTGTATATTCTCCGAATCGAGATGGTGGCTAGCTAATGTTATTTCCTAATAGAACCTTAAAAATCTTTGCGAAGTTTAAGGTTCAGGTGATGCTCGTTAAGGATGCAACTGACTTGCCAATAGCAACCGATAATCGGCACGCAGCAATGAGTCCATTAGGTTTTATTCAGCAACGGCTCGAGTCGCCTGTTCCTCGCGCACCAAACCGAGCATCAGTCCACCGACAACGATTAGCATTACAAGAGACGCGAAACCAATTCTTTGCGACTGCGTGATGTCGGTGACGACAGCAACCAGTAACGGCGCCAGAAAAGCCGTGATTGATCCGCTAAGGCCATATAGACCAAAGAATTGTGTGGCCATCTCGGGGGGCGATATTTTTGCCATCAATGTGCGCGAGGCTGACAAGCCCGTTACGAAGAACAGAGCGAAGGCTTGGTTTGTTGCTAGGTAAGCTAGCTCCGCCAAGGTTCTAAAGTACGGGAAAGCCCACACAGGCTCATCAGAAGCGGGAATTACAAAGAAAAGTGTTTCGGGCGTGATTGAAGTTAGAACCACGAGAAGAGTGGCGCTCCCAAATATTGAGACTTTGAGAGTCCGCATGGAACCCAGCCGGTCCTCCAAACGTCCACCCAAATAAGCGCCGATCATTGCAGACACACTTGTAGTTAAGCCAAAGATCAAAAGCGTTATGGTTTCCCAACCAAAGTTTCCGGCAGCGTAAACACCACCAAAAATTAGCACGCCCACCATGCCGTCGTTAAACAACATTCGCGCAACTAAATACACAGCGATATTAGAGTAATGCTTGATTAATTGGCGCAGAGTAGTGGCAACCTCCCTTATCCCGGTCCGCGCAGCTTGTCGCCAAGTGATCCCTCGGCTTAGGCCATCTGGGGTGAACAGCAGCACCGGCAAAATAAAAATTACCAACCAAATACCGGAGATAGGCCCAACGATACGATCATGTTCGTTCAGGCTATGGTCAATACCCAATAGCGGTCGCTCGGGCAGGAATGGCCAATCCTGCACACCCGGCAAAGCGAAAGCAAAAAGCACAAAGACCATCATCGAAACGGCGCCAAAGTTGCCCAGAGCGTACGCCAGACCAGAGACCTCTCCCGCTCTCTCGGCTGGTGTGATGCTTGGCAGCATGGCATTGTGGAACACTTCAGCGTATGCGAAAGCCACCATAATTATGAATATCAAACCGACGCTAGAGTAGAGGGATAGGCCTTCGCTGCCAGGCTTCACCCACCACAATAAAAATCCTCCTAAAGCGATCGTCCCGTAAGTAACTAGGATCCAGGGTTTGCGTCGGCCGACCGTGTCGGCGATAGCGCCGAGAAAGAGAATCGTCGCAGCTAGCACGAACCCTACGGATGCATTGATATAACCAATAAGCGATTGGCCGCGAACAGGATCACCAACTACAACGGCGCTGAAGTAGGGAAAAAAAATGTAGATCACTACCATGATGTAAAAAGGGTCGCGCGCTGCCTGACCGAAGGCCCAGCTGTAGTAACCTAAGGGTGATGCTGCGGGAGTTCCTGCCAAGGAAAGGATCTGATTCATAAAATGTATCCTCGTACAGAAAAAAGATTTATTTTCATCAGTAACAACCTAGCTTCCACCGTTTAGACTAATTTGGTGAGGACCTTCGATATTAAGTCGATACCAGAATAGGCATTTGTAGTGGCAGCCGCGCTATGCGATCGCTTTCCTCATCCCCCGGTCTTTTTGTCGTACGCACAGTCATTTCGCGCTCATTCGGTAGCGCGCTGGCTGAAGTCTAAGAGCTTACTAAAAACGTGTTGCGATTGACGGCAGCGACGTATCGGCATACTTGCCGAGATAGGTTTAGGACTCAGGCCTCCCGCCAGGCAGATTTGCCGCAACTCGTCTGGCTCGGTCGCTCCGCCTAGCAATTACTGCGCTCAAGGGTAAGCAGCTGGCGCTGAGAATCCTCCTATTTGCTCGGCAACTAGTTTTGCAAATTCAATGCATCGGTAGTCTCGAAAAGGTGCGCTGACGGCCTGCAAGCCAATTGGCAGGCCATTTTTAGAAAGGCCTGTGGGGAAGACCGTGCTTGGCAGGTACGAATTTACAACAATGCCTGCCCACATTAGTTGTTGGAAATAAGGTTGCTGCTCGCCATCTACCATAAGATTTCGATCGTTAAAGGGTCGGTGATCGTGAGAAAAAGCCTCCGTTGCCATTTGTGGGCATACTAGAATGTCCCAATCTTTAAAAAAATCTGCCCAGGCGTGGCGAAGTTTTTCGCGTCGGCTATTTGCGCGTATCCACTCTCGATGGGATAGCACGGCCGCTCGAGCGTTCACTGCATCTCGGGACAGATCTGTCGCTTCTAGCGCAGCGACTTTAGCCTGCATTTGAGCTACGGTTTGATCATCCCACGCTGCTGTCATTACGGAATTCAGCAATGTCTGATAATTTATTGTTGCCTTCTCGAGATCGAAGTTCGGGCGGGCGGTATAAGAAACCCGCGCACCAAGACGCTCCAGCATTGCGCCAACCTGCAAAGACCTTTCTTCCACCTCCCTAGCGACCGGAGCTATAGGATCTGTAGCCCAAATCGCTACACGGAAGTCTCTCAGTTTCGTCTTTTCAGCAGCTGGTAGATTAAGCGTCCAGCCTAATGCTTCTCTATCAGCTGGGCCGGCCATTATTGAAAGCGCGAGTTTGAGATCGTCGGCACTGCGAGCTAGCGGACCGCATACTGCAAGATCTGCTTCTGGTTGGTTGGCAACGAGCTCATGGCCCTGCATTGGGACAATGCCGAAGGTGGGTTTGTGGCCGTATACACCGCAAAAATGTGCAGGATTGCGAATGGAGCCGCCTATGTCAGAGCCCGCTTCTAATGCGGTGAAGCCTGCTGACAAGGCTGCGGCGCTTCCGCCAGAGGAGCCGCCTGGAGTTCGCGAGACGTCCCAAGGATTACCGGTTTTCCCATAAATTGGGTTGTAGCTTTGAAAGTCGGCCAGATCCACCGGCACGTTTGTCTTACCCAGAAAATGCGCTCCCGCGTCTTTGAAGCGGCGCACGGCAAGACCATCGCTGGCAGCAACATTGTTTCGAAACGCTTCGATTCCCCAAGTCGCTGGAGTGCCTTCAATGACATAGGATTCTTTGATGCTCATTGGCACGCCGTGCAAGGGCCCCAGGGATTCTCCTCGCGCCAGAGCGGCATCCGCAGCGTCTGCTGCCGCTCTTGCTTTTTCAAAGGTACGCACGATGACCGAATTGATTTCATTGTCGTACTTTTCGATACGTTCAATATAAAGTTCTGTGAGCTCGCGCGAACTAATTTCTTTTTTGCGAATACGCGTCGCAAGCTGGCCCGCTGACTCAAAAGCGATCATCGTTCTTTCCTTCCTCCTCTTTGCCTTGAAATATATACCTTCGGAAGGGGCTGTCTACGCCAATCAATCTTCGTTATAACAAGGTAAGAATTAATAAGGGGTGATCGAGATGAAGAATGCTGATGAGACTCGTATTAGAGAGACCATACAAATTTATTTTGATTCAATGTTTGAATCCAACGCTGATAAAGTCCATCAAGCTTTTCATCCCAATGGACGAATTTGCGGCGATACCCCTCAAGGGTTTTTTGAAATGACCGTAGCTGACTTTGCGTCGTTTGTTGATGCTCAACCACCTGCTTCTGACGCGGGTGAAGTCCCTTTCCTTGAAGTACTGTCGCTGAACGTACACGGCCAAACCGCTGTTGCTCGGGTGAGGGACGATTACATCGGTAATCGGTATCTTGATACGCTTTCATTCGTTAAAACTAATGAGTGTTGGTCGATCTATAACAAGCTTTTTCACATAGAAGGTTCAGCAGGAGGCGCAGCGGATTGAGCTTGCTTTTTCAGACCCTGCAAAAACCGAAGTGGAGCACAAAACCCATATTTTCTGGCGTTAGAGATAGGTGGATTTGAGTAAACTAGGCTTAACCAAGGTGTGTCTTTGCGCAACCGTACCAACCGAGGCACACATCAAATCAACGAACTCCAAAGCCCGCTCAAGATCTACCCTACAGGGCTCGTTTTTCGAAAAGAGAGCTAATGTTGCAGATAGGCAAATAAATGAAACGGCGAATCCTTCACAGGCGTTGGCATTTTTTGACTTAGGAGACGGTGTCGGCTCGCGACTTGACACAAAAAGAAAACACTTTTGGCTTCTCTTAAATTCTCTTCGATCACTTGTCGATCGCAATTGCGAAACGGTATCTGTGGAGGCGTCACAGCATATCGGTCGTTTGTTAAAAGGATTTAATTTTGGACAAAGTTTTAGAGATCGGTTCATACAGCGCAGGATTTGTCGGCAGATTGTTTATTCAAAATGGGCACGAGGTTACGCGCATCGAAACCGCTCAGCCCCCGGCTTGGGCGAGTTCAGAGGCGATGACAACATTTTTGCATGCAGGCAAAGAGCGTATTCATGCTAGATCTAAAGACTTTGCGGACCTGGCAGCTAAAGCTGACATTGTTGTCTTGGAGGCCTCTTCAGCGGATCACGCTGCCTCTTTCGGCGTTGATCGATGGGTGTCACCAGTAAAGGTTGTCATAAGCCCATTTGGTCTCACAGGACCAAAACGAAATTGGCGTGCGACGCCGCACACGTTGCTTGCGATGGCCGGGTATACGCAGATCATAGGAGATGCAGGAAGAGCTCCTTTGTCCTTACCTGGCCATTACGTGGAATTCCAGTCCGCACAATTCGCTTTTACCGCCGCTAATGCATGTCGCTTTTCTAAAGAGTCGAAACTTATCGACGTGAGTATGTATGAGTCTTTACTCGCCCTAAGTCAGTTTACAACGGTCATGTGGAGCTGTGCAGGAAGGGTGCGCTCGCGTCACGGTTCGGACTTTTATTGGGTGGTGCCTAGCAACCTCTTTCGTTGTTTGGACGGATGGGTTTACATCAACACGGTGCCAACTTTTTGGGATGCCATAACGGTGTTCCTTGAATTACCAGAGCTGGCAATAGATCCGCGATTCTCTGACAACGACCTACGCATGCAACATAGAGATGCTCTGCACGAACTGATAGGCGACGCGCTAATATCCGTTACTAAACGAGAAATTCGAGCGCGTGCCACTGCCGCTCGGATTCCTGCCGGTGTGGTGCAATCGTTCGGCGAGGTATTGACTGATAAACACCTAGCACAACGAGATTTCTGGCAGAACATAAGAGCGTTAGATCACAAAATCCTGACTTCGCCTAGCTCAGGTTTCCAAGTAAACAACCGTGCTAGAGGCAACTTTGCGCTAAAGCATGTCGTAACGCATAAGCACGAAAGCAATGAGTGATATTCCAGAAATCAACGGTCCACTAAATGGCATACGCATTTTAGACCTTACGCACGTTTGGGCTGGACCATTAGCTACCCGAATTTTTAGCGATTTGGGAGCCGAGATCATAAAAGTAGAAAGAGCGCTAGGTCGCGGAACTAAAGTGGCAATGACGGAACCTATCGCGGGTTGGCTAGGAGGCGAGCCTGGAGATGAGCCATGGAACAATAACGCAGCTTTCGCGAAACTCGCTCGTAATTCTCAAAGTATTTCCCTTGATTTGAAAAAGCCCCGGGGAAAAGAATTATTCTTGGAGTTAGTTGCGAAAGCCGACGTTGTAATCGAAAACTTTAGCGCTCGAGCCATGCCTTCTATGCAACTAGGTTGGAAGACCCTAAAGAAGCATAATCCGAGGCTGATTTATATAACTATGCCAGGGTACGGTACAACCGGGCCCTACAAGGATTGGGTAGCTTTTGGGCCAACCGTTGAACCCATGACCGGGTTATCTCAAATGCTAGGCTACAGCGAAAACGAACCCCGAAATTCAGCTATGGCTCTCATGGACCCTATCGCTGGTACCACAGCTTCTGTGGCGCTGCTTTCGGCGTTGCGCGAGCGGGAAGAAACAAATCTTGGCGCCTTCGTGGAGATGTCGTTACACGAAGCGGGCACAGTATTCAACGGTCCATGGCTCATTGATCATCAACTTGGCAACGACTTGAAGCCTTTCGGTAATGCCCATCCGCAGATGGCCCCACACGGTGTGTATAAATGTAGGTCGAGGGATTTGGAAGACGACGCTGATTGGGTTGCAATAGCATGTGAAAATGAGGAGGACTGGGGCAACCTGCTGTGCCTGCTTGATTTGGATTTTGATCCCGGCTGGGACCTGGTCGTCAGGCAACGTTTTCGTAGCGAAATCGATCTAGCGATAACCGCATGGACTCTTCAATTCGATAAGCACGATGCCGCAGAACGGTTACAACGAGTCGGGATTCCAGCGGGTCCCGTCGCAACTGCCCCAGACATGCTTTTAGAAGCACAAGCCTCAGAGCGAGATTTTTTCGTGCCGCTGGAGCGATCTGCCACGCTAGTACCAGGCAACCCAATACATATGGAAGGTCTATCCAGCAAAGAGTGGTCGCCTTGTCCTCGGTTGGGAGCTCAGAGCCAGAGAATTTTGCAAAACTGGTTGGGATATACGCCGAGTGATACGAGAGCTTTTTTGGATGCCGGAATAATTGCCGAGGCGCCTACCGACTAGCAGCGAAGCTCTTTTACTTTATGTAAATTTTAATCTCGAAGAGCTCAAGAGGACTCGAGTTTTGTGAGGCTTGTAGTTTCTAAATGGTTAGCATGGCGGTGGCGCGGAGTTTTTAACGCGCTACCGCAGGCGAGAATTTTTTCATGGTCTTAGTTAGTAGATTGGTTCGCTATCAGGAAGTTATAGAGTGTTCTTCGCCCCTAGAAACCGATCTATGCCGAGTGTTTGGCGTACGCCTTCTGTCGCGATCCGCATAGGCTCATCAAGCGGTATACCTGTGGCATCCGCTGTGCGCACTAGGCCATTAAAGATGGCAACGATGGCGGACGCCTCTGAAAACGCTTCGACTCCGATAGATCCAACCAGGGTGTTTCTTGTATCCTCAATGTTGTGATCTCCCCGAGTCACTGCTTCGGCAAAAGCGACCAATGCTTCTCCATGTTCGACTAGTTCAGCTCCATGGCCGCCCATAGTTGCCTGAACTTCTACATCTTGGTCAACCGCCTTACTGCTTGCACGAAGCAGCATGACATGAGCGCTAGTTCAGTAGAAACACTCATTAACTGATGACACCCTTGCTGCGAGCAGTTCTGCTTGAGGACGCGATAGAGGGCCATCCCAGACCATGTCATTAAAGCCGCCACCCTTACCAACATACATGCTGCTAACGTTCTGCATGAAAAGGGCGTTTGCTGCAGGCACTAGACTTAGCGCTCTGGAGACGTTGGGTCCATCCCATGGGTCGACCATCTGCAGATATCCCCCTATATCCGTCGCATTGTCCGATTTGACCCCTGAACAGGAGCCACCCGTGGCCTTGGGCAACATCTCCCTGGGCCGTCCTAAAGCTTCCGAGAATGCGTCAACCGCACTAACGGAAGCAACGATGGCGACTAACTCCGCGTAGGGACCGTCGCCAATCGACGCGATCTGCTTTTTAGCCCATAAGCGATCGATTTTACCCGCGTCGGCGGCGACTTTTCTGACCGTTTCAAGAGTATCCCGATTGAGCCTAGAGTCGGGATAGGATCGATTGAAAGGTAAGTCACTGCGTTGCGAACGAGCCGTTCTTGCTTGCTTTGCGATCTCGAGACGATCAACGTCCGACCAAAAACTTCCTGCAGAAGCAATAGCCTTCCATGTCTGACGATGCGCATCGACAATATCCTGTCTTACATAGGCTGCTTGCAGACCCCAACTTTCCTCACTTTCCCCTGCGTAATTGAAAGTTTCGGTCATCGGTCTTTCTCGCTCCTCGCCGGCTTTATCGGTATTGCGTACGGGCAGATGTGGATTCATGCATCCGCAAAAACTCTAGCGCAACATTCCTGGTCCAGACAATCCCGCGTGATTGAAAATTGGCTCTGAAGAAAACCTCTAAAAAAATTAGCAACGTCGGCAAGCGAAGCTCTTTTTGATTCATCGCTATTTTATTAGGCGAGTTGTGCCTGCTTTTTTGGAAGCTTGAGGCATAGGTTTCACGTCATTACTCTATTAGCTTGAACTCTAGGCTGACCACCTTGTGGCAGTACGTGATTGAAAGAAGACGATCACGGAATTATGGGATCATTAGACGGATAAGATATGTTTGAGCTCAACGGAAAGACCGCTTTGGTTACTGGAGCGACACGCGGCATAGGTGAGGCCAGTGCCCGAGCTTTGGATAGCGCGGGCGCTCGCGTCATCCTTAGCGGCAGGACAACTAATGATCTTATCCGCGTCGCGAGCGAGTTAAAAAATGAGCCGGTGATTTTGGAAGTGGATCTCTCGCCACGAGGAGCAGGGTCGCGGCACGCCGAGCAGGTTCTAGAGGTTACGCAAGGAGAAGGTGTAAATATTATTGTCAATAACGCGGGGATACCGATGCGTAGAAGCCCTGAGGCGCTGTCTGAGGAGGATTTTGATCTGGTTTTCTCGATCAATGTTCGTTCTTTACTGATGCTGAGTATTGGGCTTGCTGAACCAATGAAGCGTCGGGGCGAAGGGTCGATCGTCAACATTTCGTCTGTAGCGAGCTTGCGTGGTCCTTTGGGTCGCGTCGCATATGCCGGTACGAAGGGCGCAGTGGATGCGATGACGCGAGCGCTTGCTACTGATTGGGGAAATTGGGGAATACGGGTAAATTCCATTTGTCCCGGTTTAATTGCGACCGCAATTTGGGAGCGCGACCGGAACAACTCGCCTGGCTTGATAGAGCGAATGGAGAATAACGTTGCCCTAAAGCGATGGGGATTCGGTGACGACATCGCAGATGTGGTCCTCTTTTTTGCCTCTGATGCATCACGCTATGTAACGGGCGAGGTTATCGCGGTTGATGGCGGCATGGCGCATGTGGGGTCGGCACCGCGAGAATAAGCGTTCAGAAATGTCTATTTGCCGCACGTTGTTTTGGTTCAAATCTACCTGATTATCGTCTGTCTATGATGGTGTGTTCTTTCCCGAAGAGAAATGTCGAGCGTTTCATGTCTATGAAGTTGTGCTCGTCTTTTATAAACGCATGATTTGCCCGACGTGCCTCGTCAGTATTCGACGCTTTCCCTATGTCCACCAAGCTTCTGCATGACCTATATGAGAGTCAACAATAGTGCCTCGGGCTTTCTGAAGTTCGGTGTCCAGTGTGGAATTGGCACGATGCACTTGCCGATAACAAAGCGTATTAGTAACCTCATCGTAAGATCTAACGGTTGGCCCATCGTGCGTCAGCCAATAGTGTCTGGCTTTCTCTTCTGAAAGTTTTGATTGATGTCTTACTGGGAAAAATGCCCTCAGAATGTTGCTTTTCGGTTTTGCTGAAATATTTTCGGGTGATGGATTTATTTGTGGATATTCATAGGCAAGCCAGAGGGGAGAACTAGGTAAATCGATGAACTTAGATTCGTCTTCAATAAGGGCGGCACTAGCCTTGGCGGCTTTAACCCCTGTGGATTCCATTTGATTTGTTAGATCAGCCTCGGAGGACCACCAAAGTTCGGCAACACCGTCGTAATGAGGTTCCATTTTCCCACGTGCTTTTTGCGCAGCTTCATTAAGTCGAGATTCGATAGTGTGTGTTTGAACATACCGAAGTATGTTGAGGTTTGTTGCAAAGCTAGCAACCAAAGGAGCATGTTGGTTTAGCCAATAATCTTGAAACTCTGCGAGCGTCACGTGAAGTTGGCGCCTGAGTGCAAATACAAGCCCTATCACGCGATTTATCCGCTGCTTAAGGGTCTTTGTTCATCCTTATCCCAGCTGTTACTCAAGTCAAATTAGAGATAAAAGTCCTATGCGCCTAGTCCCAGCATTTTGTCAGCACAAGTTCAGTCAATTAATTCGGTTCAGTACTCTTGTTAGAAGGTCGATATACAGCCTAGAGATGCCTAAAATGTTTGGGGTAAGGGTAGTCCTAAACCCATTAGCTTTTCGGGAGCCTTTCGAGTTGCAGGAAGTTGCTGCACCTCGA
Source organism: K189A clade bacterium (assembly GCA_902528515.1). Classification (GTDB taxonomy): domain Bacteria; phylum Pseudomonadota; class Gammaproteobacteria; order Pseudomonadales; family Azotimanducaceae; genus UBA4421. The sequence continues at coordinate 42,080 of CABZTD010000015.1, forward strand.
ACAGGCGATTCCGACCCTGATCTTAATTCATGGAACTCAGGACGCCCGCTTTCGCGCCAAGTTCGTTCGGGCACTAAACCGTTTTCATGTTTTCGATTAGCGCGCTTGAGATATCACGTAATAGTTCGTCAGGTATTTCGTGGCCTACCCCCTCCATCATTAAAAGCCTCGACTTATAAATTCCATCGTTTAGCGCTTCAGCATGGTCCGTTGGTATGAGTGGATCTTCAGACCCATGAACAATGATCGTAGGAGCTGAAATATCGCGAAGCCTTGATAATTGGCTTGGCGTAACGTCTACCGCTGTAGAATGCAAAGCGCTGGGGTTGTAACCATGCGACAGAAGTTTCTTTCCTCTTTCGAGGACACGGTGCTCGTCAAATTTGAACCTCGACCCATGGTATGCACGTGCAATTCCAATGGCCGCCTCAAGAGTTTTGCCTTTGATACCAAAAATTGCAGACTCGAGCGTCTCCTCAAGGAATTTGGGCGGTGTGCGGCTAAGGTTCTCATCGTGCAAACCAGGTGTCGTAATCATCAAGCCCAGCGATTGAACTCGCTGAGGATGATGTATCGCCAAGATCTGCGCGATTAGTCCGCCCATTGATGCTCCGATAATATGGGCTCGATCTACCTCCAAGTAATTGAGCAGGCCTATGGCATCTTCTGCCATATCAAAAAGATCATAGTGATTTGGATGAGGGGAATTGTGCGTAGGTTTCGAGTCGGTTTGGGCGAAATTTTTTTTGAGAATTGAGCGCAGCAGCGAAGCCGGTAAGAAACTCGCAATCCGTTCCACCCGAGTTTTTTTTCCAAACCAAGTGCTTTTACCGGAATCACGGTTATCGAAGCGAATGACGCGCATTCTGTGATCGACCAAGTGCTCAATTAACCCGGCAGGCCAAGCCTGCGAATTCATATACGCGCCCATTATAAGCAAAACGACCGGATCGGATCGCTCGCCAAATTCCTCCCACCATAAATTTAATTGGTTAATCTTGGTCAAGTTACCCATGCCTAAATCCGATACTTCACTTATCAGCGGTGTCTCAAATATTTTTCTGGAGAGAAGATTGCCACACCTTCGACCGAATGAGTGTGTGGTGTCTTGAGGAAGCATTCACGTTTGTCGGCGCTAATAACGTTATTTGATTCTGTTTTCGGCTTTACCCGGGCGGTCGCGGAAAAATATCGATTAAGTTGTGTTCGTTCAATTCGGCTGTTGATATTTTCGTCACACACAAAAAGGAGGATGCGGTAATGAGATTCTTTGCGGTTGTTTGCGGTTTGAGCCTGCTTTTTTCTGCAATGGTCGGGTCTTCGGGCATGTGGATGTTTGACCCAACGAGCCTTTTGATCGTAATTTTTGGCGGAAGTTTACACGTCTTGGCGAGAGGCGGTCTAAGGCAAAGGTTCGAGGAAGTTGTTAGTAACTTCGGAGACGGGGCAGTTTACTGGGGGTGGCTCTCGATGTTAGTTGGCTTGGTCGGCATTGGTGCCCACTATACTGTTGATCGGGGCCCTGAGTTACCCGCTGCGGTAGCTGTTGCTCTCTTGTCTGTTCTTTACGGATACGCCATTAAATTTTTGGTTGCTGCTCCGTTAGGAACTCGTGTTGCAGACACCAAAATCTTCAGCGGATAGTCCAACCGCTGTAGAACTCGATAGAGTGCGTTACGAAAGTTTTCGTGCTCAGCAACGAGGCGGCTAAATCGCCTAAATTCATTGGATCATTAGATCCGATAGTTAAAGTCCCACACCGGGAGCTGGTCAGGATAATTCGTATTGCGAGGCAGTGCGCAGATTAAGAGCAGTTTGTTTTTCGGGGACAAAATAGCCTCGTGACACCCATGATTTGACAAAGAGATTAATAAATTGGCAGCTAGTAAACATATTAGTGTCATCAGTTTCATCATTTACTGAAAAACCAATAGCTCACCGATCATTAAGGACTTTATCTCCTGAAACCCCCTACGACAGGCTCTTGCCTGTAATGCAAGGATGCTCGTCATGCCCTATTAAAACGGGGGCGTCAAACTGGGATGCAGACAAACGTGAGAAATTGCTTCGGCAGTTTGGTTTTAGCCTGAGAAAGTCGACTATAATCCTTCACAGTGACTGGAAAGCCAATTAGGCGTCACACTTAAAAAACGTACCTATGCATCTGCTCCATCGCCTGCAGGTTCAACGGCTTCAATATCTTTCTCGATGTGGTTATAGACTTCTCCAAAAGCAATAACGGAGATGGGGAGGAGCCAAAATAGGGGTATCAACAGGAGCAAGGCACCAACGACGTTTACGACCGCTAATATTAAAGAAAGAATAAGAAAGCGCCCGAAATTTTTTGTCACTGCCTTTCTGGAGGCTTCCATAGATTCCCAAACTCCCATTTTTTTGCCCATTAGCAAATAGGGCGCGAAGCTGTAGGAGAGAGCGAAGTAGATCCCCGGCAGGATAAATAACCCGAAGCCCAACAAGGTAATTAGACTGACAAGCGTTGCGAGCAATAAGAGAGGCAGAAAGTGACGATAGGGCTGCACGATCATGTTGTAGTCAATTTCTAAGCCGGCCGATTTTTTGATGCCCAACAGTCCGATTCCGTAACCTAACGGAGAGAGGAGTAGTGATAAAACAATGCCAGGTAAATTTTCAACGAGGAAATCGTACGAGTCGGGGGAAACCAAAGTTGTGAACGAATATGAAAAAACCAAGCTAAGGACGAAATAGCACAAGCAGTAAACCAATATGGCTTGAAGAAATGTTAGTTTGGCGCCCTGATGCTTGATGCTCGCATTTTTCAGAACACCCTCAATTGTCCACGGCTTATTGGCATCGTGGTTTGCCTTCATTTTCGTTCTTACTCCATTCGTTGATTTGTTGCTCACGAGCCAGTTTCTGCTCGAGCAGTATATAGAGCTTCTGATGCTTTCATGCGGTGAATGCAGCAATCATTGATTGAATTGGAAACTGGGCTGCGGAAAACGTGAAGCTAAATCCTAAGTACCCCGCTTGGCTCCAAAAAAAAATTCCCGCAAAGTGGTAACGAGCAAGCTTTAGTCCATGTCCAGCGGTCCTTGGTTTGCATCCAGATTTGATGGCACTGAATTCGTACGCCAAAGATAAATACCAAAGACTTGTATTCTGGCGGCTCTCCCCGATGTCAAAACGAAATTCCACGAGATACTTGGCTTTTTTTAATCACATCCTTATCTTGATCGGCAAGCGGTTGTTAGCACTTTTAAACCCGTGACAGCGTTTTTCACGGCTCGAAGGCGTTCTTATTGCGGCACGCAATGACAGCAGCTATGACAGCGTCAACGGTTAATACCGTGGACTGATCTTTCTGAATTTTGCGCAGGCAAATATCAATATTTTCTTTTCCTGCTGGCACTTGATGTAGCCTTTTGGAATCAGCTTCAGACTCGCAGGAACGCATCTCATCATTAACGCACCCAACATTTGCACACTTCTTTGGTTGTGGGAAATCACATGAATCCCCCCAACCTTGGCTAGCTACGCAGAGCAATATCAGCCCTGCTAAGCAAGGCTTCAATCTTTTCATGTTATTTCGTCCCAACAAGAGAACATTAGATTTTTGCAATCCTCGGATTCGTTTAGATAAATCGTAACGTTAATGAACTGTTGCACATTGAAATACCCGCTTTTAGGCCCGACAAGCACACCCTGATATTTTTTGGCCGCGAATGTCAGGGGTAATCAACAGCGAGCTACAAAACAACGCGAACTGGTAATCCATGGTGAGAAGCTCCAAGCAGTTCA
>CABZTD010000016.1 GCA_902528515.1 K189A clade bacterium
GCATTCTGGGGCCTTGGCAGGTGTGATGGGTCGATGGCTGCGCATCCATGCTCGCTTTGCAAGCCCAGAATTGTCCGGGCTTAAGTCAAAAATTCCAGCAGACAAACCTTCGTTTACCGAGCGCAGTAGGGGTTCTCGTACATCGAGTGACGGTACTATAGATATCGGATCTTCCTCGGCTAACGCTAGCAGCTCGGTCTTAGTATCAACGCGCTTGAAAATGACCACTTCGACGGTGAACAAGTTGTCAGGCAGTCGTTCATCGAGGGATTCAAGCCCCGCCAGCCGCGTGGCAGCATAGTTTGCGTTCAGGGCGTCTTGCTGCGACGTATCCCAGGCATTGGTATTCGTCGACACATTGCCCTCTGCATGGGCCATAACGGCTGGAACTGCGGCTAGAACGCCACTGAAGATCGCGAACAGTAGGAACTTCAAATGATGCAGGACCGTATCTGTGTCACTCATGCGCTGTGATGGGTTAGCAGGTAAGGGCATCCGTTTCCGCTTCGATTTGCTGGCGTTGCAGCAGTGAGTGCTCGGATCACCCTCAGGCTGCTTTGCTATCCGCAGACAATAGCCTAAATAGGGCCTGAACGAATATGACCCGATCCTCAAATGTGGGCAAAGATTCTTCAATTCGCAGAGTTGAGGCACCATCGAGACGGTAGGTACTGCTGTGTTGCTGTACCAACTGCACGACGGCCATGGGCTCAACCCGGGTGGTTTTGCTGAACTCGATTTTACCCTTGGATTCCGCCAGGTCGATTTTGAGGATGCCCAGGCCCTGTGCGGCAAGTTTCAAAAGAGTGATTTCAAACAGATTCTTAACGGAGTCGGGTAGCAGACCAAATCGGTCGATGATTTCCGCCCGAAGATCATCAAGCTCTACTTCAGTGCCGGCTCCTGCTATGCGCTTGTACAGGATCAGACGACTTTGCACATCGGGTAGGTAGTCTTCGGGTATGAGAGCGGGCACGTGGAGATTCACTTCCTGATTTACCGGTTCCAGTGGCGTGTCCCGATCAGGGATCTTGCCGGCCCGCAGCGCTTCCACAGCGCGGTTCAGCATTTCCAGATACAGGGAAAAACCGATGGATTCGATTTGGCCCGACTGATCGTCCCCTAGGAGTTCGCCGGTGCCGCGGATTTCCATATCTTGGGTAGCCAGAGTAAAGCCAACGCCAAGTTCTCCCGCGGCCTCAATCGCCTCTAAGCGTTTCACGGCGTCGGCGGTCATGCTCTTTGGATCGGGCGTGAGTAGATAGGCATAGGCTTGGCGGTGGCTGCGTCCGACCCGCCCGCGCAGCTGATGTAGCTGCGCTAAGCCGAATTTATCTGCCCGCTCGATAACAATCGTGTTGGCATTTGGAATGTCGATGCCGGTTTCAATAATCGTCGTACACACAAGTACGTTGAGGCGACGGTGATAGAACTCGCCCATCACCTGTTCCATTTCGTTCTTACGCATTTGGCCGTGGGCGACGCCAACGCGTGCTTCCGGAACCAGCGCCTCTATGTCGCTGGCTGCTTGCTCAATGGTTCGCACCTCATTGTGCAAATAAAACACCTGACCACCGCGCATCAGTTCTCGGCTGATGGCTTCCTTTATGTTGTGGTCTCTTCGTGGCTGCATAAATGTTTTGATCGATAGTCGCTTGGCTGGTGGCGTCGCGATAATCGACAAATCCCTGAGCCCGCTCAATGACATGTTGAGAGTTCGCGGGATGGGTGTGGCGGTAAGCGTCAGTACGTCGACTTCCGCCCGCATCGCGCGTAAGCGCTCTTTTTGACGCACGCCAAAACGATGCTCTTCGTCAATGATGACCAGACCTAGGTCGTGATACTTGAAATCCGGATTCAAGAGTTTGTGGGTCCCAATCAGAATATCGATGTTGCCTGAACGACAGCGCGCGCTGATGGCGTCGGTTTCCTGCTGACTGCGCTGCCGAGAAACTACGTCGATGCTGATTGGCCAGCTCGCGAATCGATCTCGAAATGACTCGAAATGTTGTTGGGCCAGCAGAGTGGTGGGCACCAATAGAATCACCTGTTTGCCGCTTTGCACTGCGGTAAAGGCGGCGCGCATCGCAACTTCGGTTTTACCGAAACCGACGTCGCCACAGACCAAACGGTCCATCGCTTGCTCCGCCGCCAAATCGCGCAAGGTTTCTTCGATTGCAATGCCTTGGTCCGGAGTGACTTCGTAGCCAAACTCGTCGGCAAACGCCTGGTAGTCGTCGGCGTTAGCACTTAATTGATGTGACTTGCGAGCGGCACGCCGCGCATAGATATCGAGCAATTCTGCGGCGACGTCGATAACCTTTTCTGCCGCCTTCTTTTTCGCGCGCTCCCATTGATCTGATCCAAGGCGATGCAGCGGGGCACTTTCCTCGTCAGCGCCAGCATAGCGGCCGACTAGATGCAGGGATGTGACCGGTACATAGAGCTTAGCACTTCCCGCATAACCCAAGGTCAGAAACTCCTCAGCGCTGCCATCAATCGTTAGGGTTTGCAGTCCGAGGTATCGGCCGACGCCGTGATCGACATGCACGACCGGCGCACCCATGTTCAGTTCTGTGAGATTGCGGACAATTTGTTCAGGATCGATAACTCGCTTACTGCTATCGCGTCTTTTGCCACTGGTCCTTGTGCCCAGCACATCGGCTTCGCAGACGATCACACCGTCTGGTAATTCCATACCCTGCTGTATAGGGCCAATGCAAATGCTGTGACCGTCACCGACAAGATGCTCTGTAAAACCATCAATGTGCCTGGCCTCGATGTGATGCTTACGCAGGAGCTCGTCGAGAACCTCACGTCTGCCGGCAGATTCGGCCACAAAAAGCACGCGTTTTTCGCGTTTCTCCACATATTGCTGCAGCAGATGTGCAGGTGTTTCAGCCTTGGCGTCAACCCGCAGGTCCGGCAAGGGCTGGGCCGCAAACTCGCACTGATGCTTTGGGTGTTCGCCGCCAAGCACGATGCGCTTGCGTGCGCCTAGGCGCTGATTGAGTTCGTCTGCACCCAGGTAGAGCTTCTGCGGTGCCAGGACAGGTCTCTCGACATCATGGCACAACGACTCGTAGCGTTTGTTCACGTCGTCTTCAAAAGTTTGGGCGGCTGCTGCCATGCCAGCTTCGGTAATAAAAATGGCATCTTTTGGCAGATAATCGAATAGCGTCGCAAGCTCGTGGAAAAAGAGCGGCAAATAGTATTCAACACCGTTCGGTGCAATGTAGTTGCTCACGTCCTGATAAATGCTGCACTGACGAACATCTACCTGAAACAGGTCGTGCCATTGCTCCCGAAACCGGGCAACGGCTGCGTCGTCAAAGGGAAATTCTTTTGCCGGCAACAGGTCCAGACGCTCTATGCGTTCGACAGTCCGCTGAGAATCGGGATCAAAGGTCCGCAGGGTATCGATTTCATCATCAAACAGATCGATGCGCACCGGCAGGGCGGCACCCATGGGATAGATGTCCATCAAAGCACCACGCACGGCATACTGACCGCGCTCGGTAACGGTTTCGACGCACTGATATCCGGCGGACTCCAGGGCTAGACGCTGGTTGGCAACATCGAAGGTCGCGCCGCAAACGAGTTCAAAGCATGCGCCGTCGAGGTAACTCAGAGGCGGTACTCGTTGCATCAGTGTGGATACAGGCACGGTTAGCAGGCCGCATCTCGCGTGTCTTAAATGTTGTAGCGTGCTTAGGCGCTCAGAAATAATGTCCTGGTGCGGCGAAAAAGCGTCATAGGGTAGGGTTTCCCAGTCCGGGAAACGCAGATTAGGTACGCTGGCATCGCTGGAAAAAAACGTTACGCCATCATGCCAGCGATCCGAGGTTGCAGGCTGGTTGGTCACAACGACGCACAGCTGGTCGAGCTGTTTCGCCATGGATACGGCGGCTAATACATCGGCGCTGCCATGCAATCCAGTCCAGTGCAGACGCATGCCTTCCTTGCTGGGCAGGCAGAGGTCTAAGCGCGGGCGTGATGGGTGTTCTAGCGCCGCTGGCGCTGGGGCCGTAGTCGACTCGTGGTTAACCAAGTATGCGTCCTTTGTGCGTGCGTAAATCAGTGACACGTGTGCCGACTAAGTGGCAGGGACGAGTTTACCTATTGCTATACCTTGTGTCAGTGCTCACGGCGTCGAATGTTGGTGAATCTCTTGCATAAATGGCATGGTCGGCCATCTTGATGCCTTGCTATTTGGCACCCAAATCGGCTTTGTTAGGCACTGGCGTATCACTATTGGCTACGCTAGAGTTTCGTCACCGCGAGGGGGTCGCGTTCTATCAATAGAGGGGAATGTGTTGGCAGAGGTTGTTATTGCCTCTCTTTGTCGCGCACGTAGCTATGGAACCAACAAATATTTTCGACCCAAACTACTTTCATAAAGTAGTGGACTGTCAGTACGCATGTCCTGCGCACACACCAGTACCGGAATACATTCGATTAATTGCTCAAGAGCGCTATACACAGGCGTACATGCTTAATTGGGACTCGAATGTGTTTCCTGGCGTGCTTGGCCGCACCTGTGATAGGCCCTGCGAGCCTGCCTGTCGCCGAGTGCGCACCGAGGAAACGCCAGTGGCTATCTGCCGCTTGAAGCGAGCTGCGGCGGATAATAAGGGCGACCTAACGCCATATTTACCCCATGTGCCAACAGAAAAAAATGGTAAGCGCATCGCCCTGATTGGGGCGGGGCCCGCATCCCTTGCGGTGGCTCGAGATTTATTGCCCTTTGGCTATGAAGTGCATCTGTTCGAACAAGACGAAAAGGGTGGGGGCTTTATGCGCAGCCAAATCCCTGCCTTCCGCCTACCTGAGGAGGTGCTGGATGAGGAGGTCGAGCGCATTTTGGACATGGGCGTGCACTGCCACTTCGGTCAGGCCATCGACAGTTTGAAAGCGCTTATGGCCCAGGATTTTGATGCCTACTTTGTCGGCACTGGCGCGCCTCGTGGTCGGGATCTGGAACTGACTGGTCGGGATCAGGTTGACGAATATATACACATTGGCATCGATTGGCTGAGTAGCGTCGCCTTCGGTCATGTCAGCGAGATCAAGGGCAAGGTCATCGTGATGGGCGGCGGTAATACCGCCATGGACTGCTGTCGTACCTCGCTTCGATTGGGTGCCGAATCGGTGATGGTCGTCGTGCGCTCTGCTTTTGAAGTGATGAAGGCCTCCGAGTGGGAGAAAGAGGATGCCATGCGCGAGGGCATTCCGATCATAAACAACCGCCCTCCCAAGGAATTCGTGCACGAAAACGGCAAGTTGAAGGGTGTGCTTTTTGAGTGCGTAACCCCCGTTCGTGGCGACGATGGGCGGCTGCGCTATGAGCCGTCTGGAGAGCCTGAGGAATTCATCGAGTGTGACCATGTGTTGATGGCTATTGGACAGGACAATCACTGCCCGTGGATTGAGCGGGATTTGGGCATCAATTTTGATAAGTGGGATTGTCCGGAGCTGGATGAAATTACCCTGCAATCTACAAATCCCAAGGTTTTTTTTGGCGGTGACAGCGCCTTTGGTCCGGAGAATATTATTTGGGCATCCGCCCATGCACATCGCGCCGCGATCAGCATTCATCTTTACTGCCAGGGCAGGGACCTAAAAAACGATCGCCCTCCAGAGGGCGTTAATTTGCTATCCACCAAGATGGGTGTACATGAGTGGGCGTACGACGCGGCTCATGATCCTGCCAAGCGACACCTCGTTCCTCTGGTGGAGCACGAGTCATCGCTGAACAATCTTGAGGTGGAGGTTGAGCTTGGATTCGACGCCCAACTTGCCGCTCAGGAGGCTCAGCGCTGCTTGAACTGCGACGTTCAAACGGTGTTCTCCGATAACCTTTGTATCGAATGCGATGCCTGCGTCGATATTTGTCCCATGGACTGTATTTCGTTCGTCGAAAACCAGCCCGAAGCAGAGCTTCGTCAGACGCTGACCGCTCCGGCACTCAATGCCGAGCAAGACCTCTATGTTTCTAATGGTCTTAAAACCGGGCGGGTGATGGTTAAGGACGAGGATGTTTGTTTGCATTGTGGTTTGTGCGCCGAGCGCTGCCCAACAAATGCGTGGGATATGCAGCGTTCAGTTGTCCACGTACCACAATTGGGTTCATTCGGGGAGTAGGCTTCTATGAGCAACAACATTAATGACTTTGTCATTCGCTTCGCGAATGTAAACGGGTCAGGATCAGCCAGTGCAAACGGCATGTTTGCCAAAGCGCTGTTTCGCATGGGTATTCCTGTGGCGACTCGCAACATCTTTCCCTCAAATATCCAGGGGCTGCCGACCTGGTTTGAAGTGCGGGTAAGCGAAAAAGGCTACCTAGGCAGACGCGAGGGCGTGGACATCATGGTGGCCATGAATGCTGAAACTTTCGCCGAGGACATCGATAGTATCCTGCCCGGAGGCTACCTACTTTACGATAACTCTAAGCCCCTAGCGAAGGAATTTGTGCGGCAGGACATTCATGAGATGGGCATCCCCATTGCCACGATGTTGCTGCCCGAATTTGCAGATCCCAAGCAAAGAAGTTTGTTTAAAAACATCACCTATCTTGGGGCCCTCGCAGCACTGTTGAACATTGAGTTCGAAGTCATTACGGGAATGGTTTCAACCCAGTACAAGGGTAAGGATGCTCTCATTGAGCCGAATATCCGCGCCCTGGAACTGGGCCGCAATTATGCGCTTGAGTATCTTTCGGCCCCGCTGCCGCTTCAGGTAAGGCGAAGTGATGCCGTAGGTGACCGCATCATGATGGAGGGTAATGACGCAGCCGGACTGGGGAGCCTCTACGGAGGCGCTACCGTGTGTGCCTGGTACCCGATCACACCTTCGACCTCGGTCGCAGAGAGTTTTGAAAATCACTGTAAAAAGTTACGGCTTGATCCACAGACCGGGGAGAAGAATTACGCCTTTGTGCAGGCCGAGGACGAATTGGCTGCGATTGGTATCGTGATTGGCTCGGCCTGGAACGGTGCGCGCTCGTTTACGGCTACCAGTGGCCCAGGCATATCGCTAATGTCTGAGTTTTTGGGGCTTGCCTACTTCGCGGAGATCCCAGCAGTGGTCTGGGATATTCAGCGCTCTGGACCCTCAACCGGTATGCCAACGCGCACCCAGCAGGGTGATCTGATCAGCGCCGCCTATGCCTCCCATGGCGACACCAAGCACCCGCTGCTGTTCCCAGCCAGTGCCAAGGAGTGTTTTGACTTCGCTGCCGATGCACTGGATTTGGCAGACCGCCTGCAAACGCCTGTACTTGTCCTTAGCGACCTTGAATTGGGCATGAACGAGAACTTGAGCGAGCCGCTGGAATGGGATGACGCCCGTCGCTACGATCGTGGCAAGGTGCTCAATGCACATCAGCTCGATGAAATTGAAACGTTTGGTCGGTATCTTGATGTAGATGGCGACGGTGTGGGTTATCGAACATTGCCCGGCACGCATCCGGACAGAGGCGCATTCTTCACTCGCGGCACATCTCGGGATGAGTATGCGGCGTACACCGAATCGCCCGATGCCTATCAGCGCAACATGGAGCGACTGCAGCTGAAATGGCAGACCGCACGCCAACTTGTCCCAAAGGCCGAGATCGTTGGCCAAGGTGGATCCGTAGGCGTGCTGTATTTCGGCACGACTTCGCTGCCGATCCCCGAGGCTCTAGATAAACTTGCCGTGAGAGGGATATCCCTGGATACCTGCAGAGTGCGCGCATTTCCCTTTGGTGACGGGGTCGAAGCCTTCGTTGCCGAGCACGATTTGATATTTGTGGTGGAGCAGAATCGCGATGGGCAAATGCGCACGCTACTTATCAACGAACTGCAAACCAATCCGGCTAAGTTGATCCCGATTTTATACTTCGCGGGACTTTCTATTTCGGCTGATTTTATCGATGAGCAAATCAGTGCCTATTACGAAGATCACAAACTGGCACGCCTGTCGGAGGTGAAATCATGACATTTGTCACCAAGCCTAGAGTCCATCACCCGAATTTACCGATCAATGAGTTAGGGCTGACGCGCCGCGACTACGAGGGCTCGATATCGACGCTATGCGCTGGTTGTGGACATGATTCCGTAAGCGCGGCTATCGTGCAAGCGTGTGCCGAGCTGTCCTTGCCCCCGCATCGCTTTGCCAAAGTTTCGGGCATCGGTTGTTCCTCGAAAACCCCGAGCTATTTTTTGAATCGAAGTCACGGATTCAACTCCGTACATGGTCGTATGCCAAGCGTCATTACAGGAGCGAATTTGGCGAATAGGGACCTTATGTGTATCGGCGTTTCCGGTGATGGGGATAGTGCTTCAATAGGTCTCGGGCAGTTTGCTCACGTGGTGCGCCGTCGCACCAACATGCTGTATCTGGTGGATAACAACGGCACCTACGGCCTCACCAAGGGACAGTTCTCTGCGACCAACGATAAAGGATCCACCAGCAAAAAAGGTGCGCCGAATCTTTATGAGCCCATTGATTTAGTCAGTATGGCGCTGCAGTTGGGTGCCAGCTTTGTGGCGCGCAGTTTCTCTGGCGACAAACGCCAGCTCGTGCCGCTGATCAAAGCGGCTTTGAAGCACAAGGGCATGGCCTTTATCGACGTAATCTCACCCTGCGTAGCCTTTAACAATCATGCAGGCTCGACGAAGAGTTTTGAGTTTGTGCGCGAGCATATGCAAAGTGCCGTTCAGGCAGATTTGATTTTTGGGCAGCCAGAAATCACTGCGGATTATGCGCAGGGCACCCGAGAGAGTATCACCATGCCTGACGGCAGTATCCTGCAGCTGTACAAGGTCGATGCGGACTACGACCCTTATGATCGTATTGGTGCGCTAACCTATGTGCAAAAAATGCACGAAGAGGGCCAAGTGGCGACGGGACTTTTGTACGTCGACCCCGATGCCGTCGAATGCCATGATATTTTAGAAACAACTGCCACACCCCTGAACGCGTTGTCCGAAGACGCGCTATGTCCCGGTAACGAGGCTCTCACGGCAATCAATCAGGGATGTAGATAGAGTCTTTAGCTTCTGGCTAGTTCAATGTCATCCATTGAGCCTGCCCGCCAATCCTAATGGTGCCTGCCTGTGGGATCACCTATGACATGGTGATAAACTCGCGCGCCGCCGACACAGGGCGAGGGTGCAAAGCTTAAAACGGCACAACTGCACCCAGCGTTGTGAGCAGAAGCAGTGCCATCAAAAGTGTAATTGAGCGAGGAGACACCGTGGCCCTTAGTAACCTAGATGATTACTTCCCCGATTGGAAAGAGCGCGAGGCGCTGGCAGAGGCCATGATTCCGCTGATCGGCAAGCTCTACCGCTCCAATGTCGTGCTCTATTGCTACGGACGCGCACTCTACAACCAAAGTGTTACCCAGCTGATGAAACATCACCGCTATGTACGCCAGGTGGCTAAGAACGAGCTTTCTGAGTTCGAGACTTTTCCAGTGCTGCGGGCCATTGCCGGTCTAAATTTAGGACCATCTCATGTTGATCTTGGCAAGTTGGCCACCAAGTACATGGAAGACGAGGCCTCATCGAAAATGAGTCCGGAAGATTTTGTCGCCAGTGAGTGCGCAAGTGTACTTGGCGTAACCACACCGCCCATTGCCGAGCCGCAAGATGTGGTTCTTTACGGTTTTGGTCGAATCGGCCGTCTACTCGCCAGACTCCTAATCGAGAAGACCGGTAGCGGCAGCCAGCTGCGTTTGCGGGCCATCGTCGTGCGCAAGGCCAGCGGAGAGGATCTTGTCAAAAGGGCTAGTTTGCTTCGCAGGGATTCGATTCACGGCAGCTTCCAAGGCACGATACGGGTTGATGAAGAGAACGAGTGCATTATCGCTAACGGCAATGTGATCCGAATCATCTATGCACCCAGCCCTGACCAAGTCGACTATGAGTTCTACGGCATCACCAATGCCCTGATCATTGACAACACCGGCGCTTGGCGCGACATGGCAGGGTTGTCAGAGCACCTCAAATCCAAGGGAGCTGGCAAAGTGGTCCTGACCGCTCCCGGCAAGGGAGAGGTTAAAAATATCGTTTCTGGCATCAATACCGCGGACATGAAAGAGACCGACCGTGTCTTGGCAGCGGGAAGCTGTACCACGAATGCCATTGTTCCAGTCTTGAAGGCGATGAACGATCACTATGGCATCGAGTATGGACATATGGAGACGGTGCATGCCTACACCAACGATCAAAATCTGATCGATAACTATCACGGGAAAAATCGTCGCGGACGCGGTGCGCCGCTAAACATGGTCATCACCGAGACCGGTGCTTCTTCTGCAGTGGTCAAGTTGCTGCCTGAACTTGATGGCAAGCTCACAGGCAACGCAATACGCGTGCCCACGCCAAATGTATCCCTAGCGATCCTCAACTTGACCCTTGAAAAAACTGTCAATGAAGATGAGGTGCGAGAGTTTCTCCGTAATGCAGCCCTGCACAGTAGCCTGCAGCGCCAGATAGATTTCACCTCGTCGCCGGAACTTGTGTCATCGGACCTTGTCGGTAATCGCCATGCCTGTATTGTTGACGGCGAAGCAATTATCACCAAGGACAACCGCGTCGTGCTGTATGTCTGGTATGACAACGAGTTCGGTTACGCATGCCAAGTAGTGCGGGTGGTGCAAAAATTGGCGGGCATACGATATCCGCTGATTCCTCAAGACGTTATAAAGATGGGATTTTAGGCGTTGGAGAGCGCCCCTGTACGCACACGTATCGCGCCATCACCCACCGGAGACCCCCATGTAGGTACCGCTTATATGGCGCTGTTCAATTGGGTGTTTGCTCGCAGTCACGGGGGACAATTCGTACTGCGCATCGAAGATACCGATCAAGCCCGAAGCACTCCTGCTTCCGAGCAGGCTATCTACGACTCGCTGCGATGGCTTGGGCTTGATTGGGACGAAGGTCCCGAGGTCGGGGGGGAGTACGGTCCGTACCGTCAAAGTGAGCGCAAATCAATCTATCATCACCATGTTGAGGTTTTGCTGGAAAAGGGCCACGCCTTTCACTGCTTTTGCTCCAAGGAACGTCTCGACGCTGTTCGAGCCGAACAGCAGGCCAACAAACAAACGACGCGCTATGATGGGCTGTGTAGCTCCCTGAGCGCAGATGAGGTGGCAGATCGAATCGCTAGGGGCGAAGAGCATGTGATACGCATGCGTGTGCCCGAGGAGGGTGCCTGCACCTACACCGATCGCCTGCGCGGTGAAATCACAATTCCATTCGCACAAATCGATATGCAGGTGTTGGTCAAGGCAGACAGGATGCCCACCTACCATTTGGCAGTTGTCGTGGACGATCACCTCATGGGTATCACGCATATCTTGAGGGGCGAGGAATGGCTCAACTCGGTGCCCAAACAAAAGCTTCTATATGATTACTTCGGCTGGCCGATGCCGGAACTGATCCACCTGCCGCTGTTGCGTAACACTGACCAGAGCAAGCTATCCAAACGCAAGAATCCCACTAGCGTTACTTACTATCGTGACAAGGGTTATCTGCCCGAGGCCTTGCTCAACTATCTGGGCCTGATGGGGTGGTCTATGCCAGACGAGAGCGAGATTTTTTCGCTGCATCAGATGGTTGAGGCCTTCGATGTCGATCGCATTACCACTGGTGGGCCGATTTTCGATCAGACCAAGCTGGGCTGGCTGAATGGTCAGTACCTGCGCGAACTGTCCCCGCAAGCCTATGCCCAACGCGTACAGGATTGGATGCTCAATAGCGACAAGTTAGAGCAGCTGATTCCTCTAGTGCAGGAACGGGCCGAGCGATTGTCAGATTTGGTGCCACTTGTGAGCTATTTGCTCGGCAATCTGCCGGCCCTTGGTGAAGCGGATTTCGAGCACAAATCTATGCAGCGAGCTGATGTATTGAAGGTGCTGCACCACACTCTGGCGGCCTTTGACGAGATGCGGGACTGGCGTAGGGACGAGTTGTTTGCGCTGTGCCAGGCACTGTCCGAGGCTATGGGGCTAAAATTTAGAGATTTTCTTGTGCCGCTGTTTATTGCCACCAGCGGACGGGCGGTCTCCTTACCATTGTTTGACTCCTGGGTTTTCATGGGCTCAGACCTTAGCCGCTCTCGATTACGTGCCGCCCTTGACGCTTTGGGCGTCTCAAACAAAGAGCGCAAGCGCCTGGATAAGGAATATCAGGGGATTAGAAGTACCCTTGCTGCCAGTGATGCCAGCAATTGACACCTTTGTGGCGCCTACCTAATATGCGCGCTCCTTCGGGGCCATAGCTCAGCTGGGAGAGCGCGTGAATGGCATTCACGAGGTCGGGAGTTCGATCCTCCCTGGCTCCACCATTTTTTTCTGCCTGACGGGTCGCAAGCTGTTTACGCCCCGGTCCGCTCTCGAATTATGTTGATAAACCTTAGGTCGACATCTTCACTTCCCTCTTTTTGAACGATGCACATATCGATTCGTGAATAAAGCCCGATGCCGTCTTTTAGTTTTGATATGCTGTTGCGGCGGCGAGCTGCAGTTCAAAATTAGGATTGAATAGAGGGGTATATGAATACGAAACATCTTCTGCATCCTGAACTGCATCCTATTGCCGAGGCAGTACCAGCATTCAAGTTTACGCGAGATAACCTCGACCAGTTTCGAAACGCCAGACTCTCCTCAGCAGTGCTAGGTGATGCCGAGGCATCTGGGGTGACTCGAGAAGAGGTCGTTATCAACAGTACTGCCGCCAGAGGCGGCACTCACAAGATGTCGTGTTTGCTTTATCGCCCAAAAAACGAGAGTTCTAATTCCGCTTACCTGCACATTCACGGCGGGGGCTATGTTGGTGGACGCAAAGAATACGCAGATTTAATGAATACCTCGATTTCTAGGAAGCTTGGAATAACCGTGCTCGCTGTTGGTTATCGCTTGGCTCCAGAGCATCCCGTGCCGACTCCTCTGGACGATTGTTATTCAGCCTTAGCTTGGCTGCATGACCAAGCAGAGCAACTTGGCATAGAAAGCTGTCGTGTCGCAATTGGCGGCGAAAGTGCCGGCGGTGGACTTGCTGCGGCTCTCGCCATCCGCGCTCGAGACGCAGGCAAGTATCCCGTGTGCCATCAACACCTAACCTATCCTATGCTCGATCACCGCACTGGAACGCCCGAACACTTTGGAGATCCTCTGGTGGGCGAGTTCGTGTGGACCCGCGAAAGCAATCAGTTTGGTTGGTCTTGTTACTTGGGGTCACACCCGGCCCAGGCGCCCTATGTGCCAGCAATGGTGGCCGATATGAAAGGTTTGCCATCGGCTTGGATATTTACCGTGTCGCTGGATTTATTTCGCGACGAAAACATCGCCTATGCTCAACGATTGTTGGCGGCGGGTGTCGACACGGAACTTGTTGTGATGCCCGGGGCATGTCATGGTTTTCAGTTGCTACCCAATACTTCCCTCGGCAAGCGTTATGTAGAGGCGCATATTGAGGCCCTGGGCCGTGCGTTAAAATCCGTTTAGAAATATTATGTAAAGCATTTATTTTATTACTAATTTTAGGAAATTTTGTGCAGATCCCTGAACATTGGACACACGAGGAAAATCAGCTAAGTCGGGAATTTCGGTTCGAAGATTTTTCAGCGGCTTTCGCTTTTATGACCCGAGTAGCCCTGCTGGCCGAACAAGCAAATCATCACCCCAACTGGTCTAACGTCTACAACGTTGTATCGATCGCGCTGACTAGCCACGACGCGGGCAACGTAGTTACGAAGAAAGATTTTGCGCTAGCAAGCAGAATAAACAGCTTGTTGGCCTGAGCGGCCGAATACTTTTTACGGCAATGCACATTTAATCGACCTCGAGTTGGAGGTTCGTACAAATGATCTGCCATCTAAACCTACCGTACCGCGAGCAAAGGCAAATACCTGCAGATTGGCCCGAGACTTTTATTGTTGTCGGCTAGTGCTTTCGCTAAATTGCCAAGGAAATTTGTCACTCACGAAGGAGCAATTGAATGCCTAAGATCACCTTTATTGAACACGATGGTACGCAGCACACAGTCGACGCTGAGGTTGGGAAATCTGTTATGCAGGCCGCCATGGATAATTTGGTGCCAGGCATTGATGCGGACTGTGGTGGCGAATGTTCCTGTGCTACCTGTCATGTTATGGTGAATGCAGACTGGACAGGGATAGTTGGCGAGCCAAATGAAGCCGAAGATTCGATGCTGGATCTGAATCCAGAACGTGCCACAAATTCTCGCCTTTCCTGCCAAATGACCGTCAGCGATAATCTCGATGGTTTGATTGTTGATCTACCGGAGTTCCAATTCTGATGAGCGAAGCACCGACTCTAAACATGGCGGACTTTGACCCGCAGGACCTTGCACTTGAAGACATAGATGTAAGCCAGCGCAGTATATGGATACACGATAAAAAAATGTCATTTTTTGAGCGTCTCAGGAATGAAGCGCCCGTTCACTACTGTAAAGATTCCGAGTATGGGCCCTATTGGTCGGTAACAAGATACAAAGACATTATGGAGATCGACTGTAACTGGCAGGACTTTTCTTCTGAGCCTGCCATTACTATTGTCGAGCCTGAAGAAGATTTTCCACTGCCGATGTTCATTGCAATGGATCCGCCGGTCCACGACGAGCAGCGCAAGACGGTTCAGGGCTCTGTCGCCCCAGCTAACCTCAAGCTGATGGAAGAAACGATACGATCACGCACTCAGCAAGTACTGGACGACCTCCCGATTCGCGAGCAGTTTGATTGGGTAGACCGAGTCTCGATCGAACTGACGACGCAAATGTTGGCGACGCTTTTCGATTTTCCCTTTGAAGATCGCCGCAAGCTGACCCGCTGGTCAGATGTTGCGACCGGCGACGAAGAGAGCGGTATCGTTGAGAGCGAGGAGGCTCGGCAGGCCGAGCTGTATGAGTGCCTTGAATATTTTACACGTCTTTGGCACGAACGCGAAGAGCAGGGAGAGCGCAATGACCTCGTGTCCATGCTTGCCCAGGGCGAGGCGACGAAGAATATGACGCCACAAGAGTATCTTGGAAACCTTATCCTGCTGATTGTGGGTGGCAACGATACAACGCGTAATTCCATGACTGGCGGCGTCTGGGCGTTGAATCAAAATCCAGGTGAATATGCCAAGCTGCGCAATAATCCTGGCGTGATTCCCAACATGGTCTCCGAAATAATTCGATGGCAGACACCACTAGCGCATATGCGTCGGATCGCCAACAAAGACTACGTTATAGATGGACAAACGATCAAGGCCGGAGATAAGGTCATCATGTGGTACCTGTCGGGGAATCGCGACGAACGATCTATCGACAGGCCTAACGAGTTCATCATCGATAGAGACAAAGCACGTCAGCATTTGTCCTTTGGCTTTGGCGTGCATCGCTGCATGGGCAATCGATTGGCAGAGATGCAGCTAAGAATTTTATGGGAAGAAGTTCAAAAGCGATTCCATATGATAGAGGTGATTGGTGAACCCAAATTAGTTCCATCAAATTTCGTGCACGGGTACACAGAAATGCAGGTCGTGCTGCATTCGCACTGATTCCAAGATTCGGAACAAGCCAGCTTTTTAGCTGGCTTTTTTTTTGGTTAAGGTTCGTTGGTCAAAGGAGGGTAGATGGCAATTTTTGTAATCGGTGAGGCACAGCTAGCCTATGAAGTTCATGGCGCAGGCTTTCCAATTTTATTGATTGCGCCCGGCGGGCTCCGCTCAGAACGGGGTATGTGGCGAGGAAGTCCTCTGAATCCTCTAGCGGCATTAAGCGATCACTTTCGAGTCATTGCCATGGATCAACGCAATGCGGGAGAGTCCACAGGGCCGATTGAGAGCGACCACGACTGGAGCACCTATACCCAAGATCAACTTAATCTCATGACGCATCTGGGTCATGAGCGATTCGCTGTGGTAGGTATGTGTATTGGCGGGCCGTACATTCTGAATTTGTTGAAGACGGCACCCGAGCGCATTGTTGCAAGCGCCGTCATGCAAACGATCGGCCGTGACAATAATCGGGCGGAGTTTTTGACCATGTTCGACGGTTGGGCCGAGCACCTGCATGCCCAAGACCCGCAAACGTATCCGTCGGAGGCGTTGGCAGGGCTACGCCGGCGTATGTTTGAAAATGACCTAACTTTTATGGCGATGAGTGATCAAGTGATCGAAGATTTCGCTGCACCAATGCTTATCCTCGACGGAGCGGATACCTATCATCCAGCATCGTCATCTGAGCGGCTTGCGCAGCTACAGCCTCAGGCTCAGCGCATTCATGAATGGAAAGAACCCGCCGCGCTTGAAGCTGCGACGGAGGCGTTCGTTTCGTTTTTCCAAAATCATGCGGTGTCTGCCTCCTGATCAAGATTCACAGTGGGCTCATAGGTGCCGTTGAACCACAGCTAGTATAAGGTATCGGGCCGGGAAGTCAGTTTTCCCTGGCTCGCCGCAGCATTTTCTTACCATGACATTAGGAGTCTGCATGTCGTTAGTAGCAGTAATGGAAACCAACAAAGGCACGATCCGATTGGATTTGTATCCGGAAAAAACGCCAGTTACCGTCGCCAACTTTGTGAATTTGGTGCAACGAGGCTTCTACGACGGGTTATCATTTCACCGTGTGATCAACGATTTCATGATTCAAGGGGGATGTCCTCAGGGCACGGGTACTGGCGGACCAGGCTATCGATTCGCCGATGAGTTTGTGCCCAGCCTGCGCCACGATGCACCGGGCAAATTTTCAATGGCAAACGCTGGCCCGGGAACCAACGGCTCACAGTTTTTTATCACTCATGTACCCACTCCATGGCTAGATGACGCGCACAGTATCTTCGGCGCGGTGCAATCTGATGACGACCAAGCGGTTGTTAACGCAATTTCCCAGGGGGACAACATTGTGAGAGTCACTATCGAGGGTGAAGTGGAGCCGCTGTTGGACAGCGTCGAACAAGTGAGCGACTGGAACGCTGTATTGGACGGATAAAACTGGCGCGATTCGTCAGTGGAGCGAGGGGTTGGAATGAGCGACAAGCTGCTGTTTGCTGATCTTAAAGTGATTGATATGAGCAGTTGGATCGCCGCGCCAGTGGCGGCAACGATGTTGGCTGACTATGGCGCCGAAGTCATTAAGATTGAGCCGCCAGAAGCAGGGGACGGCTACCGCAATTTTGCGTTGATGACATCTTCTCCGACTAGTGATGTGAACTATACCTGGGAGATGGATAACCGTAACAAGCGCTCGCTAGGCCTGAACTTAAAGACCGAAGAAGGTCGTAAGGTGCTGCGCCGCTTAGTCGCCGAGTGTGATGTCTATATCACCAATACGCCGCATCCCATGCGACGGGAGTGGGGCCTCACCTACGAGGAGCTTGCTGAAATAAATCCTAGGCTAATCTATGCATCGCTCACGGCCTACGGCGAGCAAGGGCCGGAACGGGACCGAGAGGGCTTTGATCTGGTCGCCTACTGGGCTCGCTCAGGACTGATGGATTTGGTCCGCGCGCCTGGCGCAGACCCTGCGCCCGCGTTGCCGGGTATGGGTGACCATCCCACGGCGGTGAGCCTATATGCGGCAATCCTCACTGCGCTGTTTAAACGTCAGCAGACCGGAGAGGGCAGTCATGTGCATACTTCTCTGCTTGCAAACGGCATCTGGTCAGCTTCCTGCATCGCTCAGGGTGTGTTTGCCGAGGCTGATTTCACCCTATATCACCATCTTTCGAGTAATCTTTTTACCCGCCTGCTCTATCAAGCATCGGACGGTCGGTGGCTGCAATTTAGTATGGTACGCACCGATGAAGAAGTGGACATGCTGTTTACCGTTATCGGTCGGCCAGATCTGCTACTCGACCCCCGCTTTGTTAGTGCAGAACTGCGCGTTGAGCACGGCAATCTGCTGGTCGAGGAGATGAAGGCGGCATTGATCACTCAGACCTCCGATCACTGGATGCAGGCACTAACCGATGTTGGTGTACCTGTCGCCTTGGTCGGTCGAGTGGACGAATTAAGATCAGATCCTCAGATTGTCGCCAACACTATGACCATGACGCCGACTCCCGATGTGGGCATGCCTAGCGTGATCAAGCACCCACTAAATATTGATGGGCTGGCTACCCGACCTGCAGGGCCAGCACCGGATCTGGGTGAACACAGTGAGGCGATTTTGGCTGAGCTGGGCTATACATCTACAGACATCGCTCGCGCTAAAGAGCAGGGCATCATTTAGACGAGGCATTGTGCCCCCATGCAAATGCAGACTCCCGTTGTTCGAGACCTGCTGCTACTTGGTGGCGGACATAGCCATGTGCAGGTGCTAAAGCACTTTGCCATGCATCCAGTGCCCGGAATTCGGCTTACGCTTATTTCCGATGACTACGTATCAACCTATTCAGGGATGGTGCCGGGTTTCATTGCGGGGCATTACACGTTGGACGAAATTCAAATCGCGCTAGAGCCTTTGTGCCGAGCGGCAGGCGCTCGGTTCATCTGCGCAAGAGTCACAGGGCTAGATCGAGACGAGCATCGCGTGTTGATGGCGAGGCGCCCGCCACTGCGCTATGACTACCTTTCGATCAACAGCGGCGCACGGCCTGACCTGAGGGGTATGCCGGGAATTGCGGTTAAACCTATCAGCGGTTTTCTTTCTAGATGGCCCGCAGTACGGGCCAGCCTGCAGGCCGCTCATCAGCCTCAAGCGATGACAGAATTAACCTCTCCAGGTCGAGGCAGAACGAATAGGAGGGGCCTTATGCTGGTCGGCGCTGGCGCTGGTGGTGTCGAGATGGCTTTCGCTTGCCGAGCCAGTCTCCCTAGTGTGGTACCGATTAAGTTGGTGGGTCCGACACTTTTGCCCGGTCTGAATCGTCGCGCGAAAAAGCTTGTCGGCAAGGCGATGCGCGAAAAACGCATCGAGTATATTGCGCAGCGGGTGACGAGTGCGAGCGAGACCCAGGACGGGTATCGCATCACCTTGACCGATGGATCCGCAGAGGAAGCGTGTGAGCTGCTCTGGGTTACAAATGTTCGTGCTCCTGAGTGGCTGGCCGAGTCCGGTCTTGTTTGTGATGATAAAGGCTTTGCCAAAGTCGACGCGTCAATGACGTGCATTGGCGATAGCCACATTTTCGTGGCTGGTGATGCAGCGCATCTGCAAGGACAAGAGCGGGCGAAGGCAGGGGTATTTGCGGTGCGTGCCGCACCGGTCCTGGCTGCCAACTTGGCGCGAGCTGTTCAGGGATTGCCGCTGCATGGCCCTAGGTCAAGTTTCAGCCCCCAGGAGTCTTTTTTAACCCTAATAGGGCTGGGTGCGCCCTGTCGACCGGACGCGATCGCAGTTTGGGGCGCGTGGGCACTACGCGGCAAGATTTTCTGGCGCCTTAAGGACTGGATCGACCAGCGCTTCATACGTCGATACAACGAATTGCCCTCGATGGGAGCTGAGTCGGTCGACTTGCCCGAGTCTCTTGCTGGGGCGTTACCCGACGATCGTATGCGCTGTGGCGGATGCGGCGCCAAACTCGCCTCTGATCCATTAGGGCGAGTATTAAAGAGACTGCCTACACAATCCGCTCCACATGTGGTCCTTGGCATTGGCGACGACGCAGCCGAGGTGCGGCATGGTACGGGGTCGACCTTACTCAGCGTTGATGGCTTTCGCGCGATGATCGACGATCCATATCTTTTAGGCAGAATTTGCGCCCACCACAGTCTCAATGACCTGTACGCGATGGGCGCGCAGCCTGCTTCTGCGCTAGCACTCGCAACGATTCCACTTATGGCGGAACCCATGATGGAAGAGGAGCTTTACCAATTGCTATCTGGGGCCGTGGATGTTCTTAACAAAAGTAGCGCTCCGCTTGTGGGCGGGCATTCTGCGGAGGGCGCTGAACTTAGCATTGCCCTGACTGTCACCGGAGCGCCAGGCCAGACTACTCTCAGGAAGTCTGGTGCCCAAGTAGGCGATGTACTTATCCTGACCAAACCCTTGGGTACCGGAGTGATTCTTGCGGGTGCGATGCGCGGTATCCATGTTCCCGGCGCAATATCTGCGGCGGTCGACTGCATGGACAGCAGTAATGCTCTGTCAGTTGAGATACTGCAAGACTGTGGCGTAAATGCATTGACCGATGTCACTGGTTTTGGGTTGTTAGGTCATCTGTCAGAGATGCTTCGAGCCAGTAACTGTGGGGTAGCCTTACGTCTCGCCGATATACCTTTGCTGCCAGGGGCACTGCCCATGGCGAAACGCAATATTGCAAGTTCTCTGCAAGATGCTAATGCCCTCGTCCTTAGGGATTTTCGTTTGGTCGACGATCTCGATCCGTGCCGTCTCGCGATTCTCAGCGATCCGCAAACCTCCGGCGGCATGCTGGCTAGTGTGCCAGCTCACCAGGCCGATACCTGCATAAAAGCACTGCGCGATCGGCAGATTGAAGCGGCGAAGATTGGCGACATTGTGCCCGCATCCACGCGCATCGTCACGGCTTAGTGCTGACGGTTAGAAGTAGGCAGCCATGGCAGGCCTGAAGCGATCCATGTCGACTAAAAAGGAGTCGTGACCTTGCAGGCTGTCCAAGGGGACAAAGGCGACGTCCGCGACCTTTTCTGCGAGAGCGTCCGCTAACGCCTGCTGCTGAACCAGTGGAAACAAAGTATCAGTACTCACCCCGATAACCATGGCGGAATCTAGCTGCAGGCTGCTGAAGCTTGCCGTTAGGCTGCCGCCGTGATCCAAGCCGTCAAATAGATCCATGGCCCTGGATAAGTATAGGTAGCAATTGGCGTCGAAAGACCCAGTAAAGCGATTTGCATGGCTTTCAAGATAGGATTCAACCTCGAAATCAATGCCGAAAGGCGTATCTGACTCTGTAAAATCTGGCGCGCGTTCGCGACCAAAGCGCTTAGCCCATTCCTGACCGGAACGGTAGCTAATCATGCCGAGTTTGCGCGCCAGGCGCATGCCGTTAATCGGCCCATGACCCTTAGTGTCGTATTGCCCGTTCTGCCACAGAGGATCTTTGCGAATGATTTCACGTTGGAGCGAGCGCAGGGCGATCGCATGGGGTAACGCCCGGGCAGCGGAAGAAATCGAGACCAGGCGTTTGCAGCGAGCAGGTTGTTCGAGGGCAAAGGCGAGGGCGGTCATACCACCCATGGAGGCTCCTACGACGGTATGGAGCTGGTCAATACCAAGATCTTCAAGAACATGGGCGGCTGAATTTGCGATGTCCTCGACCGTGAGCACTGGAAAATCCAGGCGGTAGGGCTTTTCGGTCTCAGGATTTTTACTGGCAGGACCGGTGCTACCAAAACAGCTACCCAAGGAATTGATGCAGATGATGTAGTAACGGTCGGTATCCAGGGGTTTACCGTGGCCAATCATGTCTTCCCACCATCCCGCTGACGGGTCTGTGGGAGACGAGGCAGCGTGGGCCGAAGGCGATAAGCCGGTAAAGATTAACACCGCATTGTCGCCTGCCGCATTTAATACACCCCAGGTTTCGTACGCGATGGTAGGCGATATCAGATGACCGCGCTGCATGGCAAAACGGTCCTGAATTTCAAAGAATTTAACTGCTTTCACGCGCTCTCCCCGTTATAGGTCTAACAGTATGAGATTGGTGGGTGAAGTTCCAATGTGGGACTACTCTAAGCATAGGTCGCTTAGTCATTAGGCGCTCGAAAGGAACCGCGCGCGTGGGTGTTATTGAGGATTTTCGCCGGTGACTGAGAACGTCTGAGAGACTTGTTCTGCAGTCAACAAAATATCGTCGATCTGCGCAAGGGCGAGCTCATCAAAAGAGATGCCGATAAACGCAGTGGTCGACAGTTCGATGAACAACTCCAGCAACTGCTCCTCCGAAGCGACAGCATTTAAGTCGACAAATAGCTTAGTAAAGAATCCGGCAGCCGCCATCTGGTCTGTACCGTTCAGATGCAATAAGAGATCTTCAAATTTTGGTCGGAGGGTGTCTTTGACGGATTCGATGGCATTCATCCCGTCACACTGCGAGTAACCTCGTGAACTTGCTGTGAACTTTGCGGGTTATTTCTATGCCGGATCTTCACTTGCAGGACGCAATACTTTGAGATCATGAAAAAGCTATTTCGTTGGATCAATCCACTAGTATTTGGTGTCTCGAAGACGCCTTTTCACTGGCTATTCAGCCATCAGGTGATGGTGCTCCAATTCAAAGGGCGTCGCAGTGGGAAGGCTTACGCGATTCCGGTGAGTTATATGCCCGGCGATGCGGCACACGGCAGACGGCTTCTATGCATGACTGGCATCAATGGCCTATGGTGGAAAAACCTAATCGATGCGAGATGCATACGAATCACACATCGCGGTAGGCAAAAGGACGCCTGCGTAAGAGTGATCGCATCGGATCTGACCATCAAGCGCGAGGCGCTCGCAGGTTTTTGTCGCCGCAGCCGAGTAAGCGCTTTTTTCTCTGGGGTTGGCATGAAAGCGGGCGAGCCGAACAAGGAAGAGTTAACCGCTGCCGCGGAAAGACACGTCTTAATAGAGCTTAGTTTGGCTACTTAAAAACGGGGTGCTAGCTGGTGTTAGGCTTTTTCCTGAACATGGTCCTGGGTCGGGTTGGATGTGACTTGTGATGACGTTGCGCCGCGACGCTACCCCTCCATGGTGATCTGGCACACTCTGACTTCGGCGTACTCATCCGTCCAGTCGAGGCGTTCGAGATACTGCTCTCTTGCGTAGCCCCCGAAATTATCCAGCATGTAGGTCTGAACAGCATCGGCAAAGATCTGCAATCCGTCTAAAACCGTGGGGGCCGTCACCCGAATCTCGATATCAAATGGCTCAATGGGAAGCTCGTCCTCATCGTAACCCCATACGTCGCTCATCCGGAAAGCGACGGGATCCACGGGCTGAAGCTGCAGCATTTGCAACGCTACATGTCCGCCTTCTTCGGGCTTGAAGTGCCATTTTCCATGCTGCACGGGTCGATCCTCGGGTAAATGTTCTTTTTGACCGACATCAATCCTCGGAGCGGACGGTCACTTAGTTGCCTAGGCCGAAACTAGCGAAAGGGTACAAAGATGTCTCATTTGATCAGATATTCAATTTAGACAGAAAAAGGACAACGAGTGCGCTTGTCCCGAAGCCTCGGCATCGTTCGCCGAGACTGGTTGAACATCGACGGTATAGAAATGCAGCAATTGCCCTTGGGGAAAAACGAATCCGACAGTGACTGGTCCACACCCGGGCAACCGGCTTGGCCACCTCGAGCAACCCGCGCCCAAGGGCTGCAACAACTTGACGCCTTCATTTGTAAGGCAGGCCGCGCTTATCAGACTCACCGAAACGCTGACTTAGGCTCCGGGCGGCATGGCCACGTGTCTTTGCTTTCGCCATATCTGAGGCATCGCTTAATCGACGAAAGCGAAGTGATTTCTAAGGTTCTGGGCCAACACTCCCAGAACGAGGCCTTTAAATTTGTCCAGGAGGTGTTCTGGCGCACCTATTGGAAGGGGTGGTTGGAGCAGCGACGACTACTTTGGCCCGAATATCAGCAGCAGCTCCCTGCTGTGCTTCAGCAGCAATTACAAACCCGCCGACAAAGTGCTGATTACACTGCTGCCATAAGCGCAGCGACACAGATCCCGTTATTTAACGAGTGGTGCGAAGAACTTATCAACACGGGCTACTTGCACAACCATGCGCGCATGTGGTTTGCCTCCATATGGATCTTTACCCTCAAACTGCCGTGGCAGCTCGGTGCTGACTTTTTTGTTAGGCACCTTATCGACGGAGACCCCGCCAGCAATACACTTGGATGGCGCTGGGTGGCCGGTCTTCACACGGCAGGTAAGTCGTACCTGGCGACTCCTAAGAATATTAGAACCTGCGCCCAGGAGCGGTTGGCGGGGCGTAGCGATCAGGAGCTTGGTCTTAACAAACTTGCGTCCTCCACTTTTAATTTGCCCGAATATCTCTCGGCCAAGGCTCTGCAAAAAACGAATATTCGCTGGCCGGCGCCTGAATCTGCGGAGACCGCCGGTTATCGGGGGAACCATGGTCGAACGGCACTATTACTGACGGAAGAAGACCTCACATGGATGCCGTCGCAAATGCCTCAAGGCTTGGTGGCCCTGAATGCGTCGCCTCGCAGCGTATTGGCAAACAGCAGCGACATTGTCACGCACTTTGTTGAAGCCGCCATTGATGACGGTCTGAAGCGTCTAACCAGTCACTATGCAGCTGAAGGGCTGCCTTGTGCCGGGATGGCGCTGGACGACGATGCCTTGGTGCAATGGTTGGTTGATGAACGAATGGATGAAGCGGTTTGTGCCTATGCTCCCATGGGGCCAACTCGCCTACGCCTTCGAGCGCTAAGGCAGACCCTGGCCTGCAAGGGCATCAGTTTGCGCATGCAGATGCGGGACTACGACCGATTAGTATGGCCTCACGCTAATCGAGGTTTTTTCCAGCTGGGCAAACGCATTCCCGAGTTTTTGGACATCATGCGAGGCGAACAATAGGACAAGCCGTATCAGGCCCAAGTTGCCCAAGAGTCCAGTGGCATGCGATCTGAAACGAGGGTGTTGACCGGCGCGCTAGGGTTCTTAAAGCCGATGGCCATGCCGCAAAACAGCATTAGATTGTCCGGGGTCTGCAAAAATGAAGTTACGGCTTTGGGACGCGTAGCCCAGGCCTCCTGCGCACAAGTGTCAATGCCTGCTTCCTGAGCAAGAAGCATAAAGGTCTGCAAAAACATCCCAAGGTCGGACCACTGAGGAGGGCCCATGTTTTCATCGATCAAACAAAAAAACGCCGCGGGGGCGCCAAAAAACTCAAAATTTCTGGCCAAATGTGCAAATCGTGCGGCTTTGTCTTCGCGAGGAATGCCTAGCAAGCCATACATATCCTCACCGACCTTAAAGCGGCTATCGCGATAAGGAGAGGGCAAGTCCTTGGGGTAAATGTCGTAGGCTGGGGTTTCGCGGGACTGGTGTTCCGACAAATGGCTTAAAAAATCTTGCATCCGGGCGCCGTTGATCACCTGAATTTGCCACGGCTGTACGTTGCCGCCCGAGGGCGCCCGGGCTGACTTGGCGAGTAGCTCTCTAATAACGTCGTCACTGACTGGCGTGTCAAGAAAGGATCTTATTGAGCGGCGGGCCGCCACGGCGTCACTAACATTCATGTTCAGTCTTCCCAGTGTGAAATGCGGCCGGTGGTACCAGCCGCATGTAAAGTGCGTTACTTGAACGCTGCGCTGTAAGTGTCTTCGTTAAAGCCAACGAGGATGTGTTTGCCGACGATAGCGGTTGGTGCACGTAGGTTGCCCGTACTACCTAGCATGGCTTCGACAGCTTCCTCAGACGCCTTGCTGCCACCTGCAAACTCAGTCACTTTTTTACCTTTGGAGACCACCATGGTTTTGGCCTTGGCCAACAACGCTTCGGCGTCCTCGCGCTGAAGTTTGCGGCTGGCGGGTATGGCCTCTGAAATTTCTATTTTGCTTGCTTCCAAAAACTTGGATGCTCGAGTGCAGCTGGTTCATCCGCCGCGAAAATAATACCAATCGACTTTTTTGCTCATGAACTTGTCCTATTGTGATTGAATCTGACATGGTTGTCGTATCACCTATGGTAGGCGTCAGCAGCAATTATAGGGAAATACGACGCCACTAAGCTACGCCGTCGTGAGCGGATGACAAGGTAGTGAGGTATATGTTGATGGGCTAAGATCGGACGGATAGGGAAAGGAGAGGAAAATGGCACCAACACCTAGAGGCAGCACTATCGCTGTGACGGGAGCGGCCGGATTCATCGGCAGCTGGGTTGTTAAAGGCCTGCTAGACAAAGGCTATCGCGTTAGGGCCTGTGTGCGCGATGTGAACGATGCGCGCAAAACTGACTTTTTGCGGAATATGCCGGGCTACGCTTCTGGCCGGTTGACCCTGCACTCAGCAAATTTGGACGATCCCGGCTGTTTCGATGACATTTTCGCTGGCTGCCAAGGCGTTTGCCACGTATCTCACGTCAGTAGCTACGACGATCAGGATTACATACGTGGAGTTTGCGAACATATCATCGCAAGTGTCAATCATTCCGAAACGGTGAACCGCGTCATAGTCACGTCGAGCGTTGCTGCTATCATTTCAGAGGCCGATCTTCAGGAGCTAGTACGTCGTCCAGTACTTTACGAGGAACGATATCCCGATGAGGAGAACCCCAAGCGAACTCCTGAACGCGGACAAGGCTATTCTATGGGCAAAGTTGCACTTGAGCGCCTCTTCACTAATGCCGCCGAAGCCCATGGCGGATGGGACTGTATTCGCGTTTGCCCCGCGGATAACGTTGGTCCCATTTTGTCTGCTCACCAAAAAGACATGGGGCCTTGGCAGCACAATATTGAAATGATGCTTCTGGGTAAGTATTACCAGAATGGGGCCTATCGCCCTTGGATGACCGTCGATGTGCGCGACGATGCGGAATGTCATATTCGCCTGCTTGAAAACGTGAATGTTAAAAATGGTGAGCGCTATATCGCATGGTCGACCGATACCCGGAATGTCGAAGATGTTTGCGCATCGATTGATCGACTGTTGCCAGAGCTTGGTTATGCAACGCCAGCAGTAACGGATAATTTCCCCGAGCGTATTCAGGCTAGAGAGGAGGAAATGCGCGACATCTGGGCACAATGTGAGTTAAGAAACGACCGTATCTGTGAGGTTACAGGTATGCGCTTTCGCTCATTGGATGAATCCATTCGAGACTGCGTGGAATCGCTATTGGCGGTGGCCAAGGTAAAACCCGTACTCCGGGAAGGGTTCGAGTCGATGGGCTAGTGCTCGGGAATGATCGACAACCCACCTCAATTTAATTCGTTCGGCAGAGGATGTAGTCATGAGCAACAAATCGAAGGGCACAGGACTCTATGGCTGGAACTACACTGGCGCCCAGCGTCCAGACTTTGCTGTTGAACCTCAAACCGGGGAAGAGTCTGTTTGGGATTATCCGCGGCCGCCCGCCATCTCTGACGATTATCGCATTGTGCGGGTGCTGGCGTTGGACGGTACGTTGTTGGCCGAGACGAGCACCAGTAAACGAGTGCTGGAAACAGCGAGTCCGCCGACTTTTTATCTGCCACCCGAAGCTTTGCAGACGGACCTAGAGCCGGTAGACGGCAGTACATTTTGCGAGTGGAAAGGCGAGGCCAAGTACTTTGCCTACGCTGATTGCAGATTGGCCTGGTGCTACTCCAAACCCACCCAGGCCTTTGCCGAGTTGACGGATTGGTTGTCTTTCTATCCCGCTCAATGCCAATGCTATGTCGCAGGACAAAGGGTCCGCTCTCAGGCAGGGGGATTCTATGGCGGGTGGATTACCGACGAAATTGTGGGTCCCTACAAGGGTGAACCCGGACGCTCAGGTTGGTAGCGGTACGAGGTCGCCGGTTGCATGGACGCTTGTAGGATGAATCGGCTAAACTTTGCCCTACTTTAGTGAGATTCGGCCAGATCTAGCGTTTATGTTCCTGCCTGTTACTACTACCGCACCGATGCCGTTTACCGATAACTCGGTGAGTCGCGCAAAAATGGGTGTACCAAAAACTTTCGTGGGTCGCGGTACCTATGAGGGCTTGGGTGCCGCCAGTACCGTGGCACAGCAGTCTGGGAATGGCCAAACGGGAAAAGGTCTGCGCGAATCTATGTCGGCCAGAACTAGTGAGTTAAGCGCCGCTACCCGATTGGCGAGAACGAACGCCCTTGTGTCCCAAGCAGGATTGCCCGCTGGACTTAACAAGGCAGTGGATCGTCCCACCGCAGACGTACTTGCTGTCCGAATGCAGCGACAGGACTTTATGCGGGCGACGGTGCGATGATCTAGCCCGAACCAAAACGGGCGCGAAGGTCATCTGGGTTTATCGAAGGATTTGCCGCGGTGAGCCGATAGGAGGGGATCCATGGCCCGCAAGCCTAATATTTTGGTCATTATGACGGATCAGCAGCGCGCTGATCATGTCGGATTTATGGGCAATGGCGTTGTGCAAACACCGCATTTTGACAGTCTCGCTGCCTCGGGATGTGTTTTTGAAAATGCCTGGGTAAGTAATCCCGTATGCATGCCTAACCGGGCAACGATCCTGACTGGGCGTATGCCCACAGCCCACGGAGTAATCTTTAACGATCGCTCTCTTGACTGGCGCGCCAATACATTTGTGCGCCAACTGCGTGCAGACGGCTACCGCACGGCCTTGTTAGGTAAGTCACATTTGCAGCACGGTATGAGTCGCAACGCGGTCGTGGACTTTCGCGGAGAGGGCGCAGTACTGCCGAGTGAGCCAGAGGGTTGGGATCAGTTCGAGGATTTCGAACGCTACACTGATGCACCGCCGAAAGATCCTGATGATTTTTACGGTTTTGAGAAGATTGAGCTATCGATAGACCATGGTGCTCGAGTGACAGGCCATCATCTGCACTGGGCACTTGAGCGCGGTGCCAGACGCGAGGATCTTTTAACGCCTCTCGATCATACGGCCCCAGGCAAAAAACGTAGTGAGGAATGGTGGCAAATTTATGAAGCACCTTATAAGGAGCAGTATCACTCCACGCGCTTCGTGACCGAGCGCACCCAGCAGTTCATTAAAGAGGCCTGCGAGGGCGATGAACCCTGGA
Source organism: K189A clade bacterium (assembly GCA_902528515.1). Lineage (GTDB taxonomy): Bacteria > Pseudomonadota > Gammaproteobacteria > Pseudomonadales > Azotimanducaceae > UBA4421. The sequence continues at coordinate 28,657 of CABZTD010000016.1, forward strand.
TGGCATTGTGCTCATACCCTGACCCGCATCATCCGATGTGTCCGCCAGGGCCTTGGTTTGATCGTCATAGCCCGGATGATATGTTGTTGCCGCAGTCTCGGCATGACCCGTTAGAGCATGCTCCTGCACACTTGCGTTTATTCCAAGGTGTTCATCCTGCCAAACAGCGCGATTGGGTTGCCCCCTGCGGTTTCGGTAACGACCGCTTGCTCAGCCAAGCCATTGCTGCTACCTACGGCATGATCGAGATGGTTGATGAAGGCGTCGGTCAGATATTGCGTCAGCTAGAAGAGCTTGGGGTCAGAGACAACACCATCATCGTATTTACCAGTGATCACGGGGACATGATGGGTGATCACGGCTTATTTCTAAAAGGATTCATGCACTATCGTGGCACGTTGCAGGTGCCGTTGATCATAGATGCTCCAGGTATGCCAGCCCTGCGCTCTTGTGGTCTGTCATCCAGTATTGATATTGCACCAACTCTGCTGGAGCTTTGCTCCCTTGCAGGCTACGACGGTATTCAGGGTAAAAGTTTAACGCCGATGTTGGCGGATGCTGCTGCGAGGGTGCGCGACCACGTGCTGATCGAAGATGATGTGGCCACCATTACCGCGAAATTGACCCCGATTCCGGCGAAAACACGAACGGTGATCACCGAACAATACCGATATACGCGCAATAGCAAGGGCGAGGAGCAGCTGATGGATCTGATCGCAGACCCTGACGAGATGCGGGATCTAACCGCAGAGCAACACCCTGATCGCGCTCTGATGATGGAAGCGCTTGCAGATGCACTGATGGCCGCTGACGATGCGGGCAGAGGAGCACCGACCCAGGGCGGTCATATCGCCGGTCTAGCATAGCTTGCCGACTTTTTTGACGGCATACATATAAACACACAACCAAGGAGTCACCATGAGCGATGAGAGGTCAAATTCCGCAGATGAATACATACCACCCAAGGTCTGGGAATGGGATAACGAAAGTGGTGGGCGCTTCGCCAACATAAATCGGCCCATTGCAGGGGCGACTCACCATAAAGAGCTGCCTCGGGGTGATAACCCGCTGCAGCTATACTCGCTCGCGACCCCCAACGGTGTCAAAGTGACTGCGCTTCTGGAGGAGCTGCTTGATCTTGGGCACACTGGCGCCGAGTATGATGCCTACACGATCAACATCGGCGAAGGTCAGCAGTTCGGTAGTGGCTTCGTGGAAATCAATCCAAACTCCAAAATTCCCGCCTTGCTGGACTTGAGCACGCCGACGCCGACTAGGGTGTTTGAATCTGGTGCAATCATGGTCTATCTGGCCGAAAAGTTCGGTGCGTTTTTGCCCACTGAGCCATCGCAGCGTGCTGAATGCCTGTCATGGCTGTTCTGGCAGATGGGGAGTGCGCCCTATCTAGGAGGCGGTTTCGGTCACTTTTACGCCTATGCACCGTACAAGATGCAGTACCCGATCGATCGATTCACCATGGAGGTTAAGCGCCAGCTAGACGTACTGGATCGTATGCTTGCTGAACGCGAGTTTCTCTGCGGCGATGAGTACACGATTGCGGATATGGCTAACTATGCCTGGTACGGTCAACTTGTAATCAACAACCTATACCAGTCTCGCGAGTTTATTCAGGCGGATTCCTACACCCATGTCGCGCGTTGGGCGCATCAAATTGAGGCACGACCGGCAGTGGATAGAGGCCGCCGTGTAAACCGACCCTGGGGGGACCCGGAGACGCGCGTCGTTGAGCGACATAGCGCCGCAGATTTTAGGTAATGGGGTCTTTAGTCTGCGTGATTCACTGTACTGTGCGATGCGATAGCGAGCGCCGAAAAGTACTCTGACATATTCCATTCAGGCCAGCGTAGCTGGCACTGACGCAGCGTAAGCTCTGTCCAAAACTCATTCCCCGGCGCCGGAATTCCTAGGCATTCGAGTTGCGCTGGCGTAGCGTGATTCATTAAATGATGCCATGGGCGCTCAAGCGCATGCTGCCATACGTGGAAGCCAATATTGGCGTTATCGGCTCGTTTAAAACTCACGGTCATTGTGTAGCGCAGGCCATTTGGTTCGGTCATATTGGTGCCGCGGTGAAACGTATCGATGCCGTAGGCAATTATCGATCCTGCAGGAGCTGCCGTGGAGTGCTGTTTCGCCTTGAGTGCAATCTGGCATTCGGTGGGCGCCGCAATCGCACGCTTGCCCAAAATCGCGTCAGAGTCAGATTTTTTCACGTAGTGCATGGCTCCCAAGGCGTCAGTGACATCAGACAGGTAAATCACAAAATTCACTGTGCGCTGGGCAACGTCCTCGCCGGGCACCGTGAGCGTGTGATTGCCATAATCACAGTGAAAGGGCTGGTCATAATCGGCTTCCCCAGTGAACTTGGCCCAGGTATGCGATTGGTAGAGCTGTACTGGTTGGTCGCCAAGCAGCTCAGCCGCCAGCTGAATTAGCGCTGGGTGAAGGGAAATCAGGTTTGTTGCCACACTACCATCGTAGGGCAGCGTATCGATATTCTTGAATTGTTTGGAGTGGAAGGCGCCTGCAGGCTGGCCGGTGTCGATTGCTAGTGGATAGCCTTGACCAGCGCCTTCCAATCCATACAAGCGTACATAGTCATCGTAAATAGGTGCGATCTCATCGGGCCCGAAAAAGTTCGGAATAACTACAGCTCCGTCTTCATGCCAGGCTTTTAGATGGTTTTTTTGGTGACGCGCAGACATGTTTACGAAAACACTCCTGTGGCTTATCTTTGCAGAAAAAAATTCGAGTGACTTACTTCTCTAAGTTTATCTCTTTTTGAATTTCGGATAGCTTTTCTTCGGTCAATGGGTAGCGCCAAAGCATTGGAAGCGCTACGAACTTGAAGACAGCCGGCACGATAGAATACAGACAAGCAAGCCAAATAAGCGAGTACGCACTGTTGGGATTTTCGATGGGGTCAGCTAACGAGTTAAAGCCAACAATCGTTGCCGCCGTGGTGCCTACTACCAACCCCAGCGCGTAGGCGAGCTTGCGCGTCATCGTCCAAATGCTGAAGTAAGCTCCTCCCTGTTTCTTGCCTGTTCGTACGCTATCTAAGTCAATTACGTCCGCTGCCATGGCATAGGGCAAGGCGCTCAGGGCTCCTATGGCGCTACCTTTGAAGCACATGACGCCAATGAACAAAGCAAACTTGCCTGTGGGTATGCCTTCAAACTGGGCATTCATGCCAGCAAGCCAACTGTTTGGCAAAAATGACAGCGTACGACTTAGTTCGAAGGCATCGAACCAGGCCTGCGGTGCTATCGCGATTAGCGGAATGAAACAAGACCAAAGTGCGTACCAGAAAATCGCGACCATGGTCGCTCGGTGCTTACCGATACGAGCAGATAGCTTGAACCAAAGGGGAATCGCCACAATTTGCGAGAGGAAATAAGGGGCGAGATAGAACCCATACAAATCGCCCGCAAGCAGTACATGTTTGACGAAGAAAAAACTAAGTGAGTTCGTCATGGCTGAACCTATAGTCGAGAACAGGAAGATAATCACTAGTACTCGGTAGGGTTCGTTCGCCCATACATAGCGAAAACTCTCCCGTAAGGTCAAGCGTTGGGTGTTACTCTCTTGAACCGGATGCTCTGGTACCGCATAAAGCATGTTTAAAATCAGAAGCGGCATGACGACCACCAGGGCAATGGTTAAAAAATAGACGTTATCGGTGGGTTTCGTATATCCCCAAAAGACAATCACCGCAGGTGTCATGGCGCCGATCAATGACCCCGTGACCGTAAAGGCCTCCTTCCAACTCATCACGAGAGTCCGCTCATTGTACCCTTGTGCCAGTTCAGCCCCCCACGCTGAATAGGGGACGTCTTTAATGGTGGCACCAACATACATGAGCACCAGTACTCCCAATAAGTAAGGGTAACCGGTATTGAATGTCATGCCGAGCCAGGTAATCTGACGAAACTCGATGGGCGGAATCCACAATAGCCAAACCCCCAACATAAATATCGGCATTCCGATCAGGACGAAGGGTTTTCGGCGTCCCCATCGGGTGCGAATACGATCGGACATGAAACCGATCACTGGGTCCGTAACTCCGTCGAACACTCGAGACAGGGCCAGCATCAATCCAACGAAGGCGAGGCTAAGTCCGAAGCCTGCAGAGTCTGCATATACGGGCGTGAGATATACGGCCAGGGGCAGTGCCACCATCGATAACGGCATCGACGGCGCACCATAAGATGCCAACTGATATGTGTTTAACCGTTTACGCTCGGTTTTGGCGTCATCTGTCATTTGCTGCTTAGTTCTTTTTTGGTTTGCGTTTGCTTTACTTCGCCGCTGGGAACTTATCCAGAGTGGGGTCGATCTCATGCATTAGATTAATTGATTCAGGTGCGTGTCGAATGATGCATCGGGGAGTTACCACCGGTTATAGCGGACCATTTGATCAACAGAGCGGCGACGAATGCTGCCATGCCCGCCCAAAACAGGATGACCTATAGGAATATGCGCGCAGGTGTACCAGTCTTCTGGGATGTCCAGTAGGTCTTTCACCGCTGATTCTTCGTAGCACAGGAGGGTGGTGATTACGCAACCCAGACCCTCATTGCGGCATGCCAAAAGGAAGTTCTGGACCGCAGGGTATACCGATCCGCCGCCAACCACGCTGGGTCGGTCCAGGTCGCTATCAGTAATGGCCATTAACTTGGGGTTGAAGCAGAAAATCGCAATCAGCGGCGCCTCGTGCATATGAGCGGCCAGATAGTTACCGGCGTCCAGGGCCTTGATACTAGAGGTCTTGACGTCTTCGGGCATTTGGCCCAAGCGGGCCTCGTAGCCGGGCACATATGCGTCCCAATGAGGTTTGTAAAGGTCCTGCAGCGCCTGCTTTAACTCAGCGTCTGTGACTGCGATGATCCGCCAGGGCTGAGTATTTCCACCTGTTGGTGCCCATGTGGCGGCAGTGAGCACACGCTCGATGACGGCCTCCTCAATTGGGTCTGGTCGAAGTCTGCGCACAGCACGCAGTGTGCTCATGGCCTCGTATAGATCCATAATCCTATCCCCTTTGCCGTAAAACATGGCCTATTTAGAGGGGGATTTCTAGCCTTTTCTGAGAACAGTTATGGCGATGATCGAGGCACAAACTTCTGGTAGTGAGGAGCGAGTTTTGATGCACAGAAGGTTAATAATCGCAGTGCTATCTTTGTTGTTGATTGACGGGAGAACGTTCGCGGGAACAGATTCAGTCGCCATTAAAAGAGCGCCCTGGGACGATGGTAAATATGCCAATGCAAGCAAGTCACTTGATCACGGCAGCCTCAGGATCAAAGCGCCCTTCATGTTCCGGCGCCTCGGTACCTATTTTCGTAATGGCGAGAATGCGCCCCAGCTCCAGATACCTGATCTAGATCGGTTATACGGGTATAGCTCGCACAAACAACCCTCTCTAACTTGGATCGGTCATTCGACCATGCTTGTGCAAATGGGCGGCATGAGCTTTTTGACGGATCCGATTTGGTCAAAGATTCCGAGTCCTATACCGCTGCTAGGCCCCAAGCGTTTTGTACCAACCCCACTAGCGATAGTCGATCTGCCGAAAATCGACCTCGTGGTGATTTCTCACAATCACTATGACCATCTCGATATTCCCACCCTACGATCGCTCGCAGCACGAAATGCACAAACGCTGTTTTTGGTTCCCATGGGCAATGCTGCCCTGCTGCGCCGTCACGGCATTACTAATGTAAAGGAATTGGACTGGGGACAAAGCTTGGATCTCCCTGGACTTACAGTGCATTGTTTGCCCGCTCAGCATTGGAGCAAGCGCAGTCTTACCGATACCAATAAGACACTCTGGTCATCCTGGGCAATGATCAGCGATAACCGTCGTTTCTATCATGCTGGAGATACGGGCTACTTTTCGGGGTTTAAGGCAATTGCCGATTATCTTGGACCATTTGATCTAGCTGCGCTTCCCATCGGCGCTTATGCCCCGCGGCAGATGATGCGGGCATCGCACATGAATCCAGAAGAAGCGGTGACGGCGGCAATAGATCTAAAAACAAAGGCAGCAGTAGCTATGCATTTCGGTACCTTCGATCTATCCGATGAGCCTCTTAGCCAGCCTCCAGAACGCTTCAAAGCCGCAGCCTCTGTGCAGGGGCTGGGTGAGCATCAGGCATGGGTTATGAAAATTGGTGAAACGCGGCCCTTTTAGCGCGACGCTCAAGAAAGCTTTTATCGATGCCGACTTATGGTTTGAAGTAAACAATGTAAAATGCCCATACACCTTATGAACGTTACCGAACCTTTTAGTAAGCTTCGATTTATCTGCTTTCGGGCAAATACCTGCAAAATTTGGCTGTTGATTGCAGGTTGCCTGTGGGCGCCAATAAGCGATGCCGAAGACCTACCAACCGCCAATGATGCGTTTGAGCGAGGAGAATACGGCACAGCGCTTGAGCTTTACGAGACGCTCGCGAGGCAGGGGAATGCTGAAGCTCAGTTTCAGGTGGGATTGATGAATGAGCAAGGTTTGGGGACTGATGTTGATCGCCAAACCGCTCAGCGCTATTACCAACAAGCCGCGGAGCAACAGTCGCCCCAGGCACTGGATGCGTTGGGCACTTTGTATCTAAAAGGCGAGGGCGTAATTCAAAACTTCAAGGAATCTCTTCGACTCTTTCAACAAGCAGCTGCGCAAGGCTATCCGCAAGCCCAGCATAATCTGGGTGTTGCCTATGCGGACGGCAAAGGTACCTTTCGCGACCCGGTCAAAGCGCACATGTGGTTTAACCTAGCCTCTGCCAATGGATACCCTCAGGCTGCCGCCAGTCGTGAGCGTCTGGCCTCGAGCATGGCTCAAAGTGAGATTGCGCGGGCCCAAGACAACGCAATGAAGTGCGCGGATAGAGGCTACGTTGGGTGTTGAGTAGTTGCCTGAGTCAAGACTCGACTTTCCTTGACTGAATCTCATCGACATCTCGAAGGTGTCGTTCAAGGCAGGCAATTTGTTCTTGTGCTGGCATAATGGGAAGACATCGTGGGCAGTGAGCCTTACGCCTTATCTAGAATCTATCGGACTGTCGCAACGGTCCTTGAACCCAACATCGAAGGTAAAAAGCTATGTCCAATCAATACGAAGTGGTCATTGTAGGGGGCGGTTTTTCCGGTTTGCTGTGCGGCTATTTTTTGAAAGAAGCCGGTATCGAAGACTTCTGCATTTTAGAAATGGGCGCTTCGCTGGGTGGCGTATGGCAAAAGGGGGGTGTCGGCGGCTATCCCGGGGCAGCATGCGATGTACCGTCATACGCCTACTTGCCCTTTTTAGATCGCATTGGCTTCATCCCTTCTAAGAAATATGTCACCCAGCACGAAATCGCGACTTATACAGATAAGCTGGTCGAATACTGCGGCTTAGAGCCACACATTCGTTTTTCAACCAAAGTAACCAGTATCAACTACGTTGGCACGGGGCAATGGCAGATCAGCACTCATGGCATGGCCAAAGGTAGCGATAGTGGCAACTATGTAGCGACTCACGTGGTGAGCGCGAGTGGGCCCTTATCGACACCTCGGATGCCGGAAGTGGCAGGCATGCAGCAGTTTAAAGGCGCGAGTTTTCATACCGCACAATGGGACTACGGTGTCGACCTAAAGGGCAAGCACGTAGGGATCATTGGTACAGGCGCATCTGCGGCTCAGGTCATCACCAGCATCGCCGATGAAGTTGAGACCCTTACAGTTTTTCAGCGCTCTGCCACATGGGCGCTGCCTAGAGACGATGAGCCGACGCCGCCAGAAATCGTAGAGGCGTTTAGGAAGGGCGGTTACAGCGAAAGTTTGCGACATGTTGATTGGCAAAACGGCACGCCTCGGGACAGCGAATTGCCATTCAACTTCGACATGCTGCACGATAAGGAGGCAAACGACAAAATCTGTTCGGCTATCGTAAAACGGATTCATCACGAGGTGGATGACCCAGAACTGGCGGTGCTGTTAACACCCGATTACCCCTTTTTCTGCAAACGAGTTTTGTTTATCGATGATTACTACACCACTTTCAACAAGCCGAATGTTAAGTTAGTGAATGACCCTAAGGGGGTAGTCAAGATTACCGAGAGCGGAGTAGAGATGGCGAGCGGGGACCGGCACCATGTCGACGTTCTGATTTACGCCACTGGCTTTGATAGCAACCACATCTCTTTTCCCGTGACCGGTCGAGAGGGCGTAACCTTGGCGGACCGGTATGGTGCAAATGAGGCCAACAACTGGCAGATGACTCGTCCCCAGTCGTTGTGGGGCATGCATGTAGAAAATTTACCAAATTTCTATTTGATGATCGGGCCCCAGAGTCTGAATCCGGTCACCAATGTGACCCTGCTTTGCGAGGAGCAGGGTAGGTACATTGCCAATCTGGTGGCCCGCATGCGTCGGGAGGGTGCACACGAGGTCGAGCCTAGGGCTGAAGCAGTGGTGGATTGGACTCAGCGATGCAGTGCATCTGCTGATGGTAAAGTTTGGCTGCGCTGCAACAATTGGTACATGAAGAGCACAAAAACCGACGTGGAAGCCGGTCGTGAACGCTCTCAAGGCATGTGGATGGAAACTTACGAGACTTACCTGCAGCACTTGCTAGGCGGCGCTGGCGGGACGCAAGATACGTTGCTGCGGTTTCGCACCTGATCCGAGACCTGTATCTATATATCGACGAGGCTCTATTAGGCTGCCACAGGGTTCTGGTTTCAGCGCGATAAGGCGGACCGACTTTTTGTTAGGTTGGCAACTTCTTACCAAAAGCGCTTTTCGCCAAGGCTACGATCCTGATCGCTATCGGGCATAGGATCAGTTGATTCTACTCGGCCAGCGCAAATAGCATGACGTCGACGACCTTTCGCGACGATTTCCGAGCGGCAGAGTTCTAACAAAGTGATCGAGCGTATTTGAAAAGGTGAAACTTTTTACCAGAGAGTGCTCAGTGATGAGGCGGCGTTTTTCTCTTTTCGTTTGGAAGACGCCAGGCTTTGGATATACCTCAGCACGCCTGCCTTAAATCAGTAATTCGCGAAGAATTCGGCCGGCAGTTATACACATCCTCATTTGAGGCCTATATTGATTATCGCCGCCGCTTGGCCTATCTCAGAATTTCCGGGACAAAAGCATGGCTGCCCTCGATTGACTGAGTCTTCAGCATTTTTCATTAGACAGTCGATGTTAAAGGGACATTTTAGAGCGAACTCACGTAAACGACAAACGTCTATATGGCTGATCACGCCGAAGGTAATCGTCCTCATTCGATGACGACGCTCGTTGAGTTCTAATGCTTTAGCGGGTAGGACGCCTTTATTGTGAGCCGCGATACCGAACCGTGTGCTACGAGCGAGAAAAGTTTTTGCAGTGGCTCTGCCAAAAAGTCTGGTGTCGACTTGCACAACAGCAGATGGGTCTTCTCTGGGCCAGCTTAGTTTGCTGCTTACATTTAACGAAGAAGATTTGTTACCAGTGATGACTTGCCCTAGCATTTCGGTTGTCGATGCGCTCGTTTGCATTTCTTTTTGAATATCTGGTTTGTCGTTCGCTACGCTATTTCTCGGCGGAATCAGCGCAAGATGGAGAGACACATCGTACGATAGCTGGCACTTGCTTTTTTCCGCGCACAATAGCGGTTTCAATATGCGTAGCATGGTCACAGTTCTCGTCGGCTATCTCTATGCTTTGTTCCGTAATACCCGGTGGTCCTGCATTGAAAGGGTGCCAGCGATAATTGTCAGGCGTCCATGCACGCATGTAGCCATCGCTGTCAGTTTGGTAGGTTCGGATAAACAGTGTCTTGCGCGGGTTACCCTGCAGCGGTCCTTTTACAACGGTATATCGGAGCTCTTTTCCAAAAATCCCAAGAACGCAGGTGACGTTCGTGAGGTATACGCCATCTTTCGAGGTTGGTACTCTCGCCATGTGAAAGAGTACCCCGGGCGCGTTTTGGTTCGGCGGTCTAGTATATTCGATCGGTGTAACAATCTTACGCGCCTCAACCGTCTCACATAGACTCATTGCTATCATAGTCACGAGATAGCGCAGGCCTAATATTGAAGTTTTGATACTTTTCCGCCGTCCCATTCGCTGTTTCCATGTGCTTGTCATCATTTGTCGAGCGGCATCAAGGCCCTCGCCTCGGGACTGCGGATACCACGAACATGAAATAATCTAATGCAGGCGGCCAAAATTTTCTTGATATGTCATTTTGATCGATTGGTGAGAAAATTTTTGAGCTGTCTTAAAGTGCTGTCTAGAGTTAAGAACAGCAGGAATTAATAGAAAACGAGCGCAGTATGCGACACCCTCGAAATACGGAATTTACTTGGCAGCAACCAATGCCGCCCTATCAACTTATTACCCCTGAACAGGCCAATGCTTATCGCGAGCTTGGCGGCTTTGTACTTGAAGACGCCTTCAGTGATGAAGAGCTGTCGCTGCTGCTTTCCGCGTTGGACCCTATTGAGGCTGAGGTTAATGATCGTTTGGCCAGTGATTCTGGAAATCAGCCCAACATTGCTAGAGCAAATGAAATTGTGTTTAGCGCTCATGTGGTTTTGCGAAGCGTCGAAGCGAGAACCTTCGCTCAGCACAGGGTTTTTGCGCAACTGTGCCACGATCTGATCGGTCCTAGGAGCCGGCTGTATTGGGACCAGCTGGTCTATAAAAGACCGGGTACCGTTGAGGAATTTCCCTGGCATCAGGATAACGGCTACACCTTCGTTGAGCCTCAGCAGTATCTTACCTGCTGGGTCGCGCTAACGGACGCGACAGCGGATAACGGATGTCCTTGGATCGCACCTGGACTACACTTAGAAGGAACACTTGCCCACAAATGGACGCATTTGGGTTTTGAGTGTTTGCACAACGCACCAGAAAACGCTCAGGTGATGCCTTTAAGGGCAGGTTCGATTGCGGTTTTTTCTAGCTTAACGCCTCATCGCACTGGCCCTAATCTGACAAGTCAGGTGCGTAAAGCCTACATTCTGCAATACGCACCAGACGGTGCTCTGGTTTATCCCTTTAATGGAGATCCTGAATCCGCCGATGATCCGAACCGGCAGTTTCTGGTGGCTTCTGAAAATACGTCTCAACTCAATGCCCCGAGCCGAAACTTGAGCGAAAGAATTTAGGTCATTGATGACCGAACGATTCACTATTAGAGGGTAACCCGAGCTCGTTGAACACCTTTATACTCTTGGGCCTTATATAAAGTGGGATGCAATTAGCCGATTCCTTTGGCATGCCAGCAGTGTCACAATCCCGCTCGGTCTCAGAGGTGCGTGAAGTAAAAAAAGAAAATGTTCCAAACCTATGATTTGCAGGCGTTATTACAGTACTGACATAAAGCGGCGTCATCGCTCGAGTGTTTACATAATATTGGGAACCGAGTATTCGGGAGTCATCAGACAGTGAACAGATTCGAATACTTATTTGCCGGTCTCATGAATCAAACCGAGGAGGTAAATTTAGCGCCGAAAGAGTACTACGAGTTCAACGTAAAGGACCGAGTTATAGTGGTCGAGCAAGGCGACGTGCTGATTATCACTCCGCCAAATCCAGAAACAGGCCGCTCCAGGAGGCATATACTTACGAATCGTGATCCTTACGGTGTTGCCGAAGCTATTTCTTCTGTGGTGCCCCAATTCGATTGCACGGTGCAATCTCCTACTAAGCTGCGCATCTACGACGGAGCGCAGATCCGCCAATTTGCTAATCAGGCAGGCGTATTTGCCCGCACGATCATCCGCTACAGCTTGAAGCGAATCTTCGCGGACAATGAGCGAGATCAGAAAGCAACCATCAAGTTCGAAGACGATTTTATCTATGCCAATAGGGATGATCTGAGAAATATGGAGATTCCCGCCGAAATTGTCATTTTCAAAGCTGGTGCTGAGGCCGATAAAATGTATTTTATCGAAAAAGGCGAAGTGGCCATCAATACGGCGCAAAACAAGCTGATTGCCATGTTGGGAAGCGGAGATTGCTTCGGCGAATCGGTACTACTGGGAGAGGGTAAACGGACGGCAGCTGCGGTCG
>CABZTD010000017.1 GCA_902528515.1 K189A clade bacterium
GCGTCAGAAGACGAGTTATTTTCGCCATCGAATCTATGACAAAGCTGACCACAACGCTCGCTGAGTTGCAGCCCTATGAATCGAAAAAGTTTGCTACTCATGTACCTGTTGCTATTTATTCGGTGGAGTGAGCTGACTTAAAGACTCACAGATTTCGATGATAGTGGCACCCCAATTCTGGTTGCCCCCTAACGAAAACCCGCGGCGTATGAATTAATGAGTCACATAACAGGCTTGGTTTAAAGCATCCAGTATCGCAGCGCCATTGTCGCTACGGAAACAGGCCTAAACGCCGGCCAGACAAGAGTAATAAAAAGTTACGTACCACTTTGTTCGGAAACTTGGTTGAGGATCGCCAGCGCTTGTTCACCCTAAGGCGCCGCTACCTTATGACTTTGCACACCAACGCCTTTTCCTCGAATACAAACCGATTTTCGCAACGTCGTCCCTGATTTAAAAACATGTCTGATGCTGAAGAGGCGCAGACACTACTCAACCCTTATACGCTAACGTTTCCCATCAGCTGCCTAGCAAGGAAATATTGCCTGGTTCGGCAAGGGCTTTGGCGCTGGACATATCTAAAACTTCTTCGATATTGCTCATCAGATCTTCCGCGACGGCGCCGGGATCAAGAGAGATCCCCCTATTGGCGAAAGTTTCCGTACGCAAGTATTTGCCACTAAGTCCATGTATTACCATGCCCGTAGGGGCATTTTCGCTTGCTAAGAAAAGCGCTACTGGAGTCACGAGTTTTGGGTGCGACTGGGGTCTTGGCTTATCAGGATCGATACCAAGCCATTTATCGAGCGCCGTCATTCGTGTGTCCGCCCCTGGCGAAAGACAGTTTACTTTGATTCCGTGAGGTCGGCCCTCTAACGCAAGGACATTCATTAATCCCAGCATGCCCATTTTTGCAGCACCGTAAGCGCTCTGACCAAACTGCCCAAAAATCCCAGAAACCGAAGAGGTAAGAATTACTCTTCCATAGTTCTGCTCGTACATAAAAGGCCAAGCGGCATGGGTTACGTAAGCTGAACCTAACAGATGGGTTTCGACGATTAATTTAAAGTCATCGGTTGTCGTGTTTTTAAATGTTTTGTTTCGCAAGATTCCAGCGTTGTTTATAACAACATCAACCCGGCCAAACTCGTCTATGGCCTGCTGAACCATTGCCTTAGCTTCATCTGGATCAGCCACCGATAAATTGTTAGCCACCGCTGTGCCACCAAGCTGCACGATTTCTGCAGCAACGTTTGAGGCGAGGTTACTGAAACCCTCACCTCGGACATTCGAACCCAGATCATTAACCACCACTTTGGCGCCGCGACGCCCGAACTCTAAGGCATGCTCTCGTCCAATCCCTCGACCACCACCAGTTATGAGAACAACTTTGTCCTTTAAATCGATCACGGGCTCTTAAGGATTCCAGACATATTTCCTTCCTTTCTCCAAGCCGCGGTAATCCTGAAATATGGTCTTGACCCCTTGCCGTAAGGACCATTTTGCACACTTTTTGGATTAGGTTTGCCTTCGTTGTTATAATAACCGGGCGTGCATGATTCCTGAAAATCTGAAGCAAACCTCGATACTGCAATAATTTCATCGACCCATTCGTCTTCTGCTTCCTTCGAAGCTTCGATCGAAGAGAGCCGCTCTTTTTCACATTGCTTCAGCATATAGCCAATGTGCCGCGAGGTTTCGTCCATAGCGTGAGGGAAATTCGTAGTGAATCCGGCTTGTGAGTTGCTGATGATAAAAAGGTTCGGGAATCCGTTAGTCATCACGCCATGCAATGTGCGCATGCCATCAGCCCATTTTTCACTCAACGTCATGCCATGCCTACCCGTAACGTCATAACCAGAGCGACGAACATAGGAAGTTCCTACCTCAAAGCCGGTTGCGAATATGATGCAATCAACCTCATATTCCTTACCTCCGGCTAAGACGCCGTTATTAGTAATCCGCTCCACGCCTTTACCGTTCGTGTCTACCAATTCCACGCTGGGGCGGTTGAAAGTTTGAAGGTAGCTGTCGTGGAAACATGGACGCTTGCAGAATTGACGATAGTAAGGCTTAAGCGATTCTGCTGTCTTAGAGTCATTTACTAACTCAGCTGCGCGGTTTCTTATTTGTTCCATTTTTTGGAAATCAGCGATTTCCATGAGCTTGGGAACCTCGTCCCAATTGGTATTCTCACCCCTGTAGTTCGCCATTGAGATTAGGTTACGTATTATTTCGGTCCAGCCATCTTTGACTAAGTCCTCCTCTACGACGCCACCAGAACAAAGGATATTAAAGTTTTCCATGCGCTCTTTCTGCCATCCCGGTTTGAGCTGGGATGCCCAGTGTGGATCGGTTTTCCGATTGGCACGAACGTCTATCGATGACGGCGTACGTTGGAAAACATAAAGTTGCTTCGCTGACTCACCAACATGGGGGGTACATTGCACTGCGGTAGCCCCGGTGCCAATTATCGCCACACGCTTATTTTTTAGCCCATTAAGCCGGCCGTTTGAATCGCCGCCCGTGTAGCCGTAGTCCCAGCGACTGGTGTGAAACGTATGCCCCCGGAAACTGTTTATTCCCTCAATGCCAGGAAGTTTTGGCCGATGCAAAGGACCATTAGACATAATCACAAAACGCGCCTTAAAATTATCGTCTCTATTTGTCTGGATGATCCACCTTGAAGCGGGTTCATCCCAGTTCAGCGCGGTGACCTCAGTCTCTAAACAAGCGTTTTCATAAAGGTTGTATTTTTTAGCGATGTTCTGACTATGGCTCAATATTTCTGGAGCATGAGCATATTTTTGACTCGGAACGTAATCGAGTTCCTCCAGCAGAGGCAGGTAAATGTACGCCTCCGTGTCACAGGCAGCACCGGGGTAACGATTCCAATACCAAGTACCGCCGAAATCGCCTCCTTTCTCAATAATTCTTATGTCCTCGAAACCAAGTTCCCTCAGCCTAGCCCCGGCAATCAAACCTCCAAAACCCCCGCCGATGATGGCAACCTCTACCTCATCGGTAAGAGGCGATCGAGAGGTAGGGTGAGCGATGTAGGGGTCATCTAGGAAAGCGGCGTACTCTTCCTTTATCTCCTGATATTGCTCATTTGCGTCTGTTCTCAACCGCTTATCTCTTTCGATTCGATATTTTTCGCGCAAAGCATCAGGATCAAAACCTAGCTCTTCTTTCGTTGGTATAGCCATAGGGGTCCTCCTAAAGCTAGATACTAGCATCAACCCCGGACATCTGAGGGTTCATTTATTAGAGCGGTAACGTTCCGTTCTCTAAACGTGGTGGCTTTAGTCAACAGCAGACAATCAATGTCTGAAGACGGGTGACCGCCAGTGGAACTATGGAGATGGGTGAATTTGAAAGCTCTGGTGACCAACGGTCAGCATGAGCTAATTGAACGCAAACAAAAGGCTCTTTTAAGCCATAACCAATTCTGCCTTCAATCTATTTATCGTGTAACCGCAGTGAGCCCCTGGCGGAGACAGTGATCATATAGAAAATTAGAGGCCCTAAGGGTTGCCGCAGTAGGCCTAAAGAGAGCTACTTGTCTAAGTCCTCTAGTGGATAGTCGTGGTTATACACTGCTAGCCAGTCAAATATGGATCTGCCAGTCATAATAAAGCTCTCTCCCACACCGCTCCTCTGAGTCTTACAAGCCCCTGTGTAATATGGCCTGCAAGTCTGCCGCCCGCACAGCTACACTTGTAGCTTCTTAGCTCAAGTGAGAAAGCCGTGGAAACAAACCCCAACCTTTGGCCAGCCGATGGAAGCTTGCGCCGCAAAACCGTGCGCCTTGATATTAGTGGGAACAATTTTTTAGGACATCTAGTATCGCCAGCGGAAAGCGAAGGTCCAAGACCACTGGTATTAGTTGTTCATAACTACCAAGGTCTGAAGGGATTTGACGTCGACGTGGCAGAGTATTTGGCGAGAGTTGGCTACGTAGGCTTAGCTGTTGATATGTACGGCAACGACGTGCCGGCGGATAAGCGAGACTTTCCAGAGCAATTCGCAGATGTCGAGGCCTTTCAGAAACGGTGCTTTCAGGCCATGGTTAAGTTGGATCACGATCGCAAGGGTTTGCGAGAACTTTTCAATCGCTGGATCGATATAGGTTTATCGGATGAATGGGTTGACGCTGACATTCCCCCGTCCGCGATAGGTTATTGCTTTGGCGGCATGGTGGTTATTGAAGCGGTGCGCGGTGGCAGCAATTTAGCGGGGGTTGTTTCGTTTCATGGCTTGCTGCAAACCGGCGAAGACCCGAGCGCTGCCAACTATGGCGCTGAGCGCCCAGAGCTAAAAACCTGCGACAACAATTACAATACCGATACCGTGATATTGATTGAGAACGGAGCGGATGACCACTTAGTGACGCGTGAAAATCGACGACGGTTTTTCGAAGAAATGGATGCAGCCGGCATCGATTGGAATTTTCACCACCATGCGAAAACCCCTCATGGCTTCGCGCTACCTGCGCGACTAGGACCTCCCGGCAAATTGCATGAAGCAGCTGACCGACGCTCGACCCAAAACATGCTGAGTCTTTTGCGCGAGCTATACGCGAATGTGGTGCAAAAACCGACGTCACCAAACGCTGCCGGCACAAAGATTCCATAATCATTTTCCGAACGGCCTTTGCCGCAGCACCGCAGGTACGCGGGCAACCGCTTCACTGACTTTCAGCACGTTATATCAACTTTGCCTGATAGTTTGCTCAGTCTTCTTTTCCGTTAAGTCGGATATGATCAAAGATAAGTTCCTGAGCAACTTTGCGGACCGAATCGATAACACTACGCCGGGTTCATCGTATTTGATCACTACACTTGCGTTCATCGCTTTCGGCAAACTAATTATGCAGGAAGTCTTTTAGGCTCAACAAAACAACCGGCATTGGAGTGCTGATGAAACCGCATCTAGAGATCACAGAAGACAATCTCGCCGCGATGGAAGCGTATGCAGTTTCCAACGACAAACCCATCGTCATGGTTAATCTCATGCGAGTGAGGCCGAATGCCGAGTACGACGATCCAGCCTTAAACGATTGCACAGGTTCAGACGCTCTCGCACGTTATACCTTAGGCTCTGCCGAGGAGAGGAGCAGGAGCTGAGCTGATATGGTCTGGCAGAGCCATTAAAATGTCCATCGGGCCTGCAGAGAAGACTTAGGACATGGTCGTACTAGTTCGGTACCCCAGCACTAGAGCTTATTTGAGCATGAAAGCAACGAAAGCCTATGAGGACGCCAGAGTGCACCGAAGAACTGCGCTATATGACTCAAGGCTAATTATGACCATAGAAGAAAGCTCTTCATCTGACTGAATGAGTTTCACTTTATTGAAATTGCAGGGAAAGACCCTCGAATAATTTTTCCGCACTTCTTTAAAGTCGGCTCAAGACGTAACATTTTTCTCTCACGACGCGAAATAATGGAATAAACAAATGACTATTGCAGCGATAACAATATGGGAAGGAACGCCTAAAGGTATTGAAATGCTCGTGGAGGGATCAAAACTCTCCGCGCCTATTCACAAAGAAATGGGGGCAAAGAACCCTCGATTATGGAGGACATCCGCTGGGCCTGAGGTGCATAAGCGATTTATGAGATTCAATTCGATTCGCACGAAGACTATGGGCGGTTTACGGATAAAATGATGACGTCAGACTGGTGGGCAGGAACGTCCGAGTGGATGCAGACAAACCATGCCGAAATAAAAAATATGGGCACGACGGTTTCGTACGATGCAATAGAAAATTAGCGTTGGGCTAAAAATAGAAGCACTAAAAATTTGATCAATAACTATGTAAGTTTGGCCTAAACATGGCGGAGAAAAATAGGCTTCCGGTACAGGACCTATTGCTTGTCCGGAATAAATTAAATGATGCTGCACGAAAAAGGCAGCTTCGCCTTATCCGCTTCTTGACTTCGAAGGGCGTCTATCGATGGGGACGTCCTGTAGATTGGACAAATCAGATTGTTCGAGCTGTATGCGAAGAATTTGGTTGGAGCGAATACGCAGAACCACTAATGCGAGGAGCGGGCAGACAACCCGCTGAAGGACAAATTTCAACAACTGCGGCCTTAGCCAAACTTCGCGCGAGTGGTTATCAATCCGCAGAGTGTCTTTTCGCGAACCTCATCGATCCGAAATACATACCTAGATCATACCAACAGGGCTCTGCCATCACTGAATATTGGTCTGGTCAGCTCGTTGAGATGTACGTTCGAAAGGGGCTCAAGCCCCAGATAGCAATCGAAAAAGTAGCAAAAAGACAAAAACGGGCGCCTGTTAGGGTGGCAAGAGAATGGCAAAAATTTAGGGCGACGCGCTTTTAGCAGCTGGCTGAAGAACTCTTTTGGAGCTCCAACTTACGCTAATCCCTGCGAAGCCATAATGGGTTGCAAACCCCGATCCAGTTCGAGTCCTCATTTGAGGAGCTTCTTACCCCAGTTATCAATCGAGATATTCAATGCCAAATACCAAAAATACTCGACTTTTTTTGTTTGAGGTTCGCTATTGGAGCGATGGAATTACTTCGTTCGAACCTGCAGACGTGTATTAAAAGTAAGCTTTGCGAAAATTAGTCTGGATGAAAAAGAAAAACAGAGTGAAGCATGATTTCTGCCCCGCCCATTATGTTTTTCGCGCTTCTCACTGTCTTAGCCATATTTTTGAACGGTTTCGGCAGACGAACTTTGGTCGTGGTAAATCAGATCGCCCTGGATGTTGGCGTTGCATTGTTTTGTATTTCTTTAATGGGCGGCCTTCAAGTTATGAGCGACCCAACTGCTCTAGGGCCAGTCTTTGGTGGCGCACTGTTCGGATTCTTTTGCGGCCTGACGATAAAGTTGATCACTAGTGCGTTGTTGAAGGACACCGACAGAGGAGATTCAAGTCAGAGAACCAAACCTATTTGGATTCGTGCTGGGGCCGTTGGAATTTTTTCAATTGGGGTGCTAAGTATGTTTGAAGAATCCGCTGGCATCGCGGCTTTTATATCACCTTCAGCATTTCTTGGAGTCAGCTCTGTCGCTATTGCTATCTCAGTTGCTTTAGTAAGAATCGATGTTGACCGTATAGTTGCTCTGGTCGACTTTCTTCCAGTGATTGGGTTTGTACCCTTTGTTTGGGGGGCGATTAAAGCATTCCATGCTACTGAGCCATCCGCGATTGGGCCTATTACTGCGACGATGATACTTGGTCTCCTTTACTCCTATCTGGCCAGAGCGATGGTGTTTATAGCTTGCAGTGAAGAGACCCTACCTAAAAGACCTCACATGGCTGACGCTTTTTATTCGTTTCTACCTATTATTACTTTATTCGTCTTTTTATTGGTGTTATGGATAGCCTAGGGTCTTATCGGTGCTACTGCGGAGCATCCACACCTCCGGGCTATTTCGCGACCTATGACCCACAAAAACATCTAAACCGAGAGACTATCGGTACACCGATAATCTGGAGAATCGCATGAAGACAGCAATCCCCTTTCTCATTTCACTACTTCTAACGTACGGCGCCGTGCAAGCGGAAACCTCTAAAGTCATCTTCAAAAGCGAGGTCGCTGGAGCCGATCTTCCGTTTAGTGATGCTGCTTTAGTTAACAACACTCTCTACATATCTGGTAAGGGTGGAGTAATACCTGGCACTAGAACCGTTCCTGAAGACCCAAAGGAAGAAGCCCGCCTGCTTATGGAGGACTTTAAAGCAACTTTGGACCGCGCAGAAATGACCATGGACGACTTGGTATACGTAACGATCTATTGCCCCGATCTAGATCTTTACGAAGACTTTAACTCGGTTTATCGCCAGTACTTCAAAGACACGTTTCCGCCTAGAGCGTTCGTAGGGTCAGGACCATTACTATTCGGTTTACGTTTCGAAATGCAGGGAATAGCTGTAAAGACAGATTGAGCTGGACGAAAGACCGATAGCGCAAGGCAAGTGTGGTACCTTTGAGAGTCAAATCAAAGTCAAGAGTTCATCGATTGGTTCGAAGAGGACATTTACGGGGAGGAAGGTCACCAATCTGATGGTGCATCGAACCTGTCGCAAAAGGAAATCGTTTCGAGGTTATCGGAGCTTAACACTCGTGGCTAAATTAAGATTTGGAGTGTAGTTGAGTTTAGGCAATTACAGTTAGTCAGAGAAGGATGGCTTCGTAGAGAGTACGGAGCAAAAAATACTGAGTAAGGATCAAGAATGAAAAATGTAAAAATCACAAAGCTCTTGCTTATATCTATAACGCTTCTGCCGTCTTTCGTGGTAGCAGTACATCACGAATCACATGAAATGAAGCCGAGGGATTTGGTAGCGGCGGCTTACGAGACGTTTGCTGCTGGAGACACAGACGCTTGGGCTAAGCTGCACACAGACGATCTGACTTTCACGGTTCTAGGCGAATTGCCGCAGTCAGGAGTCTTTATCGGTACTGACGCTGTTATTGAAGGAGTTTTCTCAAAAATTCCGACCTTATGGCCTGAGTTCACGTTAACACCTATCAATATTGATGTAGTGGGCGATACCGTTTACGTCCATAACAAAATGACCGGCGAAGGCTTGGACAGCGAAACCATGCATATGTTTAAACTCCGCGGAGGCAAGATTGCGTCCTTTAAAGCTTTTGAGGATACCGACTCTATGCGCTTAGCTATGAAAGCCCAATAGCTGGAGTTGGTAGAGATTAGAACTTTCGTGCCGCCGCCTTCTGCAAACGGTTCGGTTGCGACAACCTTATCTTCAGTTATCTCTAGATGCAGATCTATCAGCAGTCCCAGGTCATACTTGGAAATGACGCTTATCGGAGTGCTGCGGCATTAGCCTGCCGAACCTAACAACGTTGAGAACAAGCCTCGCGCCCTACGAGCTGTGCCATAAAGCAGGATACAGCGCCAATCTCTAAACGCACCGAACGAGGTTTCTTTGCAGCATTTCTCGCCTAAGATGCATTAAGTCCTTAGGAAAAGGCTCTAACCAAAAAATAAAAGATAAGAGAGGAATCTCATGAACAAAATACGATCCACCTTTGTTGGTGTACTGCTGGCCTTGATGGCGAATGCTTCCTTCGCGGAAGGGGTGATGAACCTTATTACATTAAACACGAATGACCCAGCTGGATATGCAGCGTGGGCAAAAAAGAGTGCACCAAAGCTTGTCGAAGCCAATGGTTCAATGGCAATGGGACTTTGCTCGCCAACCTCGGGTGCTCAGGTCATTGGAGATCATTATCTGTGGACTTTCTTCGAGTCGCAGGAGAAAGCATGGTCATCGGATCCAAACAACCCTGTCGTTCGCGCGGAAGTAGCAAAGCTTGACGTGGATCGTACGATTCGCACTTGGGATAGCTGGCGCATTGTTCGCCCGGCGGCAGTAACGGAGAGCGGCTACTACTACAATATGTACGTTGAAACAGATGACGTTGCCGGCTATTTGACTGATCTGGAAGGCATGATTGCTGAGATGGACAAAAGAGGATACGGCGTGACCATGCAGGTTTTTGTTGGAGACACTGGTGAAACCGTGGGCACAGTCATGATCTCTCTCGGTGCTGCAGATGGTGCAACCCTGGGCCGGGCACTGGATGCTCGCACTGAAAGCTGGTTCACCGATATCGTCGCAGGCTTCTCCGCGCAGCGTCAGATAGTGCACGGGTTTTCTATGACCTGTGATACCTATGCGATGGCGGGCTGATTGATCGGCAGATTATTCGAACTAGAAATTGACTTAATGCGCTGCCACGCATTCGCGGGGTAGCACTTGCGCAGAAATTAACGCGGGGATTAGTCCAATCAAACCGAGAGCTGATTCTTTATGGTCATAAACAGCCTTGAATCGTAAAGCCCGGCTCTCCTGCGGACTCCAGCGACTCCATACGTGTAAAAAAACTACCCGCGAAATCCCTTAGATCCAAGTAGCTAAAAGTGAAGAGTGAGGGCAAATGCGCCGGTCTAAGTCACATATGAGATCGACGAAAAGCTGGAGGTCCTCGGTCAAGGTGTGTCGACCAACTCAACCATCAGGTCGGTTGAGATAAATTCGTGGATACAAAGGCGGGCACTGACCGGACCTACAAGGCTGAAAGAATTACTTGCCTACCGTTATATAGATCATTCTTGATATAAATGGCGGAATGGACGTCCGCCAAACTGATGTATTTCTGCGTCCCTCTTAATCCACATAGATGAAGAAATACCAATAAAAACAGATACTTTTGTTCATCCTAGTCCTCTAGCATCTCCCTCCATCCTGTTTCAAAATGGGTACTAGAGCGGGTACTCAGAGAGACCGATGGCGAAAGAAAAACTCCTGACCGAAGCGAACTGCAAAGCTGCTAAAGCTAATACTAAAATGTACTACCTGAACGATGGCGGCGGCCTTCGGTTACGCGTCCAAACAAACGGTAGTCGCAACTGGCTTTTTCGCTACAAAGTAGGCGGCAAGGAGAAGACTGCGGGCCTCGGTGCCTACCCCCAAGTGTCCCTTCAAGAAGCACGCAAACGAGCACTAGCTGCCAAAGGATCGGTCTCAGAGGGCCAAGATCCTGTGGTCATGAAACGTCTGGCTAAGATGAAGCAAGTGACAGCTTCGCAACAGTCTTTCGGTTCTGTCGCTCAAGCTTGGCTTGCTCACAACCGAGACTCTTGGAGTCATCACCACTTTGAACGTAACTCAGGACTCGTGAGACGTTACCTCTTGCCAAATCTAGGCACGCTGCCTATCGATTCCATTGAAGAGGCTTTTCTCTTTGACGTGCTGAAGAAGATCTATGACAGCGGCATCAAGGAATCAGCGAGGAGAACACGAGTGATATGCGGTCAGATCTTCGCCCATGGCAAAGCTCTGCATCTGTGCTCGATCAATCCTGCAAAGGACATGGCGGACAATACTTATTTCAAGAAACCGCCGGTAAAACATCACTCAGCACTACCACAGGCCGATGTACCTGATCTCGTGGCGAAATTGAAAGTTAGGGGTGAAGAACAGCTGCTGGAGCTTCCAACGATCGCTGGTCTGCTCATGGCGTTGTACACGGGCCTGCGCAACACAGCGATAAGAGCAGCCCACTGGCACGAAATTGATCTGGAGAGAAGACTGTGGGTCGTCCCGAGTGAGAGGATGAAAAGCAAAACGGAACATGTTGTGCCGTTACCGCGGCAAGCGGTCGAGATCCTCGCCGAACTTCACCAGCTTACTTACAAAGGGCCTGAGAGCTACGTGTTTGCGAGCGAGGCCAAGCAAGGTTTCCTGAGCGAGAACACCCTTCGGATGGGGCTGCACCGGCTGGGCTATAAAGTCACGGCACACGGCTTACGAAGCTTGATGACTGATGTGCTGAATGAAAACAATTTCAACTACGACTGGATTGAAAAACAACTCGATCATCAAGAACGCAATCATGTTCGAGCGGCTTACCTGAGAACCAAGTTCTTAGATCAACGAATTACGATGATGCAGTGGTACGCCGACTGGTGCCAAAGCTCGACAAGTGAGGGTAGCGTGGACTGCTTGACTCTCGCTTTTGACCAAGCGCAAGCTCGCTGAAGGTAAGCAAACATTGTGCATTAACTTAATAAGCTTGCTTATCGGGAAAAGAAAAAACTTGGGGAAAGGACTAATGGAAATACGAAAGATAACTGCGGGGCTGATTCTCAGCACGCTTACGACGTTTTCTTGGGGTGATGGCCATGGCCATAATCTAGAGGATTGCGTCAAAGATTTTGCTGATGCGCAGGTCGGAAATTGGGAGGGCAATTTTAGATTTTGGAATCAAGCAGTAAACCAAGTCGTGGATATGGAGTTCAAAAACTCGATAACAAAAACTGGAGAAGACAAGCTCAAGTTTGCCATGACGTCGTCTATGGGCAACGCCACTACAGAGCAACCGATCGCGAGCGAGTGGAGTGGCTCGCCTAACTGGATCAAAGAATCCTCTACTACCTACAAAGTAACGAGCTGTAATGTAACAGACGAACGCGCATTCAGTGAGGTCGTTTGGCAAGGCACTAACGCGATGAGCGGAGACAATATTGAAACAACGGAGCAAGTAACGATAAACATAGCGGCGGGCACGCTCGTTGGCTCCTCCCGTACCAAGGTACTTGGAAGTGATGCTCCTGCATTCATTTGGGGATTCAATACTGCGACGAAAACCAATTAACTGACGTGGAGCGAGTGCCCTAATCCTAATCGCAGGACACTCGCTTCTCTGCGAATTTCTTCAGATTAGCTTGCGCATCAGAATGTTGAAAAACGAACCCATATCGAAATAGTCATTCGCGCTGGCCATTCTTCTCAAGTATCCCTCATCTGTCCGCAGCTTAGCTGTTGCCTCATCATGCTCAGCGGTCGAGCCTTGATAAGTAACAATCGCCATAGAACCTGGTTTGACGGTGCTGGTAGGCACGCCATATCCCATTTGGATTACTACATTTGGATGCCCTGTAACTTGATTAACGTAATTCGCCATATCCGTCATCCATGATGCTGCACCCAACACGTCTATCGCCCTTGCACCTGTTTGCGCGATGATATCTGTCGGCGCGCTGGGTCGTTCGCCTGCCATATGCACTACATCGGCGATTGAGGACTCAGGTGGGGACGAGAGGTATTTACCGATCTCCTCTTGGTGTTTGATGTTTTGCTCATCGGTATACATAGGCACAACCGCTTCACTCAAAGATGCCCAATCATCGGCTCTCATCGAGTTCGCCATGGTGCCAAGTGGCATTCCAGCGATGACCCTGTAAAGGGTCTGCGGTATTGAGCATTTGCTGTTCCAGTATTCTGCCGCCTTCATCGCAGCTTCTAAGCCACTATTTGCTGCTGTCGCGGTTGGATGCATTATGTTTGAAACTATTTTCATCTTTTTATTTCCTCAAACTATTTACTAACACCTTAGCCAGCGGTTTCTATCGTCAGGAAGATTGATTTGCGCAGGCTAGCGAGAGTTTAAACGCAATATCTTGAGTCGCGAAGATTCAATTAGAAGAGTTGAATCGAGGAGCTGTACGACAGATGCGATCCAAATTAACAAGCAAACAATCGGCCTTTTGCCGCCACGTAACTTCCGGCAGCAGCCTTTCAGAGGCTTATCGGAAGAGCTACAACGCAAGCAAGATGAAGCCTGCTATGGTGCGCAGAGAGGCACACAGGCTCATGAACAACCCCAACGTCGCCACAACGGTGGAGAAGCTGGAGCGCGAAACAGAGGTTGTGTTGGTCGAGAAGACGATAGCCGACCGGAAAGAAGCCTGGAGACGCTCACTCAGATGATGCGTGGTGAACTGGAAACAGACTCAAACAAGGTGCGAGCGACGCAGCTTCTTGCTCAGGCGCATGGAATACTCAAAGACCATGCATTTGTATCATCCAAGGAGCGTTCAAGTGAGGACATCAAGAGTGAATTAGAGCTTCGGCTAAGAGCCTTTATCCACGGACAACAAAGTCATGGCTTGGCTTCCAAAGAACTAGTTCTCTATGGTCATGATCAGCCTTGAATCGTATAGCGCGGCTCTCCTATGCACTCTGGCATCCCCGTAGGCTTTCGTTGCCTTCATGTTCAAATAAGCTCTGGCGTTCGGATATCGTACTAAGGCCACCATGTCCCAAGTCTTCTCTGACGGCCCTATAGGCATCTGGATCGCTTTGCCAGACCACACCAGCTCAGCTCCCACCTCTTTTCTGACGTCGGCAGAACCCGAGGTGTAACGCGCAAAAGCCGCTAAACCTGAGCAGTCGTTTAACGCTGGATCGTCGTACTCGGCATGCGGCCTCACTTGCATGAGGTTCACCATGACGATGGGTGCATCGCTGGACTCTGCAAACACTTCCATGGCAGCGAGATTGTCTTCTGTCATCTCTAGATGAGGTTTCATAAATACTCCAAGGCCAGATGTTTTATTGAACCTAAAAGACCTCCTGCATGATCAGTGTGCCAAGCGCAATGAATGCAACAGTGGTGATTAGATAGGAAGACGCTAAAGCAGTGTTATCGATTCGATCAGCGAAGTTGATCAGAAACCTGTCTTTGATTGCATCAGACTTAACTGAAAAGAAGACGGTGCAAACTGCGAGGAAGAGCAAATAGAAGGTGCCAAAAGTCATAAAACAAGTTGTTCCGTTCGCCGAAGACCCGCCAAGTTTTTGCATTGTCGGTGATCAGACTGCTGGCCGTCGGCGCGAGGTGCGGGTTGACGATCGGCAGCAGCAGCCGCGAGGCGCGGTCGCCATCGAGCGTCACACCTAGGGTGGCCTTGTCTCCGATCGTCGGTACCAACAGGTTGTCCGCATCGGCGCCCGCGAGCGTGAGGCGGATCCGATCGCCCGCCCGGACGATACACGAGATGGGGTACAGCTCGAAGCGGATGGCCATCCGCTCGCCGGGCCGGACAGGCAGTAGATCGCTCGACAGGTAGCGGTGCCAGAACGGCCCGTCGTGGCCGATCTCGGCGTCCCCGGTCCGGCGGTGCTCGAAGTTCAGAAAGCCCTCGGTCAGGTACGCGACCGAGCCGTCCGCCTGCACCTGCTCCAGCGTCGCGACGATCGCGCCCCGATCGGCCGTGGTCGCGATCTCGAGGTGGACCGTGGGCGCCCCCGTGACCTCGACACCCTCCTCGAGGGGCGGCGTCGTGAAGGTGAGACACCGCTGGCCTCGAGCCACGAGATCCACCGTGTCGATGAAGACGTGGACCACGGCGTCAGCCTCGGAATGCTCAACCGGCACAGCTATTACGTGGACGACGTCACGAACGAGCGGCGGTACGGCGTCGCGTGAAGCACCGTCGGAAACTCGCCGTCGAGTCGCCGACCACCCTTCGCGGGGTGCAGCACGTCGACCGCGATGCGGCATCCGTCCTGCATCTCAACGTAGACCGACTCCCGTTCGTACCCGTCTGCGAGGTCAGCCTGGTGTTCGATTGATACTGTCATTCGATGGACTCCTTGATGTTCTGGTTGTTGGCGATCTACGAGCCACCCTGCGCAGTAGTTGCCTTGCGCTCAGCACTCCACTGGTCTCCTCGGACCAGGAATCAATCTACTCAGCAAAGATCTTCGGTTTCCGGTCTTTCCAGGGCATCTCTTCTTCCAGTTCGGCGGCCAGTTGTATCAGGGTTTGTTCATCCCCATAACGGCCAACCAATTGGACACCGATGGGCAGACCCTCACTGCTCTCCCCCAACGGTAGTGAGACGGCAGGCTGCCCACTAAAATTGAACTGCGACGTATACGTGAATGTGTTGGCCCACAGATAGGTGCGGTCGTCTGGATTTGAAACCAGATCGCCCAGCACAGGCGCAGGGCGCGCGGAGGTGGGCGTTATCAGCACATCAAATCCATCTTCCCCGTGCCACCACTGACCAATATCACGGGAAAACGAGTTGAAAAGCGCTACGGTCGCCATATATTCCTGCAGGCTCGAGTCTCTGTATCTTGTGTAGTCAACCCAGGTACCACGCTCGACGTCTTTTTCCGTTAATTCATAACCATAGCCTCGTTTAACCGCCTCAAAGAGGTTCCCGACCACGGTTGCGAAAATGAAGCTCCACCTGTCGAGAATGTCTTTGTCGAACAAACGTTCTGGATGGCTTTCTGAGACCCTGTGACCGACATTAGCGAGTTTGTCCGCGACGCGGGAAACGACATCCACAGTATCAGGATGAATGGGACCCAATTCATTCACACGGCAAAAGCCAATTTTGAGCCGTTGTCCTTTTGTCTCGATTGTTTCTAGCAAGGGCGTTTCGAAGGCAAAGCAGCTGTAAGGATCTCCTGGTTCAAACCCGGCCAGGGCGTCAAGGCATGCGGCCGTATCACGAACCGTGCGCGTAACGACGCCTTCAGTATGCGTGCCCTCTGCGCCGTGACCACTTGCGGGTCCAAGACTGACGCGACCACGCGAGACCTTGAAGCCAACCAGCCCGTTTGCGTTTGCAGGCAATCGAATCGAACCGCCACCATCGTTGCCATGCGCAATTGGCACGATCCCGGCCGCAACTGCAGCGGCGCTGCCGCCACTGGATCCCATCGGCGTGTGCGCGGGGTTCCAGGGGTTGCGTGTATCGCCAAAGGCTTCGTTTTCCGACGCCCCTGGGCAATTGCCGCTGGCGAACTCCGGGACATTGGTCCTGCCGATTGAAACAAGCCCTGAACTGCGGAGTCGAGCGATGACATTGTCGTCAATCGGAGAGACAATCGGTTTTTGTTTGAGGAAGCGATTTCCGAGAGAAGTCGGTTCACCGGCGGCGCTACCACCGAGGTCTTTTATGGCATACGGCACGCCTGACAAAGCGCCTGCATTGACATCACACCGCGCTGCCTCTTCTCGCGCCTTTTCAAAGCACGTCCAGATGAACGCATTAATCTCGGGATTAATTTGCTCACAGCGTTCTATCGCTGCATCGATGACTTCCACGGCAGAAACTTCCCCAGCCTTCAGATGCGCGGCCGTTTCCAGCCCGTCCCATTTCCCTATTGTCATGACATTGCTCCCGTTTTACCTGCAAAAATTCGTAGATTCAGACGACCCGTTGTAAAAGATGATTGGCGGCGATGGATGGCACGATCGAACGAAATTCTGCACGCCAGCTCGCCATATCCGAAGAAGCACGTCTGAAAGTTGCAAACTCAATCATTTCTTCGGTGGACGCATGTTCTGTCCAGATGTGCGACAAATGCATACTGTTACCGGCGGACGTTGTCATGCCAAAGCAGCGCACTGCGGTTTGATTAAATCCTGCCCCCTGCGCCCGCGATGCTAAATCATCGACCAACCCAGGCATCGCGATCAGCGCATCCAGTTTTGTCGTTTCACAGATGGTCCAGTCAACGGCCATTTTCTCTTCATCGACTATGGGTGCCTCTTTAAGTGAATCTTCAACAATGGCATAGCTCTCACCAAACCGCGTTTGCTCGTTTGCCTCGCTCATAAGCACCATAGCCATCCACGAGGCTGAATGCTGGGCGAGGGTTTCAGTATCTGCCCAGGATTTGAGGTCTCGATAACGCTCCAACCACAAAATGCAATCATCGACTGCGTCGGTGGAAATGGGACGATAGCCGCTGTAGCCCTGCGACCCTTGCACACCCGCTTCGGATTGCAGGGATTCCACTAACGCCGCAGTGCCCTTAAGCCCTTGTTCCATGTCGGCTGTGCCATCGCTAAATATCCACTGGTAATGAAGCACACTGCCAAAGCGTCTGTGGAATCCGGCTTCAAGTGCTTTTTCTAGTGCCTTGGGTTGATCCATTGTCTGGTCTCCTGACCTGGCTCCCTTTTTAGGGTGACGCTATCGTTCTGGGTTTCTCGTTTGAGCTGAGCTGCTCCTAAGAGGCTCTACAACCCCGCAACGTCCTCGATCTTGCTGACATCTCGAAGCCAAAGACCACCGCCAGGTGTAGGTCGCGGATCGTAGGAACGATGACCCAACAGGCGTTGAACACGCGGTGAGCGGCAACGCAGTTCATCGTCCGTATAGTCGAGAGGACAGGATTCTTCCGGCGTCAACCAGCCCAGTACAAAACTGAGGTGTATGGCGTTGCGCCAGGAATCTTCTGTCACGTTTGCGCCGCCGCCATGAACAGTTTTGCCGAGATAAACCAATGCATCACCGCGGCCCATTTCCGCAGGCACTGTCATGTCCTGGTTACCCATGTCCGTGCAATCATCCCACTTGTGACTGCCTGGAATGACCCGGGTTGCACCCATGGCATCGGTGATTTCATCCAGGGCAATCATGGCGCTCAGTGTCACTTCGGGGCTGTTGGGCCAGTCGGCCGACGCGGCGCGGAACCAGTTCAGACAATCTCGATGCAGCATCTGGGCCTCTGAGCCAGGGCCAATCAGCATGGCTTGCCCGGTGTTGATCCAGTACGAGCCACAGTTGGGAAGTAATACCGCATCGGCGAGTGCTGCATAAACTTCATTGTCCAGGAGATTGAAATACGCCTCCGAGATCTTACCGAGACTGGAGAAGCGAATGGTGTTGTACCCGACAAACTCTTTGCCGTCGTCATCAAGTCCCTGCGTGGCAGCACCCGGCACCACTTGATCTGCAGCAGCGAGCACATCGTCACTCAACCGTTCAATGACATCTTTCGGAAACAATCCTTCAATAATGATGCCGCCATCTTCATCAATAGCAGCAAGCAGTTCTTCCGTGGGTTTTGTTGCACAAAGTCTCTTCAGTGACATCCCTTCCTCCTATCAACACGTCAAATAGCACGTACGTCCTAATTCTGAGATATTAGGACATACGTGCTAATATCGTCAAATCAAATCTGCAGATGTGTGATATGCCCAATAACGTTAGTTCTCCGCGGGGAAAGCTCACCCAGGCCCAGATTCTGGAGAAAGCGGAAGAACTGCTAGTTTCCGAAGGTTTTCACGCAATGAGTATGCGTAAGGTTGCAGACGCCTGCGGAATCAGCACGGGCAATCTGACCTATCACTTCGCGTCCAAGAATGAGCTTATAGACGCGATAATCAGTAGTGTCTTCGACAAATACGGGGCGAGTACTGATCCCTATACACCCACGGACCAAACAGCTTCAAACCATATGAATCTCAGGGAGCGAATCAGCTGGGTGATGTGGGACTCCTCTCAGAAAGAAACCATTGCGTTGTTTACAGAGCTGTGGGCGCTCGCTAAGCACTCTGAAACAAGCCATAAATCACTGCAGCGTTTCTACAAAGTCACATTGAAAACGCTGGAGCGAAGTTTGGCCAGGGATTACCCGAATGCCGATGATGAGCGACTTCGCTCAGCAGCACGGCTGATACAGACTGTTGCAGAAGGCACGGTAGTGACTTCCGCATTCCGCGCGGATCGCAGTCGGAAACAGTTACGAAAGGATATTGAGATCTTTTCAGAGGCTGTAGATCACATTCTTTCGACAGATTCGGGTGAAAGTTAGAAAATCCGGGCGCGTCGGCGTTGACCCACGAGTTTTCCTTTGTTCCAAGGCTGACGCCGTGGTGAATCTTCCAACAGTTGAAAGGTGTACATCATTGATTCCTCTTATCTATAGGTGGAATCAGATTCTGTAATCTCAATCAAAAGCGGCGAGTAGCCGGAAACTGGATTCAGAACTGGCTGTGGACGCGCAGCGCAGCCAATCAAGTAATGGGAGTAGAGAATTCAGTGTAACTACTCTGAACCCATTACTTGTTGATCCCCGCGACGGGCACAACCAACTCGATGATTTGCTCAATGAGTCGGTCGAGTTCTCCCTCCGATTCAACGTCATGATGCAACAGTGGGTCGGTCAACATTAAGGCCGCACCCGTGGGCACCGCATTTGTAAACACAGTGAGCACATTGAGCGGTACGTCCTGCGCCCGACCTTCTTTCTGCGTCTCTTCAACTGCATCCCTGACGATCTGTGAAAACTGATCAATCGCTTCCTTCAGTTCAGTACTGGCATAGCGGTTCACATCCGGGTGATACAGGGCGCGATAGAGGGATCGGTTAGCAAAAGCCCAGCGCAGATAACCCTGCCCCATTGCGTTAAGTCGAATATGCGCATTGCTGCTGCCTGTTGCATCGGCTGCATCAAGGGTCGCATCCCTAACGCTGAGCCATCCGGAGGTTGCCAGCGCACAGAGCAGGGCTGCCTTGTTTTTAAAGTGCCTGTTCGGTGCACCATGCGAAACACCTAGGTCCCGGGCGATACCTCTGAGGGTCAGGGCCTCAATGCCTTCCTCGTCAATAATTTCTGCCGCGCGCTCGAGGATAGAGGCCGCGAGATTGCCATGGTGATAGCTTCTGGTTTCGGTCGCGGCGGTAGCTTGGACGCTCATGGTTTTTTGCTGCTCCTCAATTATTACTATTAAGGAATGTTGACATCGTCTACATGATACGGTGTAATATGGGAGTAGGCAATGTCTACATCTAAAAAGTATTTCATTTCTGGAGGTGAAGTGGAAACACTGATTAAAGCCCTTCTCTCACCGATGGCCTTTGCTGTCGGGTTTCTTATGCCGTTCTTAGCACAAACGATGATCGCGCTTGGGTTCATGTCCAACGGTTGGCAGGTTTATGCCGTCAGCGCGTTGCTAGCAATGACATTTGGTTTGATGGCGCAGCTACGAGGGAGCTGGATATGGGTCAAGTAGCGCTCGCTCAAATCGATACGCTTTTTGAAAATCTAGAAGATGTCAGCGATGAACAGCTCGACGTGCTCGAGCGAAAGATAGCGTCCAAATACATGGGCATTGTGCCCTGGGGTGCAGTCGTCTGGGGTATCGGCAACTGCCTCGTGTTCATCTCTCTCTTCCCGCTGGTGCTCCTCGATATCGTGTCGCTCTGGATCGCGTTCCCCATCGCCACGTTGAATGTGGCGTTATCTTACCTGCCCTCTCACGAAGCGCAGCACAACATCATCGCGGGCAGGGGCAAACCTTTACGCTGGCTTAACGAACTCGTTGGGCATGTGTCGACGATCCCGTTGGTTTATCCGTATCGGGTAATGCGCGCAACACATATGGAGCATCACAAGCACACCAATCATCCAGAGAAAGACTGCGACATTGATGTACACGCCAAAAACAACCTCGATTTCATCCGCATGATGATCGTGGGTCGACAACCTGCATCGGAACGCAGCGGCAGATACGGCAAGATCCTGGAGGCAACAGGTCAAGGTCACCTGATGATGGATGCCGTCATCATGCAATTGGGTTATTTGATCGTCCTGTTTGCCATGGCCTGGACGGGCCATGCGATTGAAGCTTTCTTCCTTTGGTGTCTGCCGAAATTCCTCGCTGAATTTCATTTGAATTACTATCTGGCTTGGCAGCCGCATCGTCCCGGCGACGAGCAGGGCCGCTATCGGGATACACGCGCTTTTAAGAGCCGGCTCGGCAATGTGTTTTCAGCAGGTATGCAGTATCACATCATTCACCACCTGTACCCGAGAATTCCACTGAGCCTAACACCGGCAGCCTATCGGGCATTGAGACCGATACTTGAGAAACGTGGCTGTGATCTTGGCGGGTTACAGCACTAACCAACGCACCATCTAGCGACTACTTTGGGAGGGGGAGTATGAAACACGAGCTACAAATTGAAATTCTGAAAGAGTTGATGTCCCAGCTTGACACGAGAATCTATCGGGAGAATAAAATATGAAGAGGGTGGTTACAGGTCACAATGAACAAGGTAAATCAGTGTTTGTTGAGGTGGCGGAACCCGATCACGTCGTTGAAGCACCTGGCATGACATGGCGCGAAATCTGGGCAACCTTTCCAGATACCAAAGTTCCCCTGAACCCGGATTACAAGGCTGAGCATAAGTCCAGGTGGACGTCTATATTTCCTGCCGTCGGCAGCACCCGCGTTCGCATCGTACAGTTCGATCCGGACAACCGCGAGGCTGACGATACTGAAGCGGCTATCCAGCGCATGCAATCAGAACTGCCGGGAATGATGGAACATATGGAACCCGGTACAGGGGGTATGCACACCACAGATTCAGTTGACTACGGCATTTTGCTCGAAGGCACCATCCGCCTTGAACTGGACGATGGTGAGGTTGTTGATCTCGAGGCCGGAGATGTCGTTGTGCAGAACGGGACGCGGCATGCCTGGCACTACACGAGTAAGTGCACTATCGCATGGATATTGATTGGGGTGCCTCGGGAAGGGTCCTAGCAAGAATATCGAAGCCATTGCTCCTCTTTTGGGGGGCAGCTGCTTCATCTCAACCCGGATCTGGAGAGTTCGCACCATGCTCAAGCAAACAGCCATCGCTGCAGTCGCTGCCCTCGTGGTCGTCGGTGCAGCGCTTTACTGGCTCTCTTTCAATCCGCAGTACGTGGCAGCCTACACATTGAGCCCCGCGCCGACCGCCGACGAACTGGGGCTCACCGTGGACCCCGGAGGGACCAGCGATCTGTCTGTCACCGGTAGCAACTGGCTCTACAAGCCGCATAACCGCCTCGGGGTTCGTCATGCAGCCGATGTCCTTCATACGATCACCGTACCCCGTGGTGATGGCCCGGTCAGTATGCTGCCACCAGCAGACCCGGCCGCCATAGACATCTTTGCTAGCGTCACGATTCCGGGCGCAGACGACCTGGACACACACCTCGAGGGCACCAACACGGATGCCATCGTGGTGTTGAAGGATGGCCGGCTGGTACATGAGCAGTACTTGAACGGCCAGACCGCTGCCGACCGGCATGCCCTGATGTCAGTGACCAAATCGTTTACCGGCTTGATCGCTGAGATGCTGCTTGCCGAAGGTGTGCTCGACGACACGCAACTGGTCAGCCACTACGTACCGGAACTGGCGGACAGTGCCTGGGGTGACGCGACCGTTCGCCAGGTGATGGACATGGAAGTCGGCATCAACTGGAACGAGGACTACGCTGACCCGGATTCGGACATATCACATTTTATCTATGCATCCGGAACGATCCCCTGGCCATGGGAAGCCGCCTACTCGTCCCTTTATGAGTTCCTACCTTCCATCAGCAAGCAGGGTGATCACGGCGAGTTCTTCCAGTACGTCACGGCCACCACCGAGGCCCTCGGCTGGGTCATCCGGCGTGCCACCGGCAAGCCGTTTGAAGAACTGATGTTCGAGCGTCTCTACAGCAGGTTGGGTGCAGAGCATGACGCCTATTACATTGCCGATGCAGAGGACACAGTCATGACGGGGGGCGGTCTCAATACCAGCGTCCGTGACCTGGCCAGGCTGGCACAACTCGTGGCCAACCGTGGCGGGTGGCAGGGTGAACAGGTGGTTGATGCGGCAATCATCGACAAGATCCGCGCCGGTGGCGACCCGTCACACTACAACCAAGGGCTGAGTGAGACGGCGTCCTACAAGAGCCAGTGGTACGTCGATGCACCGCTCAACACAATGACGGCGGTCGGCATCCATGGGCAGATGATCTACATCGATTTCGCCAACAACCTCGTGATTGTCCAGCAGTCATCGAACCCGGATGCGGTGGGCATGTTCTACCTGAACATGGGGCTCTTTTTTGAGGCCGTCAGTGCTGCCTATGGAGCGGCATCATGAACAAGGATGCCCTCGAGATTCGGCGACGGCACGGTCTGCCATGCATAACGCTCCGAGACACTGAACAGGAATAGCAAATGACACTGGACGGAAAAGTGGCGCTGGTTACAGGCGGTTCCGGCGATATCGGTTCGGCAATCGCCCGAACACTTGCGGCTGAGGGCGCCAAGGTTGTTGTCACCTATGTCGGTGCCGAGGAAGCCGCGAGCGCCACTGTGCAGGCCATCCATGACCAGGGCGGCAAAGCCGCGCACCTGCAACTGGACCAACGGGACCCGGCAGCCATTGAAGCCTGTATTAAGCAGGTTGAGGCGAGCCATGGTCGCCTGGACATCCTTGTGAACAACGCCGCCTGGAACATCGGCATCCCCTTCCCCGAACTGGACAAGCTGACCGTGGATGTCTGGGACCGTGTCCTGGAGACCAACCTGCGCGCACCATTTCTGCTGGCCCGCGCGGCCGCCGATCTGTTGAAGGCGGACGGTGGCGGGCACATCGTCAACATCTCTTCCGCCGGGGGCATCAGCCCTGGGAGCAGCAGTATTGCCTACTCATCCAGCAAGGCGGGACTGAACCACCTGACCCGCTGCCTGGCGGTAGCCATGGCACCGGAAGTCGCCGTCAATTGTGTTGCCCCGGGACTGGTAGAAGACACCCGCATGGCCAAACGCCTACCCGATGCTGTCGCGGCCGGTGCACGGCGCCAGGCAGTACTCGGCCGTGTGGGCCAGGCGGAAGACATCGCGGCGCAGGTCATCGTGTTTGTCACGGCAACCTCCATCACCGGGCAGATCATGGTGGTGGACGGTGGGATGCCGGGCACGATGCGGTAGCAACAACCGGTAGCGTCATCGTGCGAACGAGTAGTAACAGGTTTACCTGGAAAACTGATCGCACGACCTGGGCAAGTGGACACTGCCGCGGGCAAGAAGGTCCAATCAACATTGACGGTCTCAAACGCGGCAATGGGATTGCAGCCTGGCACGCTTACCGAAGTCAGGTCAGAACGGATCAGGATTGGCGGTGTACTCGGCGACCTTTTGAGCATACCTGTTTGCCCTGTTCCTGTTCACATGATGCCGGGATACTGACCACCATCCAGCAGCAGGTTCTGCCCCGTAACAAAACCCGCACTGGCGCCACAGAGAAAAGCGGCATAAGCGCCGAATTCCTGCGGCTGGCCAAAGCTGCCGGCGGGTATACCTCTCTTCGATTTCGACTGGAACTCTTCAACTGTCTGTCCACTCGCCAAGGCAAATCGCTCATGGTTTGAGACCAGCCGATCCGTTTCAAACTGTCCTGGCAGCAAGTTGTTGATGGTCACATTGTAAGGTGCAACATCTCGAGCTAAGTCTGAAAAGCACAATTCGTCATGAGCCGTTTTGTCAGAAAGTTTTTGACAAGCGGCTGGATTTTGGACGGCCTCGAGCGCTTGCGTTACTCCTTCATTCCCCAAAAAGCCGATCGAGGACGGTTTACCTGCGAGGATTGACGACAGCACAGCACATATTCAAACAGCGTTTCAGTTTTCGCAGTTTTTGGGTTTCACAGACCGGGTAACATCTGCGACACCTGCAACACCTCTCCCGTTATCGGCGTTATACGCGCGCTTGTATATACGTCGATAAGGGAAGTGCTATCGCAGGCGTTGCAGGATGGGACAAATGAAAATTACAAACCGAGTGGCGCTGCCAAATCAATCTGCATTTATATTGAGCACAAAAATGGGCCAAGGCCCGAGTTGAAAGAGCAGCCAAGCCTGCTAGATGGCTCGCATTTTCAACATTCTTTTTTTCAGTTGCGCACTTAACTTGTTTCGCGCGTAGGGTTTCAGCTTATCCCAAAGGTGACGCTCGTCACGAGTTCGGCCGCAGCCAATGCACCAACTCGCGGGCCCTGAAAATTCGCAAACCTTTACGCAGGGGCTTTTTGTTCGTTTCATCCGACATACCTATTTTGTGCGACAGCTAAAAATCTTCGTTGCTCAAAGTAGCCAACGTCCTATCGATACTTGCCGCAAGCACCTGAAGTTGACACAACTCCGCGTATATCCTGTCTTCAAGCTTCTTGACGCCCAGCGGCACGATTTTTCGTAAAACACTGTATCCTTTGTTTTCTATCGACCAACCTCTCCATTCTGTAATTCGATTTCCCTCAAGGCATAAAAATTTTTGAATGAATTCTGTCTGACAAGGGCAATCCTCCTCCGCGTGCATTAAGATTGGGAAGGCCTTTTTTTTTAACTGAGCGGCTTCTATAAAAGTTTCAAAATGAACGCCGGAATTGTTGTGGTTATACCAGCCAGATTTATATAACTGGAGGTAAGGCCCCCGGTTGTACACTGCCCATTCGTCGTCGAACCAACGTGAGTTTTTGAGCATTTTCTCGACGTTGCGGAACGTATTTTTTATATCTTTCAGGAGTTTACCTTTATCTTGCGATACGCCAGGACGTGACGCTTCCCTGAGAGCTAGTAGCCGCGATAGCCCGCCCGTCTGGACGCCATTTAAGCGCGCTTATTGATTCAAAAGTTAATACCGCTCCGGTCGCACCACCATGTCCGTCCCTATTTAGCGACCAGATAGCTAAGGAGCCATCCTTCGAACCGGAGGCTAAACGCATTCCACGTGGTGCGAACGAGAGGCAAGTAATGGACTCACTATGAAGTTCCAGCTCTCCGGGTACGGTTCCTTCTGGGCCGTCGCCATCGAAGCTCCAGACAGTAACTCGTTCGCCGCCACCGGTTGCCAGAAGAACACCAGAATGGTCAAAGGATAGGCTGCTCGGCTTAGCTGAGTATCCCGACATCATAGCGTCCTCCGAGGTCGAACGACGCCAGAAGTGCACGGAGTTATCCTGACTGCCGCACGCCACAATTTCTCCATCTGGGCTGAGTGCCATCGATACAAGTGATCCTTGCCACTCTAGTTTTTGACTGACTGTTTTTTTTTCGATTTCGTAGAAATTCACGCTCCCGTAGCATGCTGTAGCCAGTTCTTTTTCTCCTGACCATGCGATCGCGCTAACGGTGCTTGGATGGTCTTCAGATCGCCATTTCTCGCTTCCGTGTGGATCCAGTGCTAGCGCGGTTCTTGAACAAGCTACGGCCAGCGAGGATCCTTCTGGAGACCAAGATAAATGCTCCACCCAGCTTTTGGAGACTTTGATAGTGCGAAGTTTATCACCGTCAGCGACGCTCCAAAAAACGACCTCTCCATCTTGCCCTGAGGACGCTAGGATTTTTCCGTTTGGATGCACAGCTAATGTTAGTAGCCCGCCGCCGTGAACATCTCCTTGCTTCCAAAGGAGGCCACCACTTTTACCATCTAAACAGCTAAGTGTTGAGCTCGCATCACCGACGAGCAATACCCCGCCGCCCGCGGCCCAGTCGCATACTAACGCGTAATCCTGCACATCCGCAGTCCAGCCATCACGCAAAACACCTTGAGGCTTTTGTGTTAGTGAACCAGGCACCGATCAAATCCTGCAGTAATTGCCTCTTCATCTAAGTTCCTGCCGATAAAAACCAATTGGTTTTTGCGCGGCATCTCTCCCCACAGTCTTTCTGGTTGTGAATCAATCAACATGTGCACGCCCTGGAAGACGAATCGCCGAGGATCATCGGCGATGCTGATGAAACCTTTTAGGCGAAATATGTCCACTCCTTTTTCGGCCAGAAGTTGGTTTAACCAATCGTTCAGCTGCTGGATATCGACATCTCCGTCCCGCTCTATCGCAATTGAAGTCACCTCATCGTCGTGCTCGTGCTGAGCAACCCAAGTTCGTTCCGCAGACAAAGGCAGACTCTCTCCTGTCTTCGCAAAAAGTTTGATGTCAAATTCCTCAGCAGTGTGTTGAGCAAATAGACCCACAAACATAGGCTGCTCAATTTCTAGGAAAAAAGATTTTTGGCCCTCTGTTTCTAGCTGCAAATCGACGTGCTTATTCAAGGGGACCACTTCGGTGGGTCGCAAAGGCTGAGGAGACTCGGCAAACTGCCTAACACACCATTCGGCCCCCTCGTGCAGCGATTCTTCTTCGGTCGACTGATTCGCTAGAACTACGAGAGACATATTGGGATCCGGACCCTCTTGCAAACTCAACTCATAACGGCCTGCGCTTAGCCAATAAACGCCAGTCCACTCAAACGGATATTCTGGCTCAAGGAATGTGGGCCGCTTTTCGAGCGCCTGATCAAGATCGAAAGCACTCAAATTCAACACAGTATCTACAGGGACATTCCCTCTTTCCGTCCGAAGTATCTTTGCCATACGATTCATTTCGCGAAGCCTAGATTCGAGTTGATCAAGCGACTCGTCGGAAACTAAATCAGATTTGTTTACAACTAACACATCTGCAAACGCTACTTGCTCCGAACTTTCGTCGCTCCTACCAAGTTGCTGATCGATGTGTGCGGCATCAACTAATGTGACAATTCCATCCAATGAGAATTCGTCTTTGATCTCATCGTCCATAAAGAACGTCTGGGCCACGGGACCGGGATCCGCCAGTCCCGTGGTTTCTACAAGCACATAATCGAACTTATCGCGCCGCTTCATCAAATTTCCGAGTACGCGAATTAAGTCGCCTCGAACGGTACAGCAGATACACCCGTTCGACATCTCAAAGACCTCTTCGTCAGCATTTATTACGAGCCCCTGATCGATGCCCACCTCGCCAAATTCGTTTTCAATTACAGCGATCCGTTTGCCGTGTTCTTCGGTCAGAATTCGGTTCAGCAAGGTCGTTTTTCCAGATCCCAAAAAACCTGTGAGGATTGTTACCGGTACTTTTTCGTAACTACTCATAAAAGATCTCCATTTTTTTTGTTAGTGGCGGTAGGCGGCCCAAAATACTCTCCCTAAGACCAGGGGGGCGAACGCCGCGCGGCATCTCTCCGTCATCGCATTTAAGATAAATGGAAACGCACTCTAAGATAGATGCGACAGACGTGGCTGGATCTTGGTCTCCGAATAAATAAGTCCACGTCTCGCCGGATGTCAGTGCTACACCACAGGGCCTGGGACAAAGGCTTAAACACTTAGCAGCCTCCACATTCACCGAATCTTGAAGATCTGATCCTTCCAAAGCTTCCAAAATCTTGTGATATAAAAGGAAGCCTGGGCGATCTTCCTTAGGTTCCCTTGGAAAACCAGTTGGTCTGCATGAGGTGCAGACGAAAAGCGTGCATTTTCCGCTAGGGCTACTGGACCCGATTTCTTCTGATTCAGTGTTCATTGTTTCTATGTATTTCATTTTTATCAGAACAAAAGCCGAGGACTTGCTAAAACGTTCCTAGACGGAAAATCCAGCTGAGGCCGCAACCGTGTAATCTTCGAGTGTCAAAGGAAGTTCGCGCTTTCCCACCATAGGATTGCCTGCATCGACAAAATTCCGATCGTGATCGATGCAAACTGCACGGGAATGGAGGCTTTCAACTTTTCGCTTCGTAGAAGCGGGACCAGATCGCTTGTGGCGATGTATATAAAGCCACCCGCGGTGAATGCCAACATCGCACTGAGATTTAGTTCCATAAGCTGGGAAAAAAGGATTGTGATAAGCGCCCCGGCAATACAGGCGGTTGCACAAAAGAAATTAAGAAGGACAGCCGTGCGACGACTAAATCCACCCTGAATTAAGACTGCGATATCTGAGATTTCCTGAGGAATCTCATGCAAGACAATCGCAATCGTAGTGGCAATGCCCAAAGCGGGGTCCGCTAGGAAGCTCGAAGCGATCAAAACGCCATCAACAAAATTGTGGGCTCCATCGCCGAAAAGGTTCATCTTAGCGAAAGATGCTATCTCCCCTTGGTTTTCGCGAGCGGTTGTGATGGCATGATCGTGCCTCCATTGGAGGCAACTCTCTAGGAAAACGAAGCTTATAACCCCTATCAGTACCCAGAGTGCGACCTTCGATTCCGAACTTTGTGCCATCTCCATGGCATCAGGAATGAGGTGCAGAAAAGCGTCCCCGAGCAAAACTCCCACAGCGACGGCTATGAGCAACGGCATCCATCTTTTTAGTCGGCTCTCACTAACATAAAAGACCAATGCGCCGATCAAAGAGACGAGAACCACTGCGGCAGAGCCCAAAAATATTGGCAAAGTTATCGATGCATCCATCTGCTAACTGCCGGGTTTAAAAATGTTATGT
Source organism: K189A clade bacterium (assembly GCA_902528515.1). Classification (GTDB taxonomy): domain Bacteria; phylum Pseudomonadota; class Gammaproteobacteria; order Pseudomonadales; family Azotimanducaceae; genus UBA4421. Next base: position 29,201 of record CABZTD010000017.1, read on the forward strand.
TATAACAAATCTTCAATCGTGAAAACCGCTCGTAAAATTAAAGATAGACGTCACGGCTTGGTTGGTTTCCCAGGGCAAGACAGCAACTGAATTCGGTATGCGCTATTCGATTTAACTTCCTCCGTCGCAAGCTCGGTGGCGTTTGGAGCATCTAATTCGCGCCTGGTTCAAGTCGACCAACGGGGTGAGGCCCAATTCATCAGGTTTTAGATCGTAAAATCGCCGGTATAAAGTTAAGCAATAGCTGTGCAATCTAATGCATTCGTGGCGACGCAAATCTGTTTCTTCCAGTTACCTGCAAGCTAGATCGTGAAGAGAGGCTTCAATGCCAAACTTTTCAGCTTTAATCGACGAATGGTGAATATCGTGAATATCGTGATTCCTTTGCTCTTTCTGCTGACATTAGGTGCGTCGTGGACGGCGCATGGCGAAGCCGTCAGCATTATGACGTTTAACGTTGAGAATCTTTTCGACAACACCGACGACCCCGGCAAGAGGGATGAAACCTATCTGCCGAAGGAGACGAAAACTAACCAACTTCATATCGAGAAATGCCACCAAGTGAAGGTGCGTCGCTGGCGAGAGGAATGTCTTTTCTGGGATTGGAGCGACGATGTAGTTCGGCAAAAACTGAAGGTTGTTGGCGCAACCATTAGACAGGTGAACAATGGTGCCCCCTGAATTTCGAGATTTCGGGCCAGATGCCCCCATCGGTGCCCCCAAAACGCGCGGGATGGCGTTGGACACCTTGATCCGTCAAAGTACCTTAAGTTGTTGTTATTGCGAGGATAATAAAAAGGATAAAACGTTTTGGGACGTCTTAGAATCTTGAAATGGCGGAGCGGACGGGACTCGAACCCGCGACCCCCGGCGTGACAGGCCGGTATTCTAACCAGCTGAACTACCGCTCCGCAGCGACCAAGGCACACGCCAGATGGCGTTATGACGAGATATGGTGGGTGTTACAGGATTTGAACCTGTGACCTACGCCTTGTAAGGGCGCCGCTCTACCAACTGAGCTAAACACCCGTCTTTCAGCACTCTTTAGCGAGCGCTGTATGGTACCGATTCTCGATTTTGTGTCAATGAATGCGACATACGCGTGCGTCCAAAGAAACCAATTTCAGTTAGTCCTGGGAAGGCTGTGGCATTCCCTGCCCCTTAAAGATCCAGCGTGTCCATACGGATTGCATTAATGGATCCAGCCATCGATAAAGCCTACCAGAGACGACGATGGCCTTGCCCCGTTCCACCCCGTCGATGCCTTCGCGCACAACCTCCTCAGCGCCGTACCAAAGCCAGCTTGGGGTGGTATTTTTTATACTTTCCATCCCTGCCGTTGCGTGAAAATCAGTGTGGGTGAAGCCCGGGCAAAGGGCGCTGACATTTACCCCTCGTCCCTTTACCGTCAGTGCCAGCGCTTCGGACAATGCAATGACATAGGCCTTAGATGGCCCGTAGTGGTTGTCGCCGCCGCTAGCAATACGTCCGGCCACCGACGCCACATTAACAACCCTCCCATAGCCTGCTGCAATCATGTCGGGCATCAAGCGGTGACATAGCTCAGTAATGCTAGTCATCATTAGTATGAGATAGGACTGATGGGCCTGCCAGTCTGAGTCCTGAAGCAACACGGGACCGGACGCACCTGCGTTATTAACCAAGTAGTGCAATTGTATGCCGGCTTCTTTCACCTGCATGGCAATTGCTTCAGGCGAGCTGGGGTCACTAAGGTCTGCCGAGATAAGTGTGATGCTTACGCTGGGGTGCTCCGACTCAATTTGTAGTTTTACCTCGCTGAGTTTGTCTGTTCGCCTTGCGACCAAGACAAGGTCCAGCCCCCTTCCTGCAAGTTGGCGCGCGAATTCCGCCCCAAGACCCGCCGAAGCTCCCGTGATTAATGCTGCACCCATATTCGTTTTGCTCTGAGGTTCATGTCGATTGCGTGATTTAGACTCTACACGACTAAGTTTGGCTTGATATACACTGGCTGGCTAGATGATCTCTTTGGTGTTAGGGGGAACGCATGAAAACATTTCTAACCATTGCTAAAACACTACTCAAGCTTCTGGTTGCTGGTGCAATTTCTCTGTTCCTCTTCTTATTCACCATGGGTTTCGCCGATGGACCCTGGGGCGTCGTTCCAGGCGGATCGTTTGCTGAAACCTCCCAACCCGCGCCAGCGGATTGGTCATTCGCCAAAGAATACGACACCGTGGAGTTTCAGCTCGAAGAGCCGGTCAGCTCACGCACCTCTTGGATCATGGAGCACAATAACCGTATCTTCATTCCATCCGGCTATATGAACTCAACGGTTGGAAAAATTTGGAAGCAATGGCCCATGCACGCAGAGAAAAACGGTAACGCGCTGCTGCGAATCGACGGTCAGGTTTTTGAAGTGCGCATGCAGCGCACAAAGGAGGCAGCCGTACTGGCGCCCATCTTGAGCGAACTTGCCCGCAAGTACATGGGGATGGTGCCACCCATCGAAGACAAGGTATTGGCTGGTATGCAGCAGCAGGTGATCAGCAACAACCTTTGGGTCTTTGAGTTGGTTGGGCGCTCTTAACCCGACACCAACATACAAAGTGACATGAGCAAACAAGCATTATCCGGGATTCGCGTTTTGGATTTCAGCCAAGTACTGGCCGGGCCCTTTGCAACGCAACTTATGGCCCAGCTAGGAGCCCAGGTCATTAAGATCGAGCAGCCCGTCGGCGGCGATATGACCCGCGGACTGATGTCCGCCAACAGCGATGGCATGGCACCTTCGTTCCTGGCTGCCAACCTGGGCAAGCGCAGCTTGACCCTTGATCTGAAAAACCCAAAGGCCACGGAGATTGTTCACAAACTAGTGGCAAAGGCCGATGTGATCGTAGAGAACTTCAAACCTGGCACAATTGAGCGCCTGGGTTTTGGGTACAAGTCCATGAGGGCTATTAAACCCGAGTTGGTCTACGCCTCAATTTCTGGCTTTGGCCAAACCGGTCCCAGGGCAAGTCTGCCTGCCTTCGACGGTGCCATTCAGGCCTATTCGGGCATGATGAGTATTAGCGGGCATGCTGAGACCGGCCCGGTGCGATCGGGTTATTTCTCCGTGGATATGAGCACTGCTCTAAATGCCGCGTTTGCTATTACCTCAGCGCTATTGCGGCGAGCCAACACGGGCGAGGGTCAACACGTGGATGTTTCCATGCTCGATACGGCCATGTTCATGCAGTCGCCTCAGATGACGGGGTACCTGGTCACCGGCAAGGCACCGGAGCTTAATGGCAACGCATCGCCCACCAAACAACCTACCTCAAACGTATTTGCCAGCAGTAACGGCTATGTGCAAATCATTGCGATGAAAGAGACGCAGGTAAAGGCGCTCTTTACCGAGCTGGGTATGCCAGAGCGCTATAGCGAATTTAACGAGCCCAACGTGCGCTTAGCAAGACGGGACGAGGTGCATGAGTTGATCGCTCCACTAATTGCCGCCAAAACCACGGAGCACTGGCTGCAAACACTGGATGCCATCGGCGTACCGGTGTCAGCAATACAAGATTTTGCGACCGTTGCCGCCGAACCCCAGCTAGCTCACCGCCAAGTGTTTGTTGAGCAAGCGCATCATCTGCACCCGAACCGCTCGGTCAAGGTAGTCAGAGCAGCCCACGTAGCCGAGCCGGGCAATCCAAGCATTCAAGGTCCAACCCCGACGCTAGGCGAGCATACCGACGAGATCCTCGCGGAACTGGGATATAGCGTCGATCAGGTCAAAGCCATGCACAACGACGGTGTGGTTTAATTCTATCTTGGGAACTGCCGACGAACGGTTGTTCACACGCGCCATCACACTACACTATCCCCCAGTCTTTCGGTCATCACAGATCGAGTGTGTTTGTTGAGGCTACTGTTTTATGAGCGATACTCTACATCATCGTCTAATCGTGCTGGGCTCTGGCCCTGCTGGCTATACCGCTGCCTTGTATGCGGCCCGAGCAAATCTTAAACCGGTGCTAATTACCGGAGTCGAGGTCGGAGGGCAGTTAACCACCACCACCGAAGTCGAAAACTGGCCCGGTGGGCATGCAGATCTACAGGGGCCAGAGCTGATGATGCAAATGGCCGAACATGTGGAGCGGTTCGACGCGAGTGTCGTCAACGACCACATTCACACCGCATCATTGACTCAAACCAGCCAGCCCTTGACTCTGATGGGTGATCAAGCCACCTACACCTGTGATGCTCTGATCATTGCTACTGGGGCCTCGGCCCAGTACTTGGGTTTGCCCAGTGAAGAAGCGTTTCTTGGCAAGGGTGTCAGTGCGTGCGCTACCTGCGACGGTTTTTTCTATCGCGGCCAAGACGTGGCCGTGGTTGGAGGCGGCAATACCGCCGTTGAAGAGGCGCTGTATCTATCGAATATTGCGAAGACCGTTTATCTGGTGCACCGCCGTAATGCCCTGCGAGCTGAGAAGATTCTCCAAGACCGGCTACTGGCCAAGGACAACATCAAAACCATTTGGAACCATCAGCTTGCCGAGGTGCTCGGGAACGATATGGGTGTGACCGGTATGCGCATCAGAGAAAACACAGGTATTGAACGAGAGATCGATTTATCTGGTGTGTTTATCGCCATAGGCCATTCGCCCAATACTGGCATTTTCGCCGACCAAGTCGATATGGAGGCCGGCTATATTAAAATAAACAGCGGCATTGCAGGCAACGCCACTGCTACCAGCGTGCCTGGCGTCTTCGCCGCTGGCGACGTCGCCGACCACATTTACCGCCAAGCCATCACCAGCGCCGGATTTGGCTGTATGGCAGCTTTGGATGCGGAACGCTATCTAGACGCGCTGGCTTAGTCCAAAGTCTAGGCCTGCACCAAGGGTATTCGCTCGGCGATCTTAGCCGACCAGATTTTCGGCCCCTCGATGTGGACGGATTCACCGTTGGCATCAACGCTAACCGTCACTGGCATATCCTTCACTTCGAACTCATAGATGGCTTCCATACCAAGTTCTGGGAATGCAAGCAGGGTTGAATTGGTGATCGCCTTAGCAACCAGATATGCTGCGCCGCCAACAGCAATCATAGAAACTGCCTTATTGTCACGTATGGCATCTATGGCAGTTTTACCTCGCTCAGCCTTGCCGATCATGCCCAGCAGACCGGTCTGCTCGAGCATAGTTCGGGTAAACTTGTCCATGCGCGTGGCGGTTGTTGGACCGGCTGGCCCGACCACTTCCTCTCGTACGGGATCTACGGGACCCACGTAGTAGATCACCCGATTGGTGAAATCCACGGGCAGCTCTTCGCCTTTGTCGATCATGTCTACCAGCTTCTTGTGTGCAGCGTCACGACCGGTCAGCATCTTGCCTGATAGCAGAAGGGTGTCACCAGACTTCCAAGACTGGGTCTTTGCTGGTGTCAGAGTATCTAGGTTGACGCGCTTAACTTCGTCGCCCAGTTCTACCTCGATGTCGGGCCACTCGGCAAGATCCGGCGGCGTAAACTGCGCAGGACCAGAACCGTCAAGAGTAAAGTGCACGTGCCGCGTAGCACTGCAGTTAGGAATAATTGCTACCGGCTTATTGGCTGCATGGGTAGGGTATTCTTTCAACTTCACGTCCAGTACCGTGGTCAAACCGCCCAACCCTTGAGCACCTATACCAAGGGCGTTGATCTTTTCAAACAGCTCCATGCGCAGTTCCTCGACAGCATCGCGCGCACCGATTGCCTGAAGTTCGTGCATATTTAAGGGTTCCATCAGAGATTCTTTGGCCAGCAACATGGCTTTCTCTGGGGTACCACCAATGCCAACCCCCAGAATGCCTGGTGGACACCAACCCGCACCCATGGTGGGCACCACGCTGAGAATCCAGTCCACTACCGAGTCGGACGGGTTGAGCATGGCGAACTTCGCCTTGGCCTCACTGCCGCCACCCTTGGCGGCAACTTCGATCTCCACTTTGTCACCCGCAACAATCTTAGTATGTACCACGGCAGGGGTATTATCCTTGGTATTCGCCCGAGCACCGTTGGGTTCGGATAATACCGAACCACGCAGCACGTTATCCGGATGGGTATAACCGCGCCGCACACCCTCGTTAATCATGTCCTCAAAGACCATGTCCGCATCCCACTGAACGTCCATGCCGACGGAAATCAGCACGTTAACTATGCCCGTATCCTGGCAAATGGGCCGCTTACCAATAGCGCACATACGCGAGTTCACCAGCACCTGAGTGAGCGCGGCCTTGGCCGCAGGCGACTCCTCGCGCTCCCACGCTCCGCGCATAGCGCGAATAAAATCCGTTGGGTGATAGTAAGAAATAAACTGCAGCGCATCGGCAATGCTCTGAATAAGATCATCTTGCTTGATAACGGTCATGAACGACTCCGTAATGATCGGTGTGGGCGATGAAATAGGGTTAGGCGTCGCCCAACCCAGGGATGTCGCAGTATAAGTCCAGCTCTACGCGCTGGCTAACATAGCGGTTCTGGTGGGCACCCGCGCACCAAGACGGCATGACCATAGAATACAGTCCGCTGCCTCCCGCCATCAGCAGTAGAATATCTTGCGGGCTGTGAAAGCAGCGATAGGTCTCATCCTTAATGCGGCTGGCGAAGCCGGCGGCAAAGTAGCTCAATCGCTCGGTTGGGTATTCGGTTAATTCAAACAGTCGCTGCAAAATTGCAGCGCGATCAAGGCCTGCATCCGCAAGAATTTTTGCGTGCTCCGGGTTCAGAACGACTACTGCTCCACCGCCGGTCAGCACGGCGTTATTGGTGGCCATATTAGCCAGACCGATGGCCAGCACTTCCAACAGTTTCGCCGCATCTTGAGGGTCATCGGCATCGCCACTGTAAATGACCGAATGAGGCGCTTCTGCGCCGATTACGGTGACCACGGTCTCCTCAATGTCGTAACCCAGATCTTGATGCATGGGCGCAAAGGGCGAATGCTCTTCGTCCTCAGCCAGGCAGTAGGTGAACTTACCCGGATGGCCGAGCAAGGCCATATCAGATTCGCCAGCCTTGGCGCCACCGATATTGATCATGCAGAGACGTAGGGCGCGACCAATGCTGGCATTAGCGCGATGGCCTGGGCCAAGCGCACCAAAACCGCTGGCAATGGGGCCGCAGCTCAATCGGCCGGGGCCGTTGACGATAATCAGCGGCGCAGTGCAGTGGGTCGTTGACTGCATTTGTGCCAGGTCGAACTCGTCCTGCAAAACGGCCTGCACCGCCGCGATAACCACAGGCAAATGTTCGGTCAGGCAGCCTGCCATTACCGCTGCGATGGCAACTTTTTCTATGGTGGCTCCGCCGCCTGCAGGCCCCATGACACCTAGCTGCATGTCAGCGTCCTGACCGCTGGCCAGAACCATGCTAGCAACCCGATCTGGGGTAGGGATAACCACTGGCAGCCCGTCGGTCATACCAGCGCTATGCATGGCCTCAAGCGCAGAGCTCTCGTCATTAGCCTGCATCAGCTCAGTCATTTTTGAGCTGCTCTACAATCAAAGGCGCTATGGCTTTGGCTACCGCGTGCAAATTCTCTTGACCGGTACCAGCCAGGGGATGCGGCAGTTTCACTCGGGGTATGAGGGGCATGCCTAGGCTGTCGGCGGTAAAGTTACCTTGGGGCCAAAAATCCTCTGTCACTAAGGCCACCGAAGGCAGGCCTCGCTTTGCTGTACTGATGCCGTCACGCACGGTGCCGGTAGTACAGCTGCCTCAGTGCCCGTAGGCAGCGATGACCGCATCGCATTGAGACTGGATCTCTTCAAGCATAGCGTCTGGAGCTGCGATGGAGGCATTGCCCTTGTTCCAGACACGAACCTCGACGCCGTCGATAAGCTGCTCTAGCTCAGCGCCAACGTGTCGGAGAAAGTTCTCCGAGTCTGGAAAACCATTGGCCAGCAAGCCAACCACAGACTTGGGGTTCGCTGCCAAGTCGATGCCGAGGGTGTAGGGGTCTGCTGGGGTCGCACGCTCGCCCAGCGGGCTGTGAAATTCAATCATGGATCCTCCCGTTCAAAGAACACTGGAATATGGTCGCATCACAAATAAGGATTTGGTCGCACCCGTTCGCTGAGACACTAGAATAAAAAAGGCCGTCGAGCCATAGACCGTTGCGCGCTCATCGACAACTACATCGACATTCCATATCGCCTGCATCGGGACTATGTCGATGTGGGCAAGGCCATGGGCGGCGCAAGCCTATTCAGAACGAATGGGTAACCCAACGATCTGCTCGGGCTAAGCGTCTTGCACAGCGCTTCCATCGACAACGACGCCGGTGCTGAGTAACTCCTGAATATAGGTCTCTGCAAAGTCGAAGTCGCGCAGCACCGTCAGACTGTCGGCACCAACGTCTGGCGCACGCTGGGGATGCCTCTTCGCCTCGCCCACCATATTGATCGGGCTGGCTATGGTCAGATCAAAGTCGCCTTGGCTGTCGCCGGTTTCCACCACAATACCTGCGGCGCGTAGCTGCTCATCGGCAAGCACCTCGGTCATGGTTTGCACTTTTGAATAGGTAATGCCTTGAGCATCAAGTCGCTCGGCAGCTTGCGCGAAGGTTAGCTGGGCAAAGGCATCGATGATCATCTGCTGCAGCACATCGCGATTGCGCATAGCCTTCCGAATGTCGGCAAAACGCTCGTCTTGCAGCCACTCAGGGTGACCTAGCGCTTCGCATAGCTGGGGGTACTCGCGCTGGGTATTGATCATGGTCAGCACAAGGTAGCTGCCGTCGCCGCAGCCATAGGCCGTGCTCAGAGGGTTTACCCAGCCGGTTTTCTGGCGGTGTTCTGCCAGATCATTGCCAGCAACAACGCCCTGCAGCGCCATACCGTTGGCCCATACGCCGTTGGCGGCCAAAGATGTGCTGACATGGCAGCCATCGCCGGTACGCTCACGCTTGTACAATCCGCTCATAATCGCACCGAACAAGGCCGTGGCCGTAGAGTGGTCGCCCATTCCCGGAGCAGGCATCAGCGGTGTCTGATTGGGGTCACGGACGAACTCCATCATGCCCGAGCGTGCCCACCAACCAGTGACATCGAAGGCGCGTCGATCGGCCTCTGGGCCTGCATCCCCATAGCCCGTTATGTGCGCAAAAATCAGTCGCGGGTTGACGGCCCGCAGGGTGGGATAGGCCAACTGGTAGCGTTCAAGCTGGCTGG
>CABZTD010000018.1 GCA_902528515.1 K189A clade bacterium
GCCGGTTGCTTTAGTCGGCGCCACCTTTCCTTTATGAGCTTAGGAGAAAGCGACAATTTTTCCAGGTTCTCGTCGGTCAGCACTTCGAAGGGAGCGACAAAGGGACTGCGGTTAATTTTAATTTCACGCAGAGGCGCACGGGTTTCGCCCTTAGGAACAAATAGCTTGCGACGAATTTCGTCCTCGTTCCAATCGAGCAGGCACTCTACATCTTCTCCCAGATCCGCGACCACAATGGCGTTGGTATTGGTGGGGTGGCGTGTCAGCGAGACCACGGGAGCCACATTGAAGCGATCCTTGCCATACACCGCTGATACATGGGCGCATAGATGAGCCCCCAGCGGCTCTAGCAACTCCTTGACGTATTTCTTCTGCCGGAGGGAGTAGTAATAGTCAAACAGCTTCGGCTGCTGCCGCTTAAGCAGCCTGGCCATGCCGATGGTGGCATAAACATCCGACATAGCGTCGTGAGCCTGGCCGTGATCAATACCATTAACCTTGGTGAGCTCTTCAAGCTTGTAGACGGCTTGTCCGTATTCGTCTACCGGCCAATAAATGCCATCTCGTCGCAGTGCACCTGCTGCCCGAACGAGATCAACCATGTCCCAGCGGGTATTGCCATTACGGTACTCGCGCGCGTAAGGGTCTTGCAGGTGCCGGTAGAGGGAGTATCGTAAAAACTCATCGTCAAAGCGCAAGTTGTTATAGCCTAGCGCGCAGGTTTCCGGCGTATTCAACTCCTGCATGATCTTTTGTAGCCCCTCATACTCGCTAACACCCTCTGCCGCCAGCTTGCTTGGTGTGATGCCGGTCACTAACGAGGCATCAGGGTTGGGCAGGACATCGTCGGGCAGCTGCATGTAAAAGCATAGTGGCTCCCCCACCGGATTGAGCTCAGCATCCGTGCGCAGACCAGCGAACTGGACAATTCGATCCCATTTGGGGTTTGTTCCCGTAGTCTCGAGATCGTACCAATAGAAAGTGTCTGCCATGTCGGCTACCCTCGACCGCAATGTCAAAACCATACCTGAATCCGCGCATGCTGGCGCTCTACCTTGGGCCTGCATCAGCAATTTGCGCCTTTTTATTGATGTCACAAAACAACGGCGAGTTCGCGCCGGCAGTCACCATGGCCGTAACCCTTTGGATAGTTATCTGGTGGATATTCGAACCCATACCCATTCCAGCAACGTCGCTACTGCCTATGGCCCTCTTGCCTTTGTTCGGTGTGATAACTGCAAAAGAGCTGGGGGCTGCATACGGCAACCCCTTAGTACTGCTTATGCTAGGTGGATTCATTCTAGCTGCGGCCCTAGAGCGCAGCGGAGCCCATCGACGAATCGCACTGTACATGGTTCGCGCGTTTGGCGGCACAAGTCCACGTCGACTGGTCTTCGGTTTTATGTGTGCTAGTGCTTTTCTCAGCATGTGGATTTCCAACACATCGACTACGTTAATGCTCTTACCCGTCGCCTTGGCTGCCTTGGAAAAAACAGACGACATGAACCTGTCAGGGCCACTACTGCTAGGCATCGCCTATGCGGCTAGTATCGGCGGCATCGGCACACCTATTGGTACACCGCCCAATATGGTGTTTATGGGCGTCTACACTGAGGTGACTGGCGGGGCTGTATCGTTCGGACAATGGATGCTTTGGGCCATACCAGTGGTACTAATCCTGCTTCCTATTGCAGGCCTGTGGATTACCCGAGGTGTATCCAAATCCGGTGGAGTGGTGTTACCTGAGGCTGAGGCCTGGAGCACTGCGGAGCGTAGGGTGCTGGTCATATTCTCGATCACGGCCTTATTGTGGATGACTCGAAAAGGCCCTTGGGGAGGGTGGAGCGAATGGCTTTCACTTCCCTATGCCAATGACGCGATGGTCGCCTTCCTAGCGGTGATCGCGCTTTTTGTTGTTCCCAGCGGCGAGCAAGACTCAAACGGGGACCCCGAACGCCTGCTGGACTGGCATACCGCCGAACGCATACCTTGGGGAATGCTACTGCTGTTCGGTGCCGGAATAACGATCGCTACCGGCTTTATCAATTCAGGGTTGAGTGCCAGTATCGGCGAGTCTTTAGAACAGTTGTCCAAGCTGCCTCTGATATTAATGATTGCCACTATTTGTTTAGCTGTGACTTTCTTAACTGAGGTAACCAGTAACATGGCGACCACTACACTACTAATGCCGATTTTGGCCGCTGCGGCGATTGGCGCGGGCACCGACCCTGCCTTGTTTATGATACCGGCAGCTATGAGTGCTTCTTGTGCCTTTATGTTGCCCGTAGCCACTCCCCCCAATGTCATCACTTTTGCAACCGGGCGTTTCTCGATTAAAACCATGGTCCGTGAGGGAATTGTGCTGAATTTAGTTGGCGTCATTGTAATTAGCGCTGCCTGCGTGCTTTTGTTAAACCGACTTTAAGCATAGTTTCAAAGATCAGCGTTGCGGCAGTTGCCGCTTCTTTTCGTCGATGCCAACATTCCTTATTTCTCGCGAGCTGCTTCCTATGCACCTAATAAAAGGCATTTTTGCCAGCCTTTCCATAGGTATCACTACCGTTGCCGTTTGTCTGGTGCTGTTCCCACGGTGGGTTCAGTTCCTACTATCTGGATCACAGAGACAACCTCAGGTCAGGCGCAGTATGGATCAGATCATAGTCTGGTGGACCTCTTCGAATCGCTGGATGCTCAATACGCTGCGACTGGTCAATGCTGAGGTGCATTGGCGGGGCCAAGAGCAACTGTCTCCTGAGAAATGGTATTTAGTTGTAAGCAATCACCAAACATGGGCAGATATTTTGCTGCTGCAGACTTATCTGCTGGATGAGATTCCTCCACTGAAATTTTTTACCAAATCCCAACTTATATGGCTGCCCTTTATCGGTCAGGCCATGTACGTACTAGGGTTTCCCTACGTCAAACGCGTGGATCGGGAACAAATCAAAAACAACCCAGAACTGCGTAACGCAGACCGTGACAATGTGCTCAATGCCTGTGAAGGGTTCAAGAATCATCCGACCAGTATCCTAAATTTTGCTGAGGGCACCCGTTACACCGACGAGAAGCACCAGCGGCAAGGTCGTCAATTCCAGCATCTGCTGAAACCCAAAATCGGCGGTATTACCTATACCCTACAAGCCATGGACTCGCATCTTGATGGCTTGGTAGATGTCACTATCGTATATCCCGATGGCGTGCCGACCTTTTGGGATTTTCTTCAGGGCAAGTGTCACCGCGTTATCTTCGACGCGCGCTATCTCAGCATTAAACCCTTAGATGCAGAGGGCGACGACGTTCGTTTCAAATCTAAAGTCGCTCGCTGGATTAACGAGGCGTGGAAGGAAAAAGACGCTCGCATATCCCACTTTCTCGATGCGGCCGTTATTGAGTAACAGGATTCGTCGAAACAGAAGCTGAGCTGGGCTTTTGCAACTGACCGAACTGACGTTCAAGAGCAACAATGCGTCTATTGTGAGAGATACGAAACGCATCAAACGCGCGCACCGCCTCCGCATTTTCGTTCACCAAAGGGGACAGGCTGGCCTCTATTTGGGCGAGACTTTGAGAGGCGACATTAGCTTTGTCTACTAACTCGCGCTGCGAGCGCAGCATCTGTTGTAACTGGAGCTCCAAGCTAGTTACTTGGTCAATGAGCTGTTGCTGAGATTGCAGTGCTTCTTCGTGCCGACCAGTTGCTGCTTTAAGATCACGGTTGCTTGCACGAATCCCATTTAACGTGCTGCTGACGGATTTGAGCTGAGCCTGGTTCTCTTGGATCCATTCTTTGTTTCGCTCGTTGGCAACCGCCCATAACTTGCGAATCTCAGATTCCCAGAGATTAATCTGCTCCTTTGTGTCCTGGCCCTCCTGGCTCATCGCAATATCGGTAGCCGAGAGACGCTTCTCGAGGTACTCGAGCCGATTGTTGGCCTTATCAAGGCGGTCCTGTGTAGCCAGCATTGATTGCTGCTGGTTAGCAATAAACCATCCTGCCCCTGCAAGCCCGGCCACCATGATCGCTAACATCAAGGTGATGCCCATGCCACCGCCTGTGTTTTGGGCAGGACTTCGTCGAGAAGCTCCTCCGCGGTAGCGACCCATTTCCTCTGTCGATAAAACGTCCTTTGAAGAGTCAGCCATAGGTTAGGCTCATTCCGTCTGTTGAGACTGCGGGTTATAAAAATGAAGCTTCTCACATGACAGCGGCTCATTACGAGTATAACCATTCACTTTATTGATCCATTCATGACGACAAGCCGCCAGATTCGCATTCTTACTTAACGCGTTAACCGTTCGCTCCGCGTATGTTTCATGTTGTCCATTTTCGGACGGGTGTTGGCGGAACGGTAATACCATGAAGCACCATCGGGAAACCCAATAACCCTAACCAAATCCTTCCAGTCGGAGTCTAAAGTACGGCAATTAAACTAGCGAGTCGGTCGACCGAATACGACAACTTTGTGGTTCTAAATAACGGTATTGAGTTTGCCGATACTTACGTTGCGGTGTTGTTGGTCTTGCTTTGCAGTAGCTCGAGTAAGTCAGGGATCAACTCCTGGTATAACCGCCGACTTAGCTTTGAACATTAGCCTTCGTCGTTGTCACATTTCTACAGCCAAAACAAAAAAGCTCGACCGTTTCAGGCCAAGCTTTCTAGTGCCAGTTGCCGCTGGAGGATTTAGACGAAATGAAGGATCAGACCCAAAACTAGGGTCAATCCTAGGCCACAGTGGATGACGCCAGGGATCGTTGTAAGCGGGCCTTGCTTACCAAAGATCGCGTTGGCTTCAAGCGCGGCGATGATGGCCACACACACCCAGACCGCTGTGGTGTTGGTCATCAAACTGCCACTAGCATAGTGCGCACTAGAGCCCATGAAAAAGAGCATTGGTATTGAGAACAATGTATTGGTTCGAGAGGCCAGGGCGGCCTTTGGTGCGGCGGCGGCTGCATCTGGGTTTGCCTCATTGCCAGCCAGAACGCCCTGGTTGGACTCGACGATGATCTTCTGATTAGGCCAAATAATCAGCCACACATTCAAAAACATCAGTGTGCCCATCAGAGCACCCACCGTGATGTCTGCGGTAAGGCCTGTATGGCGGTATCCCAGCAAAATGACGCCGGTCAGGAAAGTTGCCATGGCACCCCAACGGAACCACCAAAGAGCCCGTGGCGCTAGCTTTGCGAAGGCGTCTACGCGGGCACTCGCTTCGGCTTCTTTGAAGTATTCCGTTTGAACGAAGTTGAAATAGTAGAGAAGACCAATCCATACAATGCCGAACAGAACGTGTCCGAACCTCGTCAGATAGTCAACAAAAGCCATATCCATAGCGTTACCTCGTCCGTTAATAAAATGACCGCGAAAGAATAGCTAAACCAGAAGGCAGGCACCAGCGTTGACCTCGGATCAACGTTTTGCGCTCGAGTTTCGGGCAAAAAAAACCCGCGGGAGTTGCCCGCGGGTTTATCCATCGCAAGCCCTGCTTACATCATGCCGCCCATGTCAGGCATGCCACCTGGCATACCACCACCAGCAGGACCATCTTCTGCCGGTAGTTCACTAACCATGGCTTCAGTGGTGATCATCAGACCAGCCACGCTTGACGCCGCCTGTAGGGCTGTCCGAGTTACCTTGGCTGGGTCCAAAATACCCATGGCCAACATGTCACCGTACTCTCCGCTCGCTGCGTTATAGCCGTCATTGCCAGATAGAGCAGCAACTTTATCAAGCACTACTGCACCCTCAACACCAGCGTTAGTAGCGATCTGACGCAGTGGTGCGCTCATCGCGCGAACAGCTAACGCGATCCCCACGTTTTGGTCCTCGTTGTCGCCTTGAGTCGACTCTGCCGCGGCTATCGCACGAACCAAAGTAACACCGCCGCCGGGTACCACGCCTTCCTCTACCGCTGCGCGTGTTGAGTGCAGGGCATCCTCTACCCGAGCTTTTTTCTCTTTCATTTCCACCTCGGTTGGCGCACCGACCTTAATCACGGCAACACCGCCAGCCAACTTAGCAAGACGTTCCTGAAGCTTTTCTCGATCGTAGTCCGAAGAGGTGTCTTCTATTTCCTGGCGGATCTGCTTGATTCGGCCTGCAATGTCGTCCTTTTCGCCGGCCCCGTCGACAATAGTGGTGTTCTCCTTAGTAGACGACACTCTTTTTGCGGTGCCAAGGTCTTCCAAAGTCGCGCCTTCAAGCGTGAGTCCAACTTCTTCCGAAATCACCGTTGCGCCAGTCAGTATAGCGATGTCTTGCAGCATTGCCTTACGACGATCGCCAAAGCCTGGCGCTTTTGCAGCCGCCACTTTCACGATACCGCGCATGTTATTAACTACCAAGGTTGCTAATGCCTCTCCTTCAATATCTTCAGCGATGACAATTAGCGGACGCCCTGCTTTGGCGACGTTTTCTAGCACGGGGAGCAGATCGCGAATATTTGAGATCTTTTTATCGCAAAGCAAGATGAATGGGTCGTCATGCTCTGCGGCCATGGAGTCTTGATTATTTATGAAGTAAGGCGAAAGGTAACCGCGGTCGAACTGCATCCCCTCAACTACGTCTAGTTCATTCTCAAGCCCCGAACCTTCTTCAACGGTAATGACGCCTTCCTTGCCGACTTTTTCCATCGCCTCAGCAATGATTTCACCAACAGCGACGTCGCTATTTGCGGAGATAGTTCCAACTTGGGCGATAGCCTTTGAATCTTCACAGGGGGTAGCCATGCCTTGAATATGCTCGACAGCAGAAGCAACGGCTTTGTCGATACCGCGCTTTAAATCCATGGGATTCATGCCAGCCGCAACTGACTTTAGCCCTTCCTGCAGGATGGCTTGCGCGAGTACCGTCGCCGTAGTCGTGCCATCGCCGGCCTCGTCGGAGGTTTGGCTCGCAACAGTTTTCACCATCTGCGCACCCATGTTTTGAAACTTGTCTTTCAGTTCGATCTCTTTCGCTACAGAAACACCGTCTTTAGTTACAGTAGGAGAGCCGAAAGCTTTGTCTAGTACTACGTTACGACCCTTGGGGCCAAGTGTGACCTTGACCGCGTCGGCCAGGACATTGACGCCTTCAAGCATCTCAATGCGGGCATCGTCTCCAAATTTTACATCTTTAGCGCTCATCGCTTATTTCCTCTTAATCTTGTCAGACTTTTAGTCGTGTTGAACTTTTCTCGCGTAGAGCTAAGGCCTAGCCTTCTAAAACGCCGAAAATCTCGCTTTCACTCAAGATCAGCAGCTCTTCACCGTCAATTTTTACTGTGCTGCCTGCGTACTGGCCAAAGATGATCTTGTCACCAACTTTAACGTCGAGAGCACGGACGTCACCGCTATCTGTTGCCTTGCCCGGTCCTGCGGCGAGGATTTCACCCTGTGAGGGCTTTTCGGTCGCTGAATCGGGAAGAACGATACCGCCTGCGCTGGTGGTCTCTTCTTCCAACCGGCGCACAACGACACGGTCGTGTAGAGGTCGAATATTCATGAACTATGGTCTCCCAGTTACTCCAATATAGGTTCGTTATTATTTGCCCACGCTGAGTCGGTTACCTGATTTTTCCCAAATCGGCGTTTCAACTGGCAAACAAACGGCTTAGCACTCACACCTCATGAGTGCTAGCGCGGAAAGCATAATAAAGTCAGATGTCGGGTTTTCAAGGCCCTCGCAAGTGAATCAGGCAAAAAATTGCCGATTTTTCGGAGCACACTAGTGGTAACTCAGCAATGGGTGACGTTGGTTAATCTTTGTGCTGATATTCCCCATCAATCGTTCGCGATGAGGCCCCGCCATCCTGCCCTCGTTGGTGGGTATTCGCCGCACTGCCTGTGTGCGCATGAAACCCCTGGACCTGGACCCTGGCTAGCAGGACCCTGACGATCCACACCCGGGATGGGGGAAATAAAATCAAAAAACCGATTATGTCTGTGACAAACCCCGGGGTGATCAGTAAGGCCCCCGCTACCGCTAGCAGCAATGCCTCTGCCATCTCTTGCGCCGGCAACTCTCCTGCGCGCATTTTTTGTGTGCCCCTGGTCAGGGTCTCCAGTCCCTGATGTTTGAGGAGCGACACACCGATTACAGCAGTAAACATCACCAATCCAATGGTTGGCAGCGTGTCAATGTAGCCAGCCACCGTAATCAACAGATACATTTCAATGATGGGCATGACAAAGAACAGCAGGAACCAAGGCATAAGGCGGCGCTCAGATGGTTGTAGTTTCAAAGCTGAGGGCAAAGACATCACAATTCAAGATCGGCCACGTGATGAAAATGGCGAACTGTCGAGAGCAGAACGCATTTGGCAGGTCGTGGTCAGTATTCCGAAGGGGTATGTGGCTAGCTACGGGCAAATTGCGAAGATCGCAGGCCTACCGGGTTGCGCGCGCTTTGTCGGCACGACTTTGGGCAAATTACCCAGAGACACCCGGCTCCCATGGCATCGGGTAGTCAGCGCTTCTCTAACGATCGCCCCACGAGGCAGCGGTCGTATGCTCGAGCAAAAACAGCGTTTGCGGAATGAGGGCGTTAGTTTTGAGGGTGACCGGGTGAGGGCGGAGCATCACTGGCAAACCTAAAGCCTCACATATCGTTTGAGGCTGCTTACTAGTCGTCTCCGGCCCCCCGGGTTTGCGCCGTCGCCTTATAGGGAGCATCGAACGGCGCGACCCAAAGCAGCAAAAGCATTCCGGGAATCGCGAGCGCCGTGCACAAGTAGAAAAAATTTGTCCAATCAATCGCCTCTACGATTAACCCGCTAAAACTCGCTGCTATGACTCGAGGAAGCGAAGCTAAGGCCGTAAAGAGAGCAAATTGAGTAGCTACGGCCAGTTTCGATGTTTCTCGAGCGATAAAGGCGACCAGGGCCGCAGTACCAAGACCGGCCCCTAGATATTCGCCAACGACCACAATGACAAGGATCCATGTCACAGCGCCAGCTTGTGACAGCCAAGCAAAACCTAGAATCGTGATCATCTGCACTAGGCCAAAAACCCATAAGGCTCTATTGATACCGATATAGACCACTACGATAGCGCCCAGTAAGCCGCCGATTATTAATGACCCTAAAGCAGAGAACTTTACCACCGTACCAATGGTCGTCATGGTAAATCCCGTGTCGAGATAAAAAACAGAAATTAGCGCCGTGGCCATGCTGTCGCCCAGTTTGTAAAACAACATGAAGGCCAGTACCGCAAAAGCCGGGGCCAAGGCTCGCCGTTTAAAGAACTCGCGGAACGGCAGCGCTGTTGCCTGCCATAAATTTTGCGGGGGTGGCGCAACGCCTTTCGGCTCTTCAATGAGGGCTGTCAGAAGCAAACCGACCACCATAAAAGAGGCCATCACCATAAAATTTAGATCCCAAGAGATGTGGTCTGCCAAAATAAAACCCAGGCTCCCAGGTACTAAGTTGGCAACTCTGTAGGCTTGAGTGTTGATTGCATTGCCAAGTGCGAGTTCACCATCGGTATCAAGAATTTCGCGCCTGTAGGCGTCTAAAACGATGTCCTGTGTTGCGCTGAAAACGGCCAGGGCGATTGAGATAATCACTAGGGTGGTCATTTGATCTGTGGGCTGCCAAAACCCTAGCGAACCGATCAGCAACACTAGGGGAACCTGGGTAAACAACATCCAGCTGCGCCGCCTTCCCAGACGCGTTAAGGGAAACCTCTCCAGCAATGGCGCCCAGAGAAATTTGATCACATAAGGTGTTTGCACTGCGGTAAAAAAGCCGATTACAGCGAGAGAAACACCCTCGAGGCGCAACCAGGCGGGCACTAATATCATTATCACATAAAGTGGCAGCCCCGAGCTAAAGCCGATGGCCACGCAACTGAGCATTCGCTTATCGAAAAGAACGTGAAAGAAAATGTAGCGCTCAGCGAGTCCTCGAAGAAATCGAGTGAGGCGACCCTTGGCTTTGGTCAACTCAGGCCTATCCGTGGACAATGGCAGCAAGACTTCTAGTCGCGGAAGTTGTTGTATTGCAGCGGAATGTTCAATTCGCTGTTCTTCAGCGCGGCGATGGCATCCTGCAGATCGTCGCGTTTCTTGCCGGTGACACGCACTTTATCGCCATTGATCTGGCTCTGAATCTTAAGCTTGGAGTCTTTAAGCACCTTAGTCACGAGCCTGGCATTGTCTTTGTCGAGACCTTGAGTCATGGTGAAACGCTGACGTTTGACCTTACCAGCGCCCTCAATGTCGCCAGGCACAAGGGCCCTACTGTCCACATTTCGACTGGCCATCTTGCCGCGTAAGATGTCTTTCAACTGGCCGATCTGAAATTCTTCCGGAGCGGTGAGCAAAACGCTTTGTTCCTCGAGTTCGATTTTCGCGTCCACACCGCGGAAGTCGAATCGCGTACCAAGTTCTCGCACTGCCTGATCTACTGCGTTTCGGACTTCGTGCATATCCATTTCGGAAACCACATCAAATGACGGCATGTCTTCCCCATCTATCGGCTGATGAAAACGAACCTGTCGGAACAGGTTGATACTTTGCGTCAGGTTAGCACTATGCCTGTGCAGCACAAACCAAAGAGATATGTATCCTAATGAGCGAAGACACCTCCCGAATCACCAAGGTAACCACTCGCAATGGCGACGCAGGCCAAACCCGTTTAGGCAACAACAAGCGGATCAGCAAGACGGATCCGCTGGTGCGAGCCCTGGGTAGCACGGATGAACTCAACAGCGCAGTGGGCTTGCTAAGGTGTTACCTGAGCGATGGAAAACTTGATGAGTTGGTCGCAGAGCAACAGCAGTTTTTATTCGATATCGGTGCGGTGTTGGCCATGGCAGGTGAATACGACCCATCCACATTGGCGACAGGCCTGACAGCACTCGATGAACAAACTGAGGCTATGAACCGTGAGCTGCCGGCACTTAACGAGTTCGTTATTCCTGGCGGAAACCTGCCAACCTCCCACGCTCATCTGTGTCGCACAATCTGCCGTCGAGCAGAGACCGATGTTTGGGCTGCAATATCGGCTTGGGAGAAGCGTCTTGAATCTATTCACGTCGGTCGCCTGCGTGGCGCAGGTGCCTGCTTGAATCGACTTAGCGATTTTTTCTTCGTGCTCGCAAGAACGCTGAGTCAACACCAAGATCAGACCGAGTCCCAGTGGCGCGGTCCTTCAAACTCATGAGTTGTTTGCTACAGGGCTAATCGTCGGATGTCTGCCAATAGCGCCGTCAGGGTGGCCATAAAGTTCCCACCGTCGACGCCATTAATCACCCGATGATCGTAGGAGAGGCTCAACGGTAGCTGCAGCCGAGGCTCAAATGCACCCCCCTGCCAGATCGGTCGTATAACCGACTTGCCAACACCCAAAATGGCCACCTCAGGGGCGTTGATAATTGGCGTAAAGCCAGTCCCGCCAATGTTGCCGAGACTCGAAATAGTAAACGTGCCACCACTTAAATCGTCTAAGGCGAGTTTTTTTGACCGCGCTTTTTCCGCCAATTCCTGGGCTTTTTCCGCCAATGCCAAAATACCTAGCTGATCTGCGCCACGTATCACCGGAACGACCAATCCTTCCGGTGTGTCTACAGCGATGCCGATATTGGTGTAGTGCTTGACTACCAAATTCTCACCATCAGCGCTCAGAGACCCGTTGAGTTTTGGGTGGGCAGCCAAGGTCTGACACACCGCCTTAATGATAAAAGTTAGGGGCGAAAGCCTGATATCCTGATTTTGTGCTTCGGCCTTGATGCTCTGACGAAAGGACTCTAAGTCTTCGATGTCGGCATTGGCATGTTGAGTCACATGCGGAATATTTAGCCAAGATCGCTGCATATTGAGGGCGACTTGTTTCTGAATACGGCCGAGAGGCTGTTCCTCAACGTCACCAAACTTAGCGAAGTCTACAACGGGGACGGGCGGAATAGTTGAATTCACCGGTGCCGAGGTCGCCTCCGGTTGATTAATCCGAGCCTTTGCCCAGGCCTTCACATCATCCTTGGTGACGCGACCGCGATTTCCACTTCCTTCAACCCGTTCCAGGGGAACGCCAATTTCTCTCGCCAAACGACGTGTGGCTGGTCCGGAATAGACCTGGCTTCCGGCTGCCGCGGCCGGCACCAATTTGTCCTCCGACGCGGGCTCAGGCATGGCGGCTCCGGGCTGTGATGGCGCTGCCGTGAGCGTCTCACCCTCCTGAGACGGACCGTCCTTCAACATTGCGTCGTCCTGCGGTGACCCTTCGATACTTGCTGTGGCTAACAGGCTGCCAGCACTCACTTGATCGCCAACGGCCACACTAACTTCAAGAAGAACGCCGCTTACCTCAGCAGGAATTTCCATTGACGCTTTGTCGGATTCAAGCACCACTAGCAGATCACCCGGTGCAACTTGTGATCCGGCTATGGCAGCGACCTCTATCACCTCCACTTCTTCTATATCGCCTAAGTCGGGGACTGATATCTGCACGACCTGTTGGCCGCCAACCCGAGCCTGTTCGATTAGCTCGCTCCACTTGGCTGCTGTTGGAATACCTGTGCCGTCACTTTGTTGGCTGGTAGACTCGGCAGCGGAATCAGCACCTTGAATGCTCACTGTATCGAGTTTGCCGATGATCGCCCCCTCACCCAACTGATCCCCGAGAGCGACGCTAATTTCAACGATGGTGCCGGCATTGCCTGCCGGTACCTCCATCGACGCCTTGTCCGATTCAATCACGATAATCGGGTCATCGGCTCCAACGACATCGCTCACTGCAACACAGATTTCTGTAACTTCGACTTCTTCGATGTCACCCAAACTTGGTAGGACAATGTTCAAAGCGCTTCCTCTGCTCCTTGTTTGTGCTGCTTGCTTGGCGTTTTCGGCGTCAGCTAGTTTTCTCGCGGGTTTGGCTTGTCCGACTGAATGCCAAGTTGTTCCCGAACGTCCTTTAAGTTCAGCTGCATATGGCCCGCGGCCACCAACTCTCTTAAAGCACTGTACTGAATAAACTGGCTGCCTACTTCAAAAAACGCCCTCAACTGCTCTCGCGTATCGCTGCGGCCGAAGCCATCAGTACCCAACACACGAAGCGGCGCATCGATAGCAGCGCGTAACTGCTCGGGCAGCGCCTTTACGTAGTCTGATACAGCGATCACAGGCGCATCGCTCCACCCACCCTCGTTCAGCAGGTTGCTGACATGACACGCCGTTGCAGGACTCTCAGGATGAATCAACGTCTCACGCTGGTGGTCCTGAATATTGCGACCAAGCTCTGTGTAACTGGTAACGCTGTACACTTGAGCTCGAAGTCCATAGGTGTCTACCAACTGCTGGGCGGCGCGTCTTGCTTCCGGCAACAGCGCACCGCTACCCAATATTCTAATTCGAGGCCCGACGCTATCTCCGAGTGTTTCAAGCAGGTACATACCCTTGACGATATCCTTCTCTACAGCCTCGGGCATCGCCGGATGATGGTAGGCCTCGTTCATTAGAGTGATGTAGTAGTAAACAGGTGCCTTGTCCACGTACATATGCTCAAGCCCACGCCGGATAATAACCGCTAGCTCAAAGGCATAGGCCGGATCGTAGCTGATGCAGTTTGGCACTGTAGATGCCAGCAAGTGGGAATGACCGTCCTGGTGCTGCAGGCCCTCACCATTCAGAGTCGTTCGACCGGCAGTACCACCGAGCAGAAAACCCTTGGCCTGCAGATCTCCGGCGGCCCAAGCTAAATCGCCCACCCGCTGAAAACCAAACATTGAGTAGTAAATGTAAAACGGCAATAGCGTGTATTGGTGAGTGGAGTAAGCCGTAGCCGCCGCGATCCAGGCCGCGAAAGCCCCAGCTTCGTTGATGCCTTCCTCTAAAACCTGTCCGGATTTCGATTCTTTATATGCCGCCAGTTCATCGGAGTCCTCAGGTTCGTAGAGCTGGCCCTCAGAAGAATAAATGCCCAGCTGTCGAAACATGCCCTCCATACCAAAGGTTCGGGCTTCGTCAGGCACGATGGGTACGATCCGCTTGCCCAACTGTTTATCTCTCAGCAGGGTCGCCAGTATTCGCACAAAGGCCATGGTGGAGCTGATTTCGCGTTTACCGCTGCCTTCAAGCTGCGCCTTGAATACTGAAATATCCGGCACTTCTAACGCCTGTTGATCAACCAGACGCCGAGGCATCTGACCGCCAAGCCTCTCGCGAGCCTGGTGCATGTACTGCATTTCAGAACTATCAGCAGCTGGCCGATAATAGGGCACATCTTCAAGTTCTTCGTCACGCAGCGGCACATCGAAGCGATCACGGAAGTACTTAAGCTCATCAAGGCTGAGCTTCTTAACTTGGTGAGTGGTATTTTCGGATTCACCGGCGTCACCCATGCCGTAGCCCTTGACGGTTTTAGCCAAAATTACAGTTGGCTGCCCCCGGTGGTTCGCCGCGGCGTAGTACGCGGCATAAATCTTGTACGGGTCGTGACCACCTCGATTAAGGCGATATATATCTTCATCGCTCAGATGCTCAACCATTTGCAGCAGCTCGGGGTCTTTGGCGAAAAAGTTCTCCCGAACGTACTTCCCACCCTTGGCTTTGAAATTTTGATATTCGCCATCCACTGTGGCGTCCATCGCGCGCTGCATCAAACCCTTTTTATCTTTGGCAAATAATGGATCCCAGTGTCTTCCCCAGACAACTTTGATGACATTCCATCCAGCACCTCGGAAATAACCCTCAAGCTCTTGGATGATTTTACCGTTGCCTCGCACCGGGCCATCCAGTCGCTGCAAATTGCAGTTAACGACGAAAATCAGGTTGTCGAGTTTTTCGCGCCCAGCCAGAGAGAGGGCGCCAAGAGATTCAGGTTCATCACATTCACCGTCGCCCAAAAAAGCCCAAACTTTTCGATCACCCATTTCGACTAGGTCACGGGAATCGAGATACTTCATGACATGGGCTTGATAGATAGCCTGCAAAGGGCCAAGCCCCATCGACACCGTCGGAAACTGCCAATAATCCGGCATGAGCCAAGGGTGAGGGTATGACGATAAACCTGCATCGCTAGCCTCGCGACGAAAGTTGTCCATGTGAGCTTCGCTGATTCGGCCTTCTAAAAACGATCGCGCATAAATGCCGGGAGAGGCGTGCCCCTGAAAGTAGACTAAATCACCCGAGCGAGTGCGATCGTCATCGGTAGAAGCCTGGAGGGGGGCGCGAAAAAAGTAGTTAAACCCCACGTCGTAAAGTGTTGCCGACGAGGCAAAACTAGATATATGACCGCCCAAATCGCCGGCACGCCTATTTGCCCGCACCACCATGGCTAGCGCATTCCACCGAATCAGACTGCGAATGCGTCGCTCCATGAAAAGATCCCCGGGCATGGGCGTCTCATCGGCAACCGGGATGGTATTACGATAGGGCGTAGACACAGAAAAAGGCAGGCTCGCACCGGTCATTGTAAGTTTCTCAGCGAGGCTCTGCAGTAGTGCTGAGGCCGCGGCCACACCCTCTCGTTTGAGAACGCCATCCAGTGCATCAAACCATTCTTGTTGCTCTTCGGTATCGAATCCTCTTAGGTCAGGGTGTTTCACTCAATCACTCCTCCCGTCTGGTTGCCTTAGCTTTGAGCGCTTTGGGTTGTCAGTCTTCGGTGCAGGGGCACGAGCAATCGCTGCCAGTCGAAATGGGGCCCCGGATCTTGTTTGCGACCAGGCGCGATTTCTTGATGACCGACGATGGCGTTCGGAGCAAGGCTGGGATAGCGCTGACAGAGCGCAGTGCATACTTCTAGCAGCGCATCGTACTGAGCTTCAGCAAAGGGCGATTCCCAAGTACCTTCAAGCTCGATACCTAAGCTAAATCGGTTACAGCCCTGGCGGTTCATCCACTGCGATTCACCCGCATGCCAAGCTGGCCGGTCGAAGGGAACAAATTGTTCGACAACGCCATCGCGGTCGATGAACAAGTGCGGTGCAACCCGAATCCCCGCCAGACTGGCGAAACTTTCGTGAGCGCCAATATCGAGTGTGCCGGTAAAGAGCTGACTCGGTAATCCGCTGCCAAATTCGCCCGCAGGTAACGACACGCAGTGCAGAACAATGAGCTCGCATTGAAAATCGCCCTGCTGACCGGAGTCACACCCAATGTTTATCTGGGGAGCATCGCAGTGCTTGCTCTGTCGCCAGTTTATATTGCGAAGACAATGAGCCGAATCGATAACCATGCCATTATTGTGGCATGTTTAGATAATCGACGCGTTGCTACTAGGGGTTTTGCGGCAAAACGGTCTTAGAATGCAACGAAGCGCGAAGCCCTCGGTATTGGGGTAGCCTATATCGGGTTTAGGAATTTGAAGCTTAATGAAATCGCAACTGCACTTTCATCCCATCGACGTTGAATTGCTCAGAGAGGCCGTTAGACAAAATGTGGAACAAGCACTGACTGAAGATCTCGCTGACGGTGACATTTCTGCCGGCCTAATTGATGAATATACCCTCGCCTTCGCACAAGTCATTACTCGGGATTCCGGAATATTTTGTGGCGCACCATGGGTGAATGAAACACTGAAACAACTCGACGGAACGATGCAAATTAAATGGCAGGTGGCAGACGGCGATACGGTCTCACCGAATCAAGAGCTATTCCAACTTCGCGGCAAGGCACGCAGCTTACTCAGCGCAGAGCGTACCATGCTGAATTTTGTCCAGCTTCTATCAGGCACCGCAACACGCACGGCCAAATATGTTGAGCTCATTGCCGATAGTCAGTCCCAACTATTAGATACGCGAAAAACCGTTCCCGGATTGAGGCTCGCGCAAAAATACGCCGTTAAGTGTGGTGGCGGCAGTAATCACCGAGCCGGCCTCTACGACGCATTTCTGTTAAAAGAAAACCATATATTGGCAGCAGGCAGTATTGGCGCGGCGGTTAAGGCAGCCAAAGCCTCAGCACCCAGTAAACCTGTTGAAATAGAGGTAGAAAGCCTTGCCGAGCTACAGCAGGCCATGGAGGCAGGCGCTGACCTTGCCTTGATCGACAATTTTTCAGTTACTGATATCAAAGCTGCAGTTGCTATAACTCGCGGCAACATGGTGCTGGAAGCATCCGGTGGAATTACCCATGAGAGTATTGCCGCAATCGCTGCAACGGGAGTGGACTACATCTCATGTGGTGACCTTACCAAGAGCGTTGAGCCCATGGATCTATCCATGCGCTTTTTAGTCGAAGATTCAAAAGCCGGGGATCAAACCTGAGACTTGGAGCCCACTATCGGCCACACGCTGAAAGTTTTTGCCCTAATGGGGATAGCGCTCAAGGTAATCGTGGCGAAAACCGTCCAGGGAGAGCATTACCATAATGAGGGTCTTGGTTTGGTGATCTGAGCCAGCAAGTCCTGTGGAAGCGCACACTGCCAGAGAGAGCGCGAAGACTATATTTACGAAAAATAGTGTCCCAGATTGCCTAAGGCTCTTTTCAGACAATACTGCATTGACGACGCACATCCTCACCTAATGCCTCCCTTCAAGGATCTAGCCACCTGTCAAAGGCCTGCAAGGCATTTCGATCGGCTTGAAAGATCGAACCAACTGACGCCTAGGTCTGCGGAAGAAATTCATGGAGCGTCTTTCCCAGCGCCCGTTTTAAGGGGTTGAGATGAACCTCAAAGTCCTGCCAGTTTTCAACACCGGATTTGAATATGGGTTGCCGAACTTGCTCTGAAGAAGGCGTCTTTACCGCCCTTTCAGTTTCCCAGAAGTTTAGACAGGCCTCTTCAAACGGCAGATTACAGTGGGCCAGAATTCGACGCACTTGGGTCTCAAGATCATCAACAACGTCTTCATACTGGACGTGTAAAATTTCATTAGGAAGATACTGATGCCAAAAATCCATCAATCCCACGTAGTCCCGGTAATAATGACCCAAGTCCTCTAGGTGGTATGAAAACTCTTGTCCTTCCGCAAACAGCTGCTTGTAACAACTAAAGGTGCAGGATAGGGGGTGGCGCCGGGCATCAATTATTTTTGCATTCGGTAAAATGCGTTTGATGAGTCCTATGTGACGAAAATTGTTGGGCATCTTATCAATGAAAAAAGGCGCCTCTTTTCGGTGCGTGCGCGTTTCTTCGATGTAGGTACGACCAAAATCTCTGAGCTCATCTGATCTCAAGTCCAATATCGCGCGCGGGTAGTTGAGCCTATCAAAGTCTTTATTGCGGGAACGCAGCTGGTGGACCGCCGATAGAATATTGGGTAGCTCTTGCGTACCGTCAACCTGTGAGTGGCTGGATAGAATTTGTTCTAGCAGCGTGGATCCAGCTCGGGGCATACCCACGATAAAAATAGGATCCGGCGCCTCGAATCCCTCACGAGAAGGCGCAAGCGTACTGAAAACCCGTCTTTGCTCTTCAAATTCCTCGGACATATGTTCAGCGATGTATCGCGATTCAGCCCGCTTGATCTGATTGCCCTTGGCGTAATTAGAGAACGCTAGATCGTATTCACTCCTGTCCTCGTAGGCTTTCCCTAAACCAAAGTGCAGGTAGACACGATCCATTTTTCTGAGCGCAGGATTTTTGAGGAGGCCCTCCATTCGGGCCACCTCACTTTCCTCAAACTTATACGTCTTGAGGTTCGCCAAGGACTGCCAAGCCTCGCCGTGAATAACACCCTCTCTACAGGCCTCTTGATAGCAAGTAATCGCCGCGTCGGTGTCTCCAACGGTTTTGAGCGCATGTCCTTTCGACGTTAGCGTAACGGGTTCGCCGGGCATGGCTGTGAGCAGTTCATCAAAGAGTGTTAATGCGGTCTCGTAGTCGCCAAGCTGCATCGAGATCACCGCGTACTGCGACTTGAAGTATAGATTTTCTTTGTCGCTTTCAAATAATTCCTGGGCGTGCTCCCGCGCCTCAATTAGCTTTTGCCGCTTCCTCAGCACGTTGATGTAATCCGTCTTCAAGGGAATGTTATCCGGCTCGAACAGAACCGCACTTTCCAGCAGAAACTCGGCCTCATCAAAAACATTCATCTTCACAGCGATTTGCGCCAACAGCCGCATCGCCTCCACATTATGGGGATTTTCACCCAGAAATGCCCGACAAGCTTTCTCCGCCTTCGCAACGGATCCCTGTGACAGCATATCTAGAGAATAGATTAGCGGCTTCGGCATGTTGACCAAGCGCTGTATGTGCGGCTTGATTCGTTCAGCTTCTTGAATTCGCCCTGTGGCCAGTAATATCTCTGCTTGTCCTCGCCAGCTGACATGCAACGAAGGATTTTCTTCTGTTGCTCGACCGAAAGCAGCAAGGGCTCCTAGAGCATTGCCGTCAGCTCTCAATATGTGGCCTCTCTCCTGAAAAGCTCGACCATGCCTTGGGTGCAACTGAATAAGTTTATCCAGGACAGCCATGGCCTCTTTAGGCTTCCCCAGCTTACGGGTGCATACGGCCTGCAGGTACAGTGTTTCACTGCTCTCCGCCGGCTCAGCCGTCAAAAGTCGCAATGCTTCGTGGTAGTCACCGGCTTCGATGGCTTGTCTTATTGACTGATGCGATTGTGCTTCCAACGCCTGCTCCCTAAAAAAAAAGCTCCCTATAAAGGGAGCTTTATTATTCCACCGCCTGGTTTAAAGCGTTAGAACTTATAGCTCAGTCTCAAGCCCATAGTCATTGGTCTGGCGTACGTTGCTCGAGGCCGGTCGTTGATGTAGTTCCTGGTGAGCTCGGCGCGCTTGTCCGTGAGATTGTCCACATAAACCGTAGCGTCCCAAGTTTCGCTTGCTAAACCAGCGCTAACGCCCATCATCGTCCATCCTTTCACTAAGTCGCGGTTGATTATGATGATATCGCTGTAAGACTCGCCAGAATGGGCAATGTTGTACATAAAATGCGCTCCCCATCCATTAGCTAAATTCCAGTCGTAGCGCGCGTTAGCGTTAAATTGAAGTTCTGGTGCAAACGCCAAAGAGTCACCTACTCGAACATCATTTGTTGGAATTAGTTTGTCCGTGACTTCTGTATCGAGCAAAGAAAACGATGTGCCGATCGTTAAGCCAGGTATTGAGGGCGGCAACCAAGTGACAGTCCCTTCTAACCCCATAACCTCAGCATTTGCAGCGTTATCAGAGAAAAACAGATTTACGATGCTTGGGTCAAAAATCGTCGTCTGTAACTGATCTATCTCTGCGTAGAAGGCACTGCCGTTGATACGCAAAGTACCGCCAGCCAAATCAGCCTTCCACCCCAGCTCATAGTTGGTGACATCGTCCGTCTCTAATTCAAACGGAACCTCATAACCATTTGGACCCTGGGCTCCACCAGGCCGATTCAGTAATCCCGGTCTATAACCTTCCGAGTAAGTCGCGTACAAGAGCACGTCGTCAGAGATCGTGTAGCTCACGGTAAGCTTAACGATTGTGCCTGACGCACTGGCAACGTCCGGTGCATCGATTGCCCGCAGAAACGCCCTAATTTCGGCCTCACTGACTGCATTGGGGGCCGTGACATACTCTCCTCGACCGAGACTGTAGGGGTCTCCTTCTTGCCAAATAGCCAGCGCCTCATCAAAGGTCGTCCCAGATTCTAGTCTCGGTCTAAATCCACAGTCGCCCACGAATCTTAAAGAGCCGTCGCCATCATACAAATCACTAATGTTCGTACCAAAAGAATCCTGATCGTTGACGAAGAACGGGTTACAGAAGGTCGCATTAGCACCACCCTCTAGGTCTACTTCCACATCGTAATAACGCGCCCCGAACGTTGCTGACAACTTTTCTGTAAAGTCATAACTGACTTCGCCGAAAAATGCATATTGCTCGTCAGTTCGGCGCACATCGTTCCGGAATACAGTGTCTCTTGGATACGGTCCTTCCTCAGTAATAACCGATCCTGGAAAAGGGTTGTTAGGGACAGCGTCCTGAACAGATTGACCGGGATAGAAGTCGAAGAAATTTATCTTATTGATACTGGGATAGCTAAAATCCACACGCTCTTCTAACTGTAGATCACTAAAAAAGGCGCCTGCCGAAAACCTCAGGTCTTTCGTTTGATCTGAACTAAAGCGCAATTCATGTGTCTGCACTTGTGTCTCAGTATAGCTTAGTCCGTAAAGATTCGGTTCATAACACGTACCGAAGGATTGATTGGACGGAGCCCCCTCTTGGTAATAATTGTACTCCGGATAACTGACTGAAGCGTCGCAAATATAATAAGGCAAGTACTGCCCCACGAACATGTAATCCGTATAGTCAATGATCTGATCCGACTCACGCTCTGTGTAAGCGCCAGTGTAAATTACCTCCAGCTCCCCGATACGTCCTTCTAATGTCCAGTTGTAATTATCGAAAGAGTCTTCCAATTGATCTGGGCTGTATCGCTGGATGCTTGGGGAATCGCTCCCCAAAGTTGGATCCGCGGTGAATGTTCCGTCAGTCTCCAGCTCTTGCGTCATGGCACCCAGCAAAAGACTCCAATCCTCGTTGATTTCTGCTCGAAGCGAGAGGCGTCCACCAGTGTATAGTGTGTCGTTAAAGTCACTTTCCACTAAGGCTTCGTTATTTGCAGCCCGAAAGTCCACCAGTGAATCCGGGTCAAAAGGATCGAAAGGAATACGAGCACTAGTATACGCCACTTCTTCTGGCAAGCTGTTGATATAGGTTGCTGAGTTCAAACCTGCTCGAGCGGCGGAAACGGGCACACCGTTTGTTCGTACATAACCTGCATCACGGAAGCGAGCGCTTTCCTGCACCGTCAGTGTGCCTGGTACGTTGTCGACCCATCCGCCTTGGTCATCTCGATATGCAACAGCCCGAACGGCGACCCTATCTGAAATAGGTAGGTTATACATTACCTCAAATTTGTTGCTTGCCTCGCCCTCTTCGGTGTTGGAAGCGTCGACGCTGAGACGACCATAGGCCTCGGAGAAGTCTGGCTTGTTTGTAATCAGCCGTACTGTGCCCGCCTGTGAACTTGCACCAAACAACGTGCCTTGTGGTCCTTTTAAAACCTCAACTCGGTTCAAGTCAGCGGCATAAACATCTAGATTTCGGCCCGGTTGAGCTAACGGTTGCTCATCCAAGTACAAAGCGACATTCGGCGCAATCCCCGCAACACCTGCCGTCGTAAGATTTGGTGTGGTGGACGCAATTCCTCGAATGTATATCGTATTCTGGCCGGGTCCGCTGCCACCGGCGGTCACGCCTGGTAGCTGAATTAGATAGTCCTCAAAGTTCGTGATACCAAAATCTTCAAGCGAGTCGCTCGTTAATGCATCGACCGTTACGGGAATATCCTGAGTACTCTCGGCCCGCTTGGTTGCCGTTACAACTACTTCCTCGATAACGCCTTGATCAGCGCCAGCTTGATTCGCTGTCATTGATACAAGCGCGGCAACAACTGCTTGATTTATCTTGCTCCGTTGAAAATTCACGTGCTCTCCTTTTGCTGATGACTCGGTTATGCGAACCATTTCTCTAAACTGGGGGACGAACTCAATATTTGCTTCTCAAGCAAATGTTTCGTAGCCGAACAATAAATTGCCCCTCTACCCGCCAGATATCCAAGCTAGCTTACATCAAAAACAGCGGAAATGACCATTTAATAAGTTTTCATGCAGAAATTGAATGTCGGACACAAAGAGCGCCCCACCGATCACACCACGCTTTTCTTTTGATTACTAAACATTCAAACTCACTTGAGGTTTCAAATTGCTATGCCTGCTTAAGAAGCGCCTTTTCCAAAGGCGTGACCCAAGCCAAAATTGGGCGTATAGAGCGTTTCAACGCAGCCTCTTAAATCGCCCTTCAGACTCGCGGAAAGGACAAAACAATCGTATGAGCCAAGAAGTAGACGTCTTAATAACCATTCGCAAAATCATCAGGGCCACTGACCTATACTCTCGCCAGCTTAGTAAGAAATCTGGTCTCACAGCGCCGCAATTACTGGTACTGCAAGCGATACAGGAAATGGGCGCGGTTGCGATCTCCCGTTTATCCACCCATGTCAGTCTCAGCCAAGCAACCGTGACCAGCATTCTGGATCGTTTGGAGGGCCGGGGATTAGTTTCGCGGCACCGAAGCACTATGGATAAGCGTGTTGTCCACGCCACGTTGACAACTCAAGGCGAGGCAATGATTCAACAAGCGCCCAAGCCCCTACAGGACGTCTTCAGCGCGGCCTTCGAGAAACTGGAGGAATGGGAAAAGTCCATGATCGTCGCCTCCTTGCAGCGTGTCGCCTCCATGATGAATGCAGAGCACATCGATGCATCGCCTATGTTGCATGTGGGGATTGCAGACGCACCCGATATCAGTGCCTCTGCCCACGACATAGTGGACGTACCCGCACCCGCGTCTCGTTAGTAGGTTCGCGGCGAGCCCCTGGCCGAACCCGATTGTCTTCGACCGACTCCATTGGCGTACTGCTGGGCTTAGCAACATTTGCCGGAGCGCTGATGGGCTTGCTTTGTTCCTCATTAGCGCTGCTGCTAGGTCGGGTGTTTCAATCTGAAAATCTATCCTCAGCCGATAAACCGGGTGCGTTTGCCCCCATTCATTTCTCAGCGGCCCATCAGCATGTAGGGGCCATGATTACCGGGGCTGTCGCGCTTGCGGCCCTCGCCTTGGCACTCGGCGCAAGTTTGCAGCTTTTACTCGCATCGGTTTTTGCGCTGTCTTTGATAACCCTCGCCCTAATCGACGCTCGCCTATACGTGCTGCCCGACCAAATAACACTTCCTCTTATGTGGCTCGGTCTTCTCGTTAATACCCAAGAGCACTTCGCACCAGTTGCTGCTGCCGTACTCGGCGCCATTATCGGCTATTTATCGCTCTGGACAATCTACTGGCTGTTCAAACTGTTGCGCAACAAGGAGGGTATGGGTTACGGCGATTTCAAATTATCGGCGGCTATTGGCGCTTGGCTAGGTTGGCAGGCACTGCCTGGCGTTGTTCTGGTCGCCGCCTTAACGGCACTTAGTACCGCTACCGTGCTCCTGCTCGCGGGCCGTCTGAGGATTGAACAACCCATGCCTTTCGGTCCTTTCTTGGCGTTTGCAGGCTTCCTGGCAATGTGCCTAGATCAACCTTTCACCCAGTGGATGAGCAGGGTGCTCGTCTAATCTACCTTCCACCTGGCAATTGTGTTGGCTCGAAAATAGACCCCTAAGAATTTTCATCTACCAATGGTTAATTCCCGATGGCATTTCGTTTTTGATCTGCCAACCTTTCTATGGTTCCAAACCTTTAGGGATTTATTGTGCCTTCCCGCTCACAACGACGAGAGCAAATTCTAGAGGCCGCGGGAAACGCGTTTCTCGCAAACGGATACAGCGACGTCACCATGCAGGATTTAGCCAAAAAAGCACAAATATCCAGAGCTGCGCTGTACACCTACTTCGGCAGCAAGCAAGAGGTGTTTAGCGGCGTCATAGAGTTCTTTTTGACCGTAATCATCCGATCATCAATTGACGCCCTTGAGCGAGTCGGTGATAACGCATCCGTCCAAGGCAAGCTTTTTGCAATTTTTGACTTACGACAGCTGATTCGGGAGGTCGTCAACCAAGCATAGGACACCGGTGTATTGCCAACGTTTGTGCACATACCTCACCCAGATTCCGTCGCTGACACCATATTTTTGTCCGCCACCGCCATATTGCTCTCGGATGCCTCTGAAAAATCGAAGTCAGAGAACTTGGCCACCCTGCTGTCGGTGTTCGGCCGAGGGCTGAACACTTAAGCCTTACCAAAGGCTAACTCTTGAACGTAACGGTATCCTCTAGCGGTGCTCTTTCGGTGTGTGCCTCATTGACCTTCATCGACGTATCCTCATAGCCGAAGCTGATGCCGAAGAGGACTTTTACCTCACGGCCCAGTCCGAAGGCCTCTCGCACTAAATCTGGATAATGGCCCATAGTCCCCTGGGCACAACTCGCCAATCCATGTGCGGTCATTGCCAGCATCAGGGTTTGAGCGTACATGCCAACATCCCAAGCACTGCCCAAACCAAAGCCCTCATCCATGCACAAGAACGCCACATGGGGAGCATCGAAAAGTTCGAAATTGCGGAAGCTTGCGGAAGCTCTGGCCGGCTTATCGTCCCATTCGATATCCATGGCTCGATACAAAACGGCTGCACATTCACGGCGTCGGTCTTTGTAGACCTGCCCAATATTTCGTTTGGGCTCCTTATGGTCTTGGCTCGGCGGCACTTTCGACTGCACTCGCTCCATCATTTGAGCGCGGAGCCGGTCGCGAAGCGAACCGGAGGCAACATAGGTTTGCCATGGCTGCATATTGGTCCCTGAGGGAGACCAGCGGGCAATATCAAAAATCTTGTTAAGAACGTCTTGGGATACAGGTTTATTAAGAAAACCGCGGACGGAACGTCGGGATCTGACGGCTTCTTCTAGGGACATTTGCGACATATTGCTTCCAAAAACAACCAATACTTCAGGCACATCACTGCCGTAGCATCACGGTACCCTTGCTAAGAAGGTTAACATTCTTTGCGTCTTTCTCTCACGATTCTGGATTTTTGATATGCCGGCAATGAACAAACCCACACGCTGGGGAATTCTTGGCACTGGGCTCATCGCGGCCGAGTTTGCGAAGGCGATGCGCCATGTGCGCGATGCCGAGCTGGTTAGCGTAGGCTCACGCACGCAATCAAGCGCCAGTGACTTTGCCAATGCCCATGGTATTGCCCACGCCCATCCCAGCTACGAGGCGCTTGCCCAAGATCCTAAAGTCGATGTGGTCTACATCGCCACGCCGCATACCCAGCACTTCGAGAACACCCTGCTTTGCCTGCAAGCAGGTAAACATGTCTTATGCGAAAAACCTTTTGCATTGAACTCAGCCCAAGTTTCCGAAATGGTGATTGCAGCCAAGGGACACAAGCTATTTTTAATGGAGGCGATGTGGATGCGCTTCATACCTCTGCTTCGAGATCTTCAGCGTCGGCTGGCAGAGAACGAGATCGGTGAGGTTAGGATGTTGCAGGCGGATTTCGGTTTTCGCGCACCCTTTGATCCGTCCAGCCGTCTTTTCAACCTAGATCTAGCCGGCGGTGCACTACTGGACATTGGTATTTACCCACTTGCCTTTGCAACACTGATGCTCGGTGAGCCGGAGGAAATTACCAGCGTTGCTCATAAGTCGACCACAGGCGTTGATGAGCAATCGGCCTATTTACTGCGCCACGCCCAGGGCCAAATCAGCATATTAGCGTCATCGCTGCGCACCCAAACCTCGATGAGCGCCTCGGTTTATGGCACTCATGGCCATATTCACTTGCCCAAACAGTTTTGGCGGGCCAAGGAGATGATAATTCAACGCCGAAAAAAAACAGCGGAAGTGGTTCACCTACCTTATGACGGCAATGGCTACCAATTCGAAGCGCAGGAAGTAGTGGACTGCTTGCTCGCAGGCAAAACCGAAAGTGAAATCATGCCTCTTGCGGACAGTTTGAGTCTGATGCGTGTGATGGATCAAATACGCCACCAGTGGGGGCTGATTTATCCGACAGAAAATAATCACTCATAACGTACTCTCAGGAAGTCAGCGCAAATCGAGCGAAATGATTAGCGTGCTAACGTTTCATACTCAAAGCATGCGAAAAGACAAATAAACTCTGTCTATTCTCGCACTATTCCTCAACATCATTTTTACCCGAAAAAAAGCTGATTTTACCCTTGGGGTGCGCAGTCGCATTTTTTCAGCCCCCCGCTGCTAGTCCTCAAATCCTTCCAACTCTACGGTTTTCGCCTCTGATTTCCGGGCTCAAAAGAGGTTCAAATAGCACGTTTATTAAGACCCCTAAATAATCCCTAACCTGCTGTTTTAATTAATTTTTTCAAGATCGCAAAAAAGATTGACTAAATTCAAAAAAGGCAGATTATCCCGCCACTTTGCGCACCGCCAATATAAACGGATGCCTAAAGTCCGACCCGTTAAACAGAGCTTTGGCCGAGAAACGATTATGAGCCCACGAGAACCGGAACTGCCTTCAGCCGTCTCTTACATGCAAGATCAATATACTGCTCCATCCAGCAGAACCAGCCGCGCGAGTCAGCTGGCGGTTGAACTTGCCACGGAAGAGAAGCGACTGATCGATGAGCAGCGTAAGCTTCAGGCAGAGAACGACGACCTCAAGTCAACGACACCCGTCGGCACGATAGATTGGTACGTCAAATGGCTCGCCACTTTTCTCTCGGTCAGCGGTATCTTCCTGATGTCCGCTGGATTAGTGATGCAGGGTCAAATTGCTTACGTTGTCAGTGCGATTGGCTGGATCTTTGTCGGTGTACAATGGAGTGACCGGGCCATAATGATTGGTAGCTCCATAAGTGCTACCGCTGTAGCCATGGATCTTGTTAGAGCGTTGACGAGCTAGCAAAGAAAACGCAAGGCTCCACAGCTTCGCGAAAAAACTCAATCGACAAGTGCTGCTTCCGTCACCTCACGGAACGTGACGTACAGCGTCAATGCGGTACTTAACGACATGCGTGCCCAGTAGTAGTCCGCCAAATCAAGTTGCGACACGGAATGACGCTGCACCCGGGCGCCACTCTCAACATCGGCTCCTTGCAAGACTCGATTTTCATCCATATTGAATAGAGCTTCGTCCTCATGCCAACAC
Organism: K189A clade bacterium; assembly: GCA_902528515.1. GTDB lineage: Bacteria > Pseudomonadota > Gammaproteobacteria > Pseudomonadales > Azotimanducaceae > UBA4421. Next base: position 27,567 of record CABZTD010000018.1, read on the forward strand.
TCATCGCAAACCGGATCGTGAAACTGTTCCGTTTGATCTTTATCTTCCGCCTTCAACAGAAAGGCACTGGTTTTGCGAGAATACGCAGCAATCTTATTTTGGCGCATCCACAGTTCGTAGTTTCGCTCCACCAGGGCAACGACCTTGCCCGTCGCTCTGGGCTTGATAGTAGGAATTAAGGCTGCAATTGAGCCCGTAGCCAAAATCCCTGCGAGAGTTTGATCGGAACCAACCAAAATCAAAGCCGCGATCAGCAGTAGACTCGAACCCAAATAAAACCACAACGCGCGTTGCATGACGCGATCAAAAAGCGGTTTGCTTTCTTTGAAGCGTTTGATCCTGATCAAATCACTTCGGCTCAAACTCGCCATACTCTGCGTTCCTTGGTGATGCTTAGCTATTTCTACTACTCACGGAGGCTACCAACCACGCTAATGCCCAACAAAAGCGCCATTGTTAGCAAACCTGTGGTTATACCGATTAAATCAGAATTTCGTCGATATACCAGAAATTGGTATGTAGGACTCGAACTAACTGTAGCACGTTCGACCCTTTCTTAAGGGATTCATACTTGCCTGAATAAGTGACGAATAGGTGCCGACCAACTACCTTCGAGTCTTGCGCGGATTGCCACGAATACTAGAAAGAGCTCCCTATTTGGGAAATGCTGTTAAGAGATCAGGCTGTGTTGCGAAAGGTCGATTCAAGCCAACTTATCGCCGTATCTAAAAACACTGCCAGGAAAGGATCCTAAACGCCTACCGCCGTCGCTTTTGCCTTCTTTTTTGTTCTTAACAATCATGGCATCAAAGTTTTGGTTGCCGCTCCGTTAGAAACTCGCATCGCAGACACTTAAATCCATAGCCGCTCTGGATAGCTATTTTGGAAACAGAAAATGGCTTTGTTGGAAAAGTAGTAGTTAAAAGCTCGCCTCAACGCTGTCAGCGTACCCCCGACCCCTCACCAATGAAAATCAAGACGGCTCTATTAAACTCGACCCAACCACTTAGCTAACTCGTAACCTCGCTTAGCTGCCCCAATTCTGCGGCATACTTCGCTGCAAACCCTTCAATGCCAATTACGAAGTTCCGATAATCGCTCAGCTCCAGTGTAACTGGCAGCGTCAAATAGTTTAGTCGTGGGCTGCCAGCTAAAATGTCGTGCTCTTTCAACATATAGAACCAAAATAATTGCGCGGCGTCTGAAACTGCTTTATGTCTCGAAACATCGAGTTCTTGACTTTCGCCTTCGCGCGAAGTGCTGCGAATTACTGGTCGACGCTGCCAAATCAGCGTTATTAGGCTACCGCTTCCGCAAGCCTGACAGGGTAAATCCAAGGCTCTCAGTGAGGCATTTACTTGATCACGAAACCTGTCAGCCTTCGAATTATGTGCTAGGCACTGCGCCGGACTCCAGAGAGAAGAAAGCACTGCATCAACTGCCGCCAGTGACAGCGCGTTTTGGTTGAAGGTACCGCCACTATTAATTGTTAAAGGGTGAGCGGGGTCATGGCGCTCCATCCACTCGCGCTTGCCTCCAAAACCGCCAAAAGGCATTCCTCCACCGAAATATTTACCGAAAGTGGTCAGATCAGGAGCCACTCCCACCAATTCTTGTGCACCCCCAGGGGCGAGACGAGAGGTCATAACCTCATCGAAGATCAACGCACATCCAGCTTCGGAGCATGCTTTTCGTATTCGTTTAAGGTAAGGCTTCGGCGCTATTTGTTTTAGATAAACCCACGGATTGACCATCACCGGTTCCATAATGAATGCTGCTAGATCCGACGCACTGTCCGCGATAACTTGGCAGATGTGATTGGAATCTCCGTAAGGGACGTAGATTTTCTCATAAGGTATGTCTAAGGCTAAATCTACGCCATGAATCCATGCGCCGTGATAAGCGCCTTCGTACATGAGAATTTTATTGCGTCCAGTCACAGCACGCGCGGTATTGATCGCGTAAGTATTCGCCTCAGAGCCGGTATTGCTGAAGCGAACCATTTCCATCGCTTCAAAGCGATCAACAAAAGCGCCCGCTACGATCGCCTCGATCTTGTTTGAAGCTCCTCCTAACGCGTGCCCATGGGCCATTGCTTTTGAAACAGCGTCTATCACAGGCTTCGGTGAAAAGCCAAATAGTCCTGCGGTGAAGTTACCCAAGAAGTCAGTTATGCACTGACCGTCAGCAGTTGTCGCGGTCGCCGCCTTCGCGTCAACAAATGTAAGGGGAAAGGGGGTGTAGAAAATCGAGGCTCTGTTCGTGCCCCCAGCGATCCCCGAAGCTTTTGCCTTTGCGAACGCGGCAGCGCTTGCTTGATTGGCTTTGGCATACTCTAGTCTTGCTGTGTCTAAGGCCTTAGACAAAAGGGGGAGAACGATTGAGTCGCTCATTTAACTTTCCTCCGAAATTAAAGACCGTTCAGCACTTTCGCCCCAACCTGCATTACAAATCAGCGATAAAAGGTAAGTCCGTGATGATGTAATGGATTAGTAGCTGCCTTTTCCAAAGCCTTCTATTTGCTTGCTGCAGCTGTCAGCCACAATTTTTTTGACGACCAGGCTACCTTGGCCCACCAGGCTCTAGATGCTTTAGTTTACAAAAATAGATAATCACCGCGCCGCTAAGACTATTGAAAGTAAACCAAGTGCCGCCCTGCGCAGGGAAAATACCAATGTATCTGTGTGCAGCTGAAGCATAGGCTTCTGGCTCCCTATCTTAGCTCCGGCTAAAACCAGGTAAAGGCAACAACGCCAAATCCAGCATTAAACTTCGCGAGCCCAGCGAAACTGGCGAGCAAGAAAATGTCCGTTTCTGGGGTATGAGTAAGTGATTCAATCGACGCTTTGTTGCAAATGATTATCATTACTATTAAGGTGTCCTCGCTTTCGGAGAAATAAGCATGCATGGCGACACGCCGATTACTAGTTTGAATAATCAGAGCAAGGGCCAAAAACAGCAAACTATCCCCGTTGCCGCATTAGCCGATGGTGCCCGGTTACTTGTTCGCGGTATGCGACTATGGAAGAAAGCTTGTGCACAACGCACATGTATTTTCGCGGCTACTCATCAGGAGTTTTCTAGCTATAACTGCAAGGTGTCCGTGCGCTATTTGGATGAGATGATGAGTTTGTTCCAAGTCGCTTCCCATCGCCCCTTGGTAATCAATTCGATCACTGCGCGAGATACGACACAAGATGAATTGATCGTTGTGGCCACATTACGGTTGATTGCCAACAACCGGTACGAGCAAGCATCGGGTCAACTGAGAAAACTTGTGAAAGGTCCGCTAAATTTAAGCATCATCAGAGTCTGCGCAGATATTGCTGTGTCGTTCAAAAAGAAACAATTGTCCTTCTATCAAAGACCCTACATGGCTTTGACCAATTCATGAGAGGTCTGGACTACAAAAAAAGGGTAAATCCGTAAGATCACTAAGCTGGATTTTAGGCACCTGTACGTTATTCGTGTTGTATGGCTACAGCTGGACATTCGTGGTCTAAACTTCGCGGATCAGGAGATGGTAACTGGGCGCCAAAGATCTGATCAAATCGGGCATTAAACCACTAAATTTCAGCATCTAATTGTTACCTCCAGCAAAAGACAACACGTTTTGGCTATCGCCCTTGCATAGCCCTTATTGCTCTATCAAATACGCGAACAGCGTTCTCTGTTCTTAAGGGGCGCCCTCGGAAGTTCATCGAGCCTGAACCGTCTGCGCCGACTCCACTGCAGTCTTAATCGTTTTCCGATCAGACCAGCCGGCTACTGACAGGTTGTCATAGAGTTAGCCAAGAAGTTCTGAGAATGAAGCCCAGAATTGTGACGAGGGTATTGGCTTGTAACGCGTCGCTGCTTGTTAGCTGGCAGAAGCATTTTTCGAAACTCCAGTATAAGCGTCTGCGCTTGCATACTGGTTCAGCAATCTACAACCCAGACTCTGTATCGAGTAATCGACCGCACGTTGGTGTAAGTAAAAAACTTAGGGGCATTTACGCTCATACTCAACGGGATGAGGCGGATCTAAAGCATCTGTAATTGTGGGGCGGGTAAAGCCAGTGTTCACACAGGGAGCACCATGCATTAGGTGCGCAGCATATATCTCCGCCACCTTCAATTTCAGGTTAAGCCGGTAGTCATCCAATCGTTATACAAGCTTCAGTGCTTCGTAACGTGACTGAGGTTGCGCCTTAGTCCTAAGACTCTTTCCATTCTAGGTTTGAGGAAGTGGAGTTTAAATCCGTGGGGATTAAGCCTGAGAGATTATATACGCCATACTTTGTGAAAACGTATTCAGGATAGGAAATTTAAATCGCTTTTTCTACCGCCCGTCTGCATGCATAGGAAAACACGGGCATTTCCAAAACCCTAGGAAATTTTCAATAGAAAATTGGTGCCGGAACGCGGAATCGAACCGCGGACCTACTGATTACGAATCAGTCGCTCTACCAACTGAGCTATCCCGGCGATTTTTATTTCCTTAAATTCAATAACTTAAACCAGTATCTTACCAAAAGCTTATTGCTCACTTAGGCTAAAAATTCCTTTTCCTGCCGATTGGATGCTCACATGGAATCAAAAAATCTTGTCACATTTAAGCTGTCAACGACCGCGCATTGTCGCTTGGGAGCAGCGATTGTATCCAAATCACAGCAAGGACAAAAAGAATACTTTGTCAGGGATACCGAACTCTGGGGCTTTTTCTTGCGGGTCCGTCGATGCAGGGCAAAAGCTATGGAGTTGCTCGTAGGCTAGGAAGAAAAGGAAGCAAGACCGAACGCATCATGTCAGCGCCGCGGCCTGTTCGCCCGAGCAAAGCCTACATCGCTTTCCAGACAAAGATCGCAGCTATCTGCACTATTCACCGTGTTAACACTAACTGGGTACTCGCAGACCCCTAAAAAAATACGTGAGTCTTCGCGCGACTTTTAGCTGGGCTGCCATCTCACCTTCAATACTTGCCTTCCCATTTTGGATATTTTACCTGTCCGACAAAATATCGGTAAAGCAAAGCCAGGCCCAGAGAACGATACTTAGGAACTAAATGTCAACACACCGGCTAGGCATGGCAAAACTACGCGTTTCATCAAAGGGCCATTCCTTTGGTTTTGTAGGTTCCTAAAACACTCAGTCCAAGTGGTTACACGTGCGCCGTGCACTTGATTTCGATTTTAAACGCGGGATCTACGAGTGCGGATACGCCAACTAAGGTTTGGGCTACTTCTGGGCGCTGCCCGTAGGCCGAAGCCCTCGCGTCGAAAATCTCCTGAACCTGCGACATGGTCTCTGCCATGTCGGTAACAAAAACCGTCTCCTCAACAACGTTGTCAAGAGTGGCCCCAAATTCCGCCAACACGACCTTAACGTTTTGATACGCAAGAACCGTCTGAGCAACTATGTCGTCGGGGGCGCTGCCGCGTTCATCTACACCCACTTGGCCTGACAAATAGATGATTTCGCCGACCTGCACCGCTTGGGCGATTAGCTCAGCATAAGGTCCACTTCGAAATACCTTTCTCTGCATCCCCCATCCTCGTTCTACAAGTTAATCTACGCGCTCCATGCGCTTGATCTAAGCGGCTTCGTAGAGCTCCTTCATGTCATCAAATGTAATCGTTGAAAGCACTTCATGTTTTTCGTCGAGAATCTCGTATATCGCTCCGCCATTATAGGGTCTCAGGCTAAACAAGATCACCACGTCCGTGTCGCCACCAAACTCTGCGTGAGGTTCCTCATCGGGCTGACCTGCCTTATAGGCACCGACTGAACGAACCTCTTTTAGATCTCCCGAAGAATCATATATTCGGTGTTCACCCGGAACGACAAAGGTGTAGGAAGCTGCAACATGACGGTGCAAAACAATCTTCTGGTTTGCTGCAAATTTGAACAAGACGTCTACCACCTTGGCAGTTTCACCCACGTCGAGTATCGATGGCCAAAGATGATCCAGCTCTGGCAGCCTTTGCCAGTAAACTTTTGATTCGTCGAAGTTGGATACGTTCATAGCAAATTCTCTCTCTTGCTATTGTTTTCTTCAAAAGTGCGGCGGATGGCGCAAAACCTTTAGGACGTTGGAACTTCAAGCGCCACGAGGTTTTTCAACAAGTCGTGACCCGCGGTGCGCGGATTTACATCCTTATCGATTTTCGAAACTTTGCCTTCAGCATCAATGTAAAACGTCCAGCGCTTGGAGTAACCCATGCCGGCAAGAACACCATAAGCCTGGCTTACTTGCTTGCTGGCGTCGGACAAAATAGGGAAGTTTGCATTGTTCTGCTCAGCGAAAGCTTTATTGGTCGCTACATCGTCGACGCTCGCCATAAAGAACTCCACGTCAAAACGGCGCACCTGCTTTTTGCTGTCGCGCACAGACTTGCACTCTATCGTGCAACCACCGGTAAACGCTTTCGGAAAGAACGCCAGCACAACATGTTTACCCCGCAGTTGAGAAAGTTGGTACGTCTGGCCGTCGGAACCCCGCATGCTCCAATCTGGCGCGACATCGCCAACGCTAAGAGACGCGTGGGCGGCAGTTGCCGCTAACATCAGTCCTCCGACAAACAAGTTTGTGGTTAAAGTCTTTAGATCCATCCCGTTCCCCTTCTTCGGAAATTGGTTTTTGAACCACTCTTAACTGGTGGCTCAGCGTAATACGCACTCGGAAGATTACTGCCTGTTTTACGGATGTGCCATGGAGATGTTAGCTTTTTTGACCACTACCAAGCCCACTCGTCTGCGCCTGATGGCTGCTATTTTTGCTGTTGTTGCCTTGCCTTGATTTGATGTTGGTGCAGATCTTGTTGACACGCGTCGGATTCACTCTTCAAGCGAAGAATCTCTGCTCGAGAGCTGCGCACTGACTCTTCTATGTACGTGGCCCAAGCAAAGAAAATATGTCTGGGACCGAGGGCAGCGAGACGACCGGTCTTCAGCTGGTCGATTTGTCGCTCAGGGTCAGCCACTTGTCGCTACAGTCAACGATCACGCATATTGTTTGCTTCATTTTCATTCAAGGGGAATGCCGTTATTCAGCTGGGTGCATGCGCACAGGAGTCTTTGTTGTAACGCCCACGACTTTACGGGGATAACGGCTGAGCCATACCTGCTTCAGCCATTGCCGCGCGTATTTTTTCGACGCGCCGGCGGTTTTTACCCAGATCGGAGTAACCCAAACGCGACGCAGAGCGAACGAATATGCGCGCGCCCCGAACCTGCATGTCTATATCATCTACAAAGCGCAGTATAGGTGTTGTCGCCTCTGCCTTAAGCGAGTCATCCGTTTGTTCTATGATCTTAAATTCGTCATGACTTTCTAGATATCGAGCGATGGCGGCGAGTAACCTCTGACCATTTTTCTTGCTTCTAGACTCCTCGGCATTCATGAGTTCCCAACCTATGCTCGCAATCGGGTCTATGTAATGGGTTGACTCATTTGGCTCGTCACTGCAAACACAATTAGGAGAGCTTGGACAAGGTGCGAGTTGCTGCGCTTTTTGGGTCATGCTCACTGCTTCTGAATAGGACGTCGCCAATAGTAAACATCCTAACAGTTGACTCAAAGTGGATCCGTAAACTCGTTTGCGCACTGCGATGTCTCCAACCAACCTCTAACCGCAAGATTAGAACAAAAGACAGTACGGGTTAATCGTATTTCTACGCGTTGTCGATAAGGGCCGTTCCGCCCCTTCGGTTATAGATTTGCCCTGCGCTATCGAAATTGTCAAATATTGGGCGAGTAATAGGGATTCGCAGATTAGCATCCACTGGATTGCCCGAATCAGAAAATAAACACGTCTGGCTCGGTACCTTCGGCTGCAAGCGCGAAGGCAGGACCATAGAGGGGATAATCGACTTCGGAACCGGCAAATTGCCCAATGAGAGCATTCACCGATTCGCGAGGGCCGTTACACCCAAGACCAATTTGAGTGCTAACGCCACCCCCATTCATTTGACTTTGTACCTACACCGTTTCCGCTCAAACCCAATTAGACGCTTGGCAATAGTGCGCATTAAGAATGAATCTCCCAGTATTTTCGATAAGCAATCTATTTACGTTTTAGTCCAAATTAGGTTCTCAAGCATTATTCGCTCATCGTGATACCCTTATTTTTTTGGAAAAATAATGCTGGTTGGGCTCACTGGCGGGATAGGTAGCGGAAAGACCGCGGCTGCAAATTATTTCGCGAAACTTGGAATCGATGTCGTTGATGCCGACGTAGCGAGTCGCGCGGTGGTAGAGACTGGCAAACCTGCACTAGCCAAAATTCGTGAACACTTTGGACCAGACATTCTTCTGTCTGATAGCACTCTCGACCGAGCCAAACTCCGCTCAATTGTTTTTGCCGATAGTAGCGAGCGCGGATGGCTACAACGTCTGCTGCATCCACTTATCAACGATCATTTGCAGGCACAAATTGCTGCCAGCTCCTCACCCTACTGTCTGTTGGTCAATCCATTACTGCTGGAGTCCGGACAAGACCAGTGGTGTGATGAAATTGTGGTTGTCGATGTACCAGAAACTATACAAATCGAGCGAACCATGGCTAGAGATGACAATTCTCGCAGCCAAGTTGAATCGATCATGGCTGTCCAAATGACTCGCAAGGCACGACTAAAGAAAGCATCAAAGGTCATTACCAACGATCAGGACTTTCGCTTTCTGCGTGAACAAGTCGAAGCTTTACATAGGGAACTACTGAAGACATGACCAAACCTCGTATCGTCACCTGTCCAACTTGCCTTCAGGGAGTTAAATGGACGAGCAAAAACGAGCACCGGCCCTTTTGTTCGGAGCGCTGCAAATTAATCGATCTTGGCGGATGGGCAAGCGAAGAACACCGAATAGCCGATGTACAGGCCGTGGATTTTGAGGCAAAGACCTCAGAATAGGAGAGCGACTAGTGAAGAATGGCCAGGTGCTAAATGATTTTAGCTTCTGTAGTCAGCGTTAATGCGGACATACTCGTAACTCAGGTCTGTTGTCCAAATGGTTTCTGTGTATGCTCCTCGTCCCAAATCGATGCGCACCTCGAACTCTTCCTTGGCCAAAACCGCTGCGCCGGCTTCTTCAGAGTAAGTTGCGGACATTATCCCTCGATGCGCAACCTCTACTTCATCTAAATATAGACTCACGCCCGCAGCATCCAAACTCTCGATCTGAGCTCGGCCAATGGCCATGCAAAAACGACCCCAGTTGGCATCACCGGCAAAGAGGGCGGTCTTGACGAGAGGCGATTCGGCGACGGTATAGCCGACCTCCAAACACTCGGTCCGAGAAGCTCCACCAGACACCGTCACCGTAACGAACTTGGTAGCCCCTTCACCGTCACGCACAATTGATTGAGCCAGCGTTTTGGCAACTGAGGCAATCGTATCCTCCAAATACAACAATCGCGGGTCCTCGACACTGACAATGGGGCTCAACGCGGATGCGCCTGATGCACAAAGCATAAAGCAATCGTTAGTTGATGTGTCGCCATCTACGGTAATTCGATTAAAGCTGGCATTGGCGATTTCGACCACCGACCGTTGAAGCACTTCTTCGGAAACTGTCGCATCGCACGCGATATAGGCCAACATGGTTGCCATGTTAGGTTTGATCATGCCAGAACCTTTTGCAACTCCAGTCACCGTGACCGCCTCGCCATCAATGGTGACTTGCTCGCTTACGGCTTTCGCCACAGTATCCGTCGTCATAATCGCTGATGCGAATGCCAGCCAATTATCGGGCCTTAGAGAGGTCGCCAACTTAGGAATTGCCGCCAGAAGTTCGTCCATGGGCAACCTCTCGCCGATAACGCCAGTAGAAAAGGGCTGTAGCGAATTGGGCTCAAGCTCTAGCACAGCGGCAGTTTGCTGACATAGAGCAACAGCGTCTTTACGGCCGGGCTCGCCCGTGGCCG
>CABZTD010000019.1 GCA_902528515.1 K189A clade bacterium
GGTATTGGATACCAAGGGCCAGCATATGTTCCGTCCGTTTCACACGGTCAAGGCGACAGGTCGCATGCTGACCCAAGTGGCATCGAGCAACCAGCAGCTGTCGCGCCTACAGGCGGTGGCAGAATCGGGAGCCGCGCATCTAGAGACGGCACTTGCAGCACTGTGCCAGCTTCGCCAGCGACGCAATCGGCTATTTATCATCAGCGATTTGGCCGGATCGCTTGAGCTATGGCGGGAAGCACTTCATCGCTTAGCTCGACATCATCATGTACAGGTGCTGCATATCACCGACCCTTTGGAGGCCGAGCTACCTCCAACAGGTGTCTACAACATCAGCCAGGGCGATGAGAGTTTGAGCTTTTATTCCGGAGATAAGACATTACGCAAACGGTATGCCGATACGCATGCCGAGCGAGCTGCCGACATCAAGGAAATATGCCGGCATCCGGCAGTTTCGCTTCAGGAGTTGAGCACCGCAAATACTCACTGGGATCATCTGAATTGGACTTGATGTATGACCCCTGCCCAACAGAAGGCTTTCCTGATGAACCCACGCCAAGTGAGGGCGACCTAGCCGAATCCTATGAACGCTGATCCACTCGACGCGCTAAAGGACATCTATCTGCCGGTAGAGCCGCACTGGTGGCCGCCTGCTCCAGGGTGGTGGATTGCAGCAGTGCTGGTTCTTATCGGTCTTTGCTGGCTCGGTCGCCAATGGTGGGGCTACCGCAAGGCTACCCGGCCGATCCGAGAAGCAAAACGTATCATCGATGCCTTGGCGGAAGAGGACGCTTCTTCGTCATCAAGCGATGTCACTGTTGTCAATCAATGTAACGAGGTGCTCAAGCGCCTGCTGGTGGTTGCCCTGGACATGCGAACTCTAGGAAACCAAAGCGGGGCTCAGTGGCTTTGCGCCCTGGATCGTTTGAGCAACACCTGCGACTTTACCCAGGGTCCGGGAAGCGTTTTGGGAGAAGATCGCTTTAAGGCGGACTTTAACCTGGACCGAAAAGGGTTGTTGGCCTGCGTCAATCACCTGCTGAGCAGTGTTCACTACCGCAAGAGTAAGATGCTTATCGAGGAATCAGTATGATCGAGTGGTTATGGCCCTGGGCTTTTGCTGCCCTGCCTTTGCCCTGGCTGATTCGTCGTCTTACCCAGCGCCGTAGGCTACAGCAGCCGGCCTTGGTCGTTCCGTCCATCGAGGACTTTTCGGCGGTTACCGCCGCGGACCACACCCAGGGTAGTCATAGTCCATGGCGTTTGATCGCCCTCAGTCTGGCTTGGGCTTTGCTGCTAGCGGCCCTTGCGCGCCCGCAATTTACCGGCGACCCCGTAAACCTGCCGACAACCGGCAGAGACCTGATGTTGGCTGTCGATATCTCCGGCAGCATGGCGACCGAAGACATGGAAATTGACGGCGACTACGTTGAGCGGCTGGCCGTGGTTAAGGCAGTGATTGCAAACTTCGCCGAAGCCCGGGTTGGCGACCGCATAGGCCTCGTGCTATTCGGCACTAATGCCTATTTGCAGGCCCCTCTTACATTTGACGTGAAAAGCGTTAACCGTCTCTTGGTCGAAGCGCCTGTGGGAATTGCCGGTGGTAAAACCGCCATTGGCGACGCAATTGGCTTGGCGGTGAAACGCCTTCGTTTGCGTTTTCAGGACGAGAAGGTACTTATCCTTCTCACCGATGGGGCCAATAATGTTGGCGAGGTCGAACCAAGGATCGCCGCAGAGTTGGCTGCCAGAGACAACATTCGAATCTACACCATCGGTGTGGGTGCTGACGAAATGCGCATGCCAGGACTGCTGGGCCGGATCAGCGGGCGTACAACCAACCCTTCTGCAGACCTCGACGAGGAAACCTTGCAAAGCATTGCCGATTCCACCGGGGGGCGTTATTTTCGCGCCAAAGACCCTCGCGCCTTAATGGAAATTTATGCGCTGATTGATCAACTCGAACCCGTTGAGCAAGAGGCAGAAATTTTTAGACCAGTACAGTCTCTTTACTTTTGGCCCTTGGGCGGCTTCTTGCTGATGTGGGTCCTGGTACTTTCGTCGGATTTTCGTCGCCGCCTGCAGATCACGAGTGCCAGTGATGCCTGAGGCAATGACAAGCTTTCATTTTCTGAGGCCCTGGTGGCTGCTCGCCCTTTTGCCACTGATAGTATTGGTCTATAAGTGGGTGCGACGAACGCGCCAACAGAGCGCTTGGTCCGCGGCAATCAGTCAACCCCTGCTAGACGTCCTGCTAGACAGTTCTGTGGCGAGCACGGCCAAACGCCTGCGCGCCGCTATGTGGCTGGCAGCACTTCTCGCCGTCCTAGGACTTGCAGGCCCTGCCTGGCAGAAACTGCCCCAGCCCGTCGAGAAGAAGAGCGATGCCTTAGTGATTGTGATGGATCTGTCGCTGTCCATGTTTGCCCAAGACGTGACGCCTTCAAGACTCGCCAAGGCCCGTCAGAAAATTATTGACGTGCTGCGCTTGCGTGAAGAGGGTTCGACGGGTTTGGTGGCCTACGCCGGAGATGGTCATGCTGTGGTACCCATTACCGATGACCGACATACCATTGAAAATCTGCTCAATTCACTATCGCCAGCCATGATGCCCGTCTTGGGTAGTCGCCCGGCTACTGGTTTGGCGCTTGCCCGAGAGCTATTTCGCAACGCAGGTCTTTTTGAGGGGCGGATTTTACTGATTACCGATGGCATTAAACGCGCTAGTGAAGTCAGTGATTTTCGCGACGCAGCCTTTCCGATCTCCATTATTGGAGTCGGTACATCCGGCGGCGCCCCGATACCCATCAACCGCCGGGGTGAACCGGCGCGCTATTTGACCGACGACTTGGGACGGGAAATTCGTCCGGGCTTAGAGGAGTCAGCGCTGATTCAAGCTGCCCAGCAAAGCTACGGGCGCTATAGCACCTTAACCATTGGCGACCGAGACCTTGAAATCGCTTTGAGCACTGCCCTGCCCACAGAGGATGCGTCCATCGAGGTGGATCGTGAATTCGACATCTGGGCAGATATGGGTTTTTGGCTTTGCCTGCCGTTGGCGCTGATGATGTTGGCGTCATTTCAACGCGGTTTATTCGTGGCCCTAACGTTTACCGTGATGTTGCCAGAACCCGCATTTGCCCAAGTATCCACCCCAAGTAGCTCAGCCATCAGTGTGGGCGAAGCTGCGCAAACCGTTGGCAATCCACTTACGACGGTGTGGAACAACCTATGGCTGCGACGCGATCAACAGGCCTATAACGCCATGATCGACGGCGATGCTGTCACTGCAGCGCAGCTGTTCGCAGACCAGCAGTGGCGCGGCTCGGCCCGCTATCGCAGCGGCGATTTCAGTGGTGCCGCGGGAGACTTTGCTCAAGATCCGTCCCTAACCGGCCTATACAACCAGGGTAATGCCCTGGCTCGCCTGGGTCGCTATCAGGATGCTATCTCCCAGTATGATCAAGTGCTGGCGGATGATCCAAATCAAGAGGACGCCGCATTCAATAAAGCTCTGCTGGAGAAGCTGCTGGAGCAACAACAGCAACAGGAACAAGCCAAGCAACAGCAGCAGGACCAGCAGCAGCAACAAAACCAGCAGCCCCAGAGCGGAGAGTCTGAGGAGGAACAACCGTCTGAGGACGACAGCACGCCGCAAGAGCCAGAGCAGCAGCCCGAAGAACCAGAGGATTCTTCAGAATCAGAAAATACCGACGAAACTTCCGAGGAAGACACCTCGGCGGCTCGAGATGAAAAGCAGGAGGCGCTAGAACAATGGCTGCGACGCGTACCTGATGATCCCGGCGGACTGCTGCGGCGCAAGTTTCAGCATGAGACCAAGCAACGGCTGCGCAACGGCGACTACAGCAAACGCGAGGACGATCAAGTTTGGTGATGGTTAGCGCAGTCCAAAACATAACGGGTGGGCGCGGCAGCAAGGCTTTGACGTTCATCCTCGCAGCCTGCACCACGCTCTGGTGCGCCTGCGTCCATGCGGAGCTTCGCGCTGCTTTATCCAGCGATGAAATCGACGAACTTGATTCGGTTCAGCTGGTAGTACGAGACCTAGGGACAAGGCAGAGCGAGACGCCGGATCTGTCCCCCCTCGACGATGATTTTCATGTCCTTGGCGTGAATACCAGCAGCCAATACCGCTTTGTTAACGGCCGCGCACAAAGCTGGGTCGACTACCAAATCACCCTGCAGCCCAAGCGCACTGGGGAACTGCTTATCCCACCCTTTCGCATCGGTCAGCAGCAGACTGAGGCCATGCGACTGTCCGTACGGGAACTCAGCGAGGCGATGAGGCGCAAGGTAGGTACCCTAGTTTTTTTCGAGCTGGAGCTTTCCAGTGAGTCGGTCTACGTCCAAAGCCAGCTACTGCTGACTCGACGGCTGGTTTACGCAGATGGCGTGCAGCTATTCGGCGGCCAGCTGGAAAAACCGGAACTACCCGGCGCGCAAGTGGTGGAGCTGGGAGAGGGCAAATCTTCGGTTGTGCAGCGCGATGGCCGGTCATACGGTAGCTTTGAACAGCGCTACGCCATCTTTCCAGAGCAAAGCGGCGTTCTTACCATACCCAGCGACAGTGTGACGGCCAGCGTCCGAGTGCTTGATGGCATCTCGACATCTCGTAAAACGGTCAGAGTAAGCACTGACGAAAAACGCATCACCGTCAAACCCATACCCTCTGAGTATCCGGCCGACAAACCCTGGCTACCCGCCATTGCCGTTACCGCGGCCCAACGATTTGAGCCACCCCTTATTTCGGACTTCGAGGTGGGCGACACGGTGACCCGAACGGTCAACGTTCGCGTCATTGGCAATTCCGGCGCAAGCCTACCTCCTGTGCAATTGGCCCTGCCTGAGGATCAGTTTAAGACCTACCCCCAACCCACGGAAATCAGCGATGACGCCGTGGGTGATAACTTGCTGGGCATGCGCGTTGAAACTCAGGACATCGTGCCAATTGTTGGCGGAGCGCTTGGACTGCCGAGCACTGAAATCACCTGGTGGAATACCGATACGGAATCGTTGATGACGACGACACTGAATCGCCGGGCACTGAGCGCAGTTGGCAACGCTATCGCCGCGACGGTACTTACCGAAACCGCCGCAGCGACAATCCCCCGGGCTGATGAGCCGCAACTCGGCGGCACAGTCAAAGCAGATAACAGCCTTTTGAACCTCGGTCGCGCAGCGATAGCGCTCATGATTTTGTGGGTCTTGGCGGCTATCTGGCGGCGGCGCTCTCCTCCCAGGCAAAACGAAAGGAAACTGGCTGAAAGAGCATCAGCAGGAACCACTGCCTATACAGAAAGACCGAGCGCACCGACGCTAAAGGCACTGCAACAAAGCGTTAAGAATGCCACTCCCCTCTCGGTCAGGGACGATATGACACTCTATCTATGCGATATCCTGGGACTTTCGAGGGGCCCAGCATTGGAAGCCTTTCGGCGCAGCAGCGAAACCGCTAGATACGCGCTAGAGGGGTTAGACGTGGCGTGTTATGGGGATGGTACGTTTACCAACGAGCATCGAGCACAGACCCTTGACGCGCTTAAGCACTTCTCCCATACACAAAAACATGCAGCGAAATCGAAAAGCCCGGCCCTGCCGTCTCTATATGCGAGCTAGCCTTAACGCACTGGCTTCGAGCTAGCTCAAACTTTTGATGACGATTTCGTATAGATCCCGAGACAGTGTCTCGCTCTGTGACATGGTGTCCAACTCCCTGCGCATCAGCTGCTGGCGCGCGCTGTCATAGCGCCCCATACGCGTAAGCGGTGTCGTCATCCGGGCGGCGACCTGCGGATTCAGCGCATCGATTTTCATAATGGCCTCACTCAAAAACCTGTATCCAGAACCGTCCGGTGCGTGGAATTTACGATTGTTGAGCATACCGAAGGCGGCATAGAGCGAGCGCACCCTGTTAGGGTTCTTAATATCAAAGTCGGGGTGTGATTCCAGTGCCTTCAGTCCTGCTATACTGATCAAAGGGCTTTGTGCCTGCAGGTTAAACCAGAGATCGATCACCAGTGCATAGTCTTTCCAAGCCGTATAAAAGTTTTCTAGCAGGCTACGACGGTAGGCCTGGCTGATGCCCTCATGACGACAGGCAATTCCCAGCACCGTGCGGCGATCTGTCAAGTTGTCGGCCTTGGTGTAGCGTGCCTGCAGCAGTTCCTCAAGGTCAGCGCCCTCCCTGGCCCTAGCCAAATATGAAAACGCGACGTTGCCCAAGGCTCGTCGGGCTATGCCCTTGGCATCTGCACGATAGGTTTCGCCAGTATCGTGCAGTTCAACCAAGGCCGCCCAAGTATCCGCATGGCGAAGGGCCGCGCCTTGGACTGCCAAATCTCGGGCATCCAGCAGGGTATCAACTTCAAACCCGCGCAACTGCTCGAATAGGTAGTTCTCATTAGGCACCGTCAGCATCGTTGCCGCTAAAAGTTGCTGCTCGGGAGTTACGAGGGCCAGCGCATCCTTGGCGAGATCTCCCAAGACCGCGACGGGGTCGACGACCGCAGTCGTATTGGCATCTAAGTGGGAGATCCACAGCGTTTGCATCGCATCCCAACGCACAAATCCGTCGGTATCGTGCTGCACTAGGAAGGCCAGTTCTCGCGCATCGCGCTCGTGACTGACTTTGACCGGGGCGGAAAAACCGCGCAAAAAACTCACCACTGGCTTGGCGGTCAGATTACTAATGGTCAACTCGCTTGCGCGCTCTTTCGCTTCCAATAGCAGGGTTTTACCGCCGTCACGAAGAATCGTCTCCGCTGAACTGTTGATATCAGCAGCAAACAAGTCGAGGCAGGTGCCATCAGGAGCGACAAACCCAATGGCAAGAGGCATATGAAAAGACTTTTGTTGACCCGCATTGGGCAGGTCTGCACCAGTCTGTGTGATTTGCAGACTAAAGTTGCCGTCGGCGTAGGATTCCGTCACCCGGACGTTGGGCGTACCCGGTTGTTCGTACCAACGCTTAAACTGGGTGAGATCAATTTGTCCCGCCTCGGCCATGGCGTCGGCAAAATCGTCGGTAGTCGCCGCCGTACCATCGTGGCGATCGAAGTAAAGGTCTGTGCCCCGTCGAAAGGCATCGTTGCCTAGCAGGGTCTGGTACATCCGCACAACCTCAGCACCCTTCTCGTAGATCGTCGTCGTGTAGAAGTTTGAAATTTCCATATAGCTACTTGGGCGTACAGGATGCGCCAGTGGACCCGCGTCTTCCGCGAACTGTATTGAACGCAGAAATCCAACATCTTCAATTCGCTTTACCGACCGTGAGTTCATATCGCTACTGAACTCGGCATCGCGAAATACGGTGAACCCCTCTTTAAGACTGAGCTGGAACCAGTCACGACAGGTCACGCGGTTGCCAGACCAATTATGAAAGTATTCGTGCGCGACTACGGCCTCCACGCGCTGATAGGCCTCGTCCGTCGCGGTATCCGGGGAAGCAAGTACGCAAGATGTATTGAAAATATTGAGGCCTTTGTTTTCCATGGCACCCATGTTGAAGTCTTCGACTGCGACGATCATGTAGATGTCTAGGTCGTACTCGCGACCGAATCTTTCTTCATCCCACCGCATGGAGCGCTTCAATACATCCATCGCGTAGTCGCATTGCGCGATATTGTGGGCTTCGGAGAATATTTGCAGTTTGACCTCTCGACCCGTCATGGTGGTGAAGCTGTCTTCGAGAGCTGCCAGGTCGCCCGCTACCAAGGCAAACAGGTAGCTGGGCTTGGGGAAAGGATCCTCCCAGGTTACCTCCCGTCGACCGTCCGGCAGCGATGCCTCATGGATGAGGTTACCATTGGAAAGCAGATTTGGGTAACGCTCGGCATCGGCAACAATCGTCGTTTTGAATTTGGAGAGCACGTCCGGGCGGTCTTGGTAGTAGGTGATTTTACGAAAACCTTCCGCCTCACACTGAGTGCAGTACATGCTGCTGGAGCGGTATAGCCCCTCTAGTGCAGTATTTTCCTCGGGACAAATCTGCGTCACGATCCGCACCTTATGGGCGTCGGCAAGGTTAAACAGAGTCAGCGCACGTTCGGTGAGTTCGTATTCGTTGCTGGACAATTCACGTCCATCCAGCGCCACAGAAACCAAGGTTAGCTCTTCACCAAGCAATTCGATTTGGCTTGCTGCGGCGTCTTGACGAGCCACCTGCAGAGTCGCAGTCACGGTGGTTTGACCGTCGCGAATGTCGAAGTGAAGCTCGGTTTGCTTGGTGGTGTAACCGGGTGCCTGGTAGTCGGCCAAATAGATCGCCTTAGGCGCATCCTGTGTCGCGGTATGGCCTTTTTCTAGCTGATCCTTTTCTGGCTGATCTTGATCTGGCTGCTTCTGCTGTGACATGTTGGGTTCCGAGGGATAAAGCGCAAAGCTTACTACACCCGATCATGACCCCGTAGCCTGAGAATTAGAGGACTGACCCTGTATCGAAGAACAAATACAATCTTAAAGCCAGCGCACCATCACCGCGACACTAGTTCAGATAGGCTTACTTGACGTTTTTACCCTCGGCTATCGTGTATACCTCGACCTCGCTCATCTAGCTGCGCTGAAGTTCCATGGTGACATCCATTTGATGACGTACGACAAAATGATCATCGCCATTGCCTGCGAATGGTCCTTTGACATTGATGCCGTGGACTGGCGCAAAGCTTTCACACCATGCGTGTTTTTCGCAAATTGCGTCGATACCCTTGCCAAGTGGGGTTCATCATCAGCACCTCCCATAATTTCAATACTGACAATATTCTCGACGTATAGCTCTTCAACCGCCGTGGCGTCCTGATTTGCCCGGGCCAATTCAACCAACCGAAGGCCCACCGATCGTGCATCCATCTGCATCGATCCTAATTTGAGTTACTCGAAATAGTAGCCCGGCATTTCCTTAACGAAAGTGTTGTAGTTCACAGGGCGTAACGTTCGCTCTCGGCCAGCGGAGCCTGCACTGGACAAGATTCGGCTGAATACCAGTGCATTGCCGCGCTGGTAGCCCAAGACGCAACGCGCTAGGGTTTGCCTTTATGTTGAGTAATGGAAGCCGAACATGCTTCAAGCGGTGGACAAAGAAGTACTTGATCAAGTCAGTAAATGGTTAGCTGATGGCATCACATGCTGGTTAGCCACGGTGGTACAGACTTGGGGTTCATCGCCAAGGCCCACTGGCTCACTGCTAACCTGTAACCGCGACGGTGTGATTGTTGGCTCATTGTCCGGGGGCTGCGTGGAAGAGGATCTGCTAGAGAAACTTATTGGCGGTGAACTCGCGGCGGACGGTCCGCAGTTCTTTCAATACGGTATCGCCGCCGAAGAAACCGAAAAACTCGGCCTGCCCTGCGGCGGTCACCTCTACATCGTTGTTGAGCCTCTGCATCCCGAGGAAACCACTCGTGCACACTTCGTCTCACTGACTCAGGCATTGGCGGAGCGTCAGTGCGCGAGACGGATCGTTGATTTGAAGCGAGGCTCAACCTCTATCGTGACGAACTGCAGCTATGAACCGCTGCAGTGGAATCACGACTCCCAGGTGCTCGAACATACCCATGGGCCAGCACACCAGCTTTTCATCATTGGCGCTGGCATGGTAAGCGCCTATCTAGCGCAAATGGCGCTGAGTCTGGATTACGAGATTACCGTATGCGACCCGCGCAAGGACTTACTGGAACAGTTCAGCATCGCCGATGTGAAAAAAGTCGCAGATATGCCAGACGATGCGGTGCGTGCGCACGCCAATGACGCTGCAACCGCAATCGTGGCTTTGACCCATGACCCGCGCATCGACGATATGGGGCTAATGGAGGCCTTGGTGGGCGACGCCTTTTATATTGGCGCCATGGGCTCCTCGCGCACCTCGGCTAACCGTCGTGAGAGACTTCTGGCCTTAGACCTCAAAGCTTCGGACATTGATCGCCTGCACGCACCGATTGGCCTGCCCATTGGCAGTAAAACCCCTCCGGAGATCGCGATAGCCATACTGGCTGAAATAACAGCGGTGCGAAAAACTCGGGCATTGGCCGCCAGAGAGCGCATCGCTGCCCTTGCCTGAGCCGTGATCCGCGACCGTTGACAGCGTCTAAACCAAGGATCGGTGCCATTCTTCTAGGCGCAGGGTTTGCGCGCCGCTTTGGCAGCGACAAACGTTTGGCCCGCCTTGGAGACTCAACCGTTGCCGAGACTACCCTGGGTCGATACGCCGAGGTGTTCGATGAACTGCGGCTTGTGGTGCGGGCGGAGGATGAGGCACTGGCGGAGCTTGCTGCACCGTACGCAACCATCATCAAAACCGAACAGGCCCACCTAGGTATGGGACACTCGTTAGCAGCGGGCTTTGAAAAACTCCCTTGGCAGTGGGGATTTGTTGGTTTACTGGATATGCCATTCGTTAAAGTCGCGACTCTAAAGCGGCTAAAGCGGCACGCTGCGTTAACGCAATACCCGATCATTCGTCCTCGACTACAGCCCTCTAAAGACGATTTCGTTACGACACCGGCACCCCACGGACACCCTATCGGGTTTCATTCATCGCTTTTTGACGCCGTCGCCGAAGCGAGGGGTGACGCTGGTGCACGGGACTTGTTGCAGTCTCAGCGCAACCGAATCGAGAACATCCAGGTCGCAGACGCTGGTGTGATCAAAGACATAGATCATCCCTCAGACCTGGCTGGCATTTGACAGGTACCGGCAAAGATTGGTTAGCGCAGCTTCTGTCCACCTAGGCGGCTAGCCCAATCCAATTTGGAGCGACAGGCCTCGTAAAAGCTGTGCCCTGATGGAGACAGCAATTTCAAGGGATGGCTATGCTTTTCAATTTGGATCTCGTCACCGGCCTCAAAGCGAATCTGAACCTGCGAGTCGCAGCTGATTTGCGGTGCCGAGCTTGAATCATTGAGCAAACGCAGGCGCAACACCTGATTGCCAGGCACGACTAAGGGCCGGGATGTCAGCGTGTGGGGGAACATAGGCACCACGACGATGGCGTCGAGACCTGGGTGCATGATGGGGCCACCCGCAGACAGCGCATAGGCGGTCGAGCCGGTGGGACTGGCCACGATTAAGCCATCGGAGCGCTGATCGTAAACGTATTCGTCATCGAGCCAGAGCGCAAACTCCATCATGCCCATCACCCCTCCCGGTGAGACCACAACATCATTAAGCGCGCTTTGCTGTGCGATTACCTTGCCTTCTCGCAGAATCGAGGCTTGCAGCAAAAAATGTTCTTCGATGGTGAATCGACCCTCGAGGATCTCTGAGAATTTGGCTTCGATTTGCTCCGGGGAAATGGCCGCCAAAAATCCAAGACCTCCGCGATTGACACCGACCACTGGTATACCACGCACGGCCATCTCGCGGCCAAATCCAAGTAACGAGCCATCGCCTCCTACGACGACGACAAGATCGGCTCTGTCTCCCATTTCCTGATCGGCGACTGCCACCCGCTCGCTGCCGGATGGATCATGTTGCTCCATTGCTGCGAGGGTTTGGGCACCGAATAAGACATCGACCCCGTGACGCCACAGCAACGCTTCCACCGCATTGATGCTCGCGATAATCGCATCGGAATATTGGCGCGCAACGATGGCCACCGTGTCAAATGACTGTTTCACTCGTCTGATCTCATACTGCTTTGCCAAGCGGGAACCGCATCCTTGATTGCGCGCACCCTACACAGTCCGCCCAGTGGCGACAATCCTCAGATTTTTTCAAATATCCCGCTGACAGGGTCGCGGAGTTCGCTTGGAGGACTGCACACTGCTAATCTGTCCGCTTGGCTATGTATTTTTCATTCGAAGGCCTCTTTTGGGAGTACTCATGTCGTTAAAAGCCACCTCCAGCGCGCTGCAAAACCGATTCTTGGAGGTCACCCAAAATCAGCAGGCAGGGTCGCTTACTGATGTGAATAGTTTGGATGATCTGTGGCCTGTCATGAGGGAAGAGGCAGAGCGCAAGGCCGCAGAAGAACCCATTTTAGGTAGCTACTTTCACGCGACGATTTTGAACCACAAATCCTTTGGTGATGCCCTCAGCTTTCGCTTGGCGAGTAAGCTAGACAACCCGATGCTGCCGACCATGCTGATACGCGATGTGATCGCGGAGGCGGCAGACGCTAACAATGACATCCTCAGCGCAGCAGAGATCGACATCATCGCCAACTTTACCCGGGACCCGGCCTGCAGAGACCTTTCTAGTGCGTTTTTGCTGCTCAAGGGCTATCACGCGCTGCAGGCTCATCGCATTGCGAACTGGCTATGGAATCAAGAACGGCACACCTTGGCGCAGTTTTTTCAAAATCAGATCAGCGTAACCCTAGGGGTCGATATTCACCCGGCAGCGCGTATTGGTAGCGGCATCATGTTTGATCATGCCACGGGTATCGTCATAGGCGAAACCGCCGTGATTGAGGACGATGTGTCGGTTTTGCACTCCGTTACCCTGGGCGGCACGGGTAAAAGCGGTGGTGACCGTCACCCGAAAATCCGCAAGGGTGTCCTACTATCCGCCGGCTGCAAAATCATCGGCAACATCGAGATCGGTAAGAACGCAAAAGTCGGTGCGGGCAGCGTTGTCCTTGATGATGTGCCTGCGAATGTGACTGTGGCAGGTGTGCCGGCCAGGATTGTCGGCAAGGTTGACGGCAAAACCACTCCTGCCTTTACGATGGACTAACTAACCTGCCCATGCTTCCTTTTTGAGCTGGGACAGAGTCCGTCCTTTGTTGTTATCGAGGTGCGGTAGAGATAGGCACACCTAGGTCGAAAACTTCTCCTTTGCGCGCGCGATGATAGCGCGCATGGTCTCGACACTCTGAGCGCCGGGTAGGAGATAGCCTCCGCCCATGACATACCCAGGCACTCCTGAGACCCCTAGTTCCATGGCGCGCTGGAGCTGAAGGTCGATCTCCTCGTTCAATTGCCCACCGAGTTCTCCTGTTCCGCTGAGTACTGCTTCTATCTGAGCCTCCTGTAAGCCGCAGGATGCTGCAATCACGGCTAGAGTCGCTATATTCCCAACATCCTGACCCTTGCAAAAGTACGCATTGAATAAGGACTCCACCAGAGTATGCTGGGCTTGCCAGCCATGCTGATGGCCCACCCACTCAACCAGCCGGTGGGCTGCCCGGGTATTGGGCGTGCGATCAATCAGGTCATAGCGCAACTCGATGTCTTGGGTTGCAGCTTCCGCTAACAACATCGCTGGTACTCGTCCCTTGTCGCCCCTGGGGCCGTATCGGCGGCGCAGCATTTCCACTCGGTCTACCCCCTCGACGGGCAGGTTTGGATAGAGCATATAGGGTCGCCAACGCAGCCTTATGTCGGGATCGATCGCACCGCGATCATTTCTAAGGGCCGTGTCGAGCCTGCGCTTACCGACAAAACACCAGGGACAAATGGCGTCCGAAAAGATTTCAATTTCTAACATGGCTGTACCCAGTTCTTCCTAGTGCGTGCCCTTTTTGCGGTGGAAAGTTACGAGCGGGTTTGCCAACATCTTCTCGCATTACTTTATCAACCATGGCAGCCAGATTCAGTGTCGTCGCTCGCAAGATTTTTGCTCATCGTTATTGGTGGTATCTGTATAGTCCTTGGATTTATTGGGCTGGCTGTACCGCTCATGCCCGGTTTTATCTTTTTTGGTCTCGCGATTATTTGTTTGTCCGCCGGGTCTTCCCGGCTGCATAAAAAAATGTTGGCCTATCCATGTGTTGGCGCCTTTTTGAAAGACTTGGAGTCTTCGCGCGATCTTGGCATCGAGGCGCGGATCGTCGCAGGCCTAAGGTCTGCTACTCAATTGCTGGGAGGCTCGCATCGTGAGCGATGATACCCTGCCTAGGGTTGCCGTCATGGGCGCAGTTGCCTACGACGTGATCGGTAAAACCGACAAAGTGTTCGAGGGTAATGGACCAGGACTCAACTGCAAAGTCACCGCCCAGAAAGAATTCTTCGGTGGCTGTGCTGGCAACATCGCCTACGGACTGAGGCTGCTCAAAACGCCTTGCCTACTGCTGTCGCTGGCGGGCACTGAGGACTTTAGACGCTACGCCCAGCACTTGAATCATAGGCTCTCGGGCGTGCTCTCGGTGAAAGGCATGCACTGTGCCAAGGCAAATATCATTACCGACCCGAACGGCACGCAATTCACCGCCTTTTCGCCCGGGCCAGAGGTTGATAAGGCCACTTGGGCGACACATCTGCAGAATCAGCCCTTTGGCTCCGTGGATATTTTTGTTTGTGCACCGTTCCCGATACCTTTGATGCAAAGTGCGCTCGAGATTACCAAAGCGTCTAACCCCAACATTTTTAACCTGTGGGTACCCGGGCAGTACGCAGACAGCATGCAGGCCGATGAATTGCGCATCGCAGTAAAGGCTTGCGATCTTTTAGTGGGTAATACTCACGAAATTGACCATATCAGACAAACCGCGCCCGGTTGCTTAACCGGCAAAAGCGTCATTGTGACCGACGGCGCTAGGCCCGTTCGAGCGCTTCTATCCGATGGCAATCAGCGCACACTGCCAACACCAGCAGTGTCTCCCGTGATCGACCCAACGGGCTGTGGCGATGCGTTCGTCGCTGGCCTGATACCCACGCTGATGCAGACATTCGACACCCTCGACTCGGTGCGTTGGGAGCAAAAGATCAATGCCATCGTTCGAGCTGGAATCCAACAGGCCGGGCTGTGTTTAACCCAGCGCGGCTCTCAAACCTATCGACGTCGCTAATCTTGGCCTTTCATCGGCCTGTCCCGAACCCTTCTACCGATTGAGCAAAATCATGAGCATTGCAGCACACCAGTACTGGCTGGATAAGCAGAGAAGAGTGTCCCTGATGCACGGTCCAACGCCTTTGGAGCCATTGGATCGGCTGAGCGAGGAGCTTGGGGGACCGCGCATCTGGCTGAAGCGCGATGATTGCACGGGCCTTGCGACCGGGGGCAACAAAACTCGCAAACTTGAGTTTTTGATGGCCCAGGCCATCGAACGCGGGGCCAACACCGTCCTTACCTATGGCGCCGTGCAGTCCAACCACGCCCGGCAAACTGCAGCCGCCTGCGCCAAGCTTGGACTGGCGTGTCACCTGCTGTTGAGTGAGCGCGTAGATTGGCCGCATGAGAGCTATATGCGGCAAGGCAATGTGTTTCTGGACAAGCTGTTCGCAGCGCAGCTGCACATCTGCTCTGTCGATGACATCGCTGCGACACGCAAAACTCTGCTGCAACAATTCGCGGATGCAAATCGCAGCGTCTTTGAGATACCTGCTGGGGGCTCTAGCCCGCAGGGCGCCTTGGGTTATACCCGCTGTCTGCTGGAACTTGCGACGCAATGCGAAGCCCAGGACATCGCTCCAGACATGATTGTTCATGCCTCAGCTAGCGCCGGCACCCAGGCAGGTCTTGTCTTTGGTAGGAGCCTATTGGACATCGACTGCCATATTTTGGGCATCAATGTCTTTCATCCTAATCCCCAGACCCTGAAAGATCGCGTCGCCTTTATCGTCAACGATATGTTCGACACATGGTCGGAAATTCGCGCCCTGCGGCCGCTACAAATTGACGTCAATCATGCCTACTTCGGCGACGCCTATGGCATACCAACCAAGGCCTGTATCGATGCCATCAACATTGCAGCCCAGTTTGAAGGTATTTTGTTCGATCCCGTTTACTCCGGCAAAGCCCTGGCTGCCCTAATTGATCAAATCAATCTAGGCAACTTGTGTCACTTGCGCGATGTGGTGCTGCTTCATACCGGCGGCAGCGCAAGCCTCGGGGCCTACGCTGACGCATTTGACCATTAGCGATAAAGGATCTAGCCAACGAACATGCCGCCGTTGGGAAATAGCGTCTGACCGTTGAAATAGCTGGACTCGTCACTGGCCAGAAACAGTGCCGTGCTTGCAATCTCGCTTGCCTGCCCCATGCGCTGCATTGGGGTCATCTGCATGACGATTTCCATCCATTCCGGTGATTGGCGAATGTTCGCGGTCATTGGCGTCTCAATGAAACCCGGTCCAATGGCGTTCACACGAATGTCAAGGGTACTATATTCCGTGGCAACGGTCTTAGTCAGCATGATAACTGCCGCCTTAGAAACACAGTAATCCGAGGCACCGGGTAAGGGCCGACGTCCTGCGATGGAAGCAATATTGACGATACTGCCTTTGGTTTGCTTGGCTAACATATGTTGAATGGCGATCTGATTGGTCAGCATAACGCCGGTAACGTTGACCGCCATGACCCGTTCCCAATCTTCTAAGGATCGCTTGTGAAACATACGCTCTTCTGGATCGGCCTCCACCTCGTCGACCTCACCACTGATGTAGCCCGACGAGGAAACCCCCGCAGCGGCGAGCACGGTATCCACTCGACCGTACCGCGAGACGACGTCGTCAAACAGAGCCTGCTGACTCTCCTTGGAAGTGACGTCGACCTGTATGAATTCGATTGCCGCACCGCCCGCTGACATTTCCGCCGCGGCATTCGCGCCTTTCGCAGCATTGATATCTGCAACGACGACGGTTGCTCCCTCTGAGGCGTAACGAAGGGCACTTGCGCGCCCGAGGCCGCTGATGCCGCCAGTTATTACTGCAACTTTGTCCGTCAATAGACCCATGATAATCCCCTCACTTTTCTCTAATAGTGGCTAGCCGCCGCGAAATAAATCTAAACGCCCACCCCGCCGCGCAGTGCTGTCGCCAGACCCGGATATCGCGGCTGATCAATATTGATTTGATTCGCAACGCAGCCTCGCAAATGCGCCGCTAAGCCTGCGGCATCAAGCGCAATGCTGCCGTCTCGCAGTCCATGAACCAACTGCCAGCGCAGCTTGAGTAAATCTTCTTCCTGGGTCTCCAGCAGCGCCTTTATACCGCTTCGTTCATGGTGCGCTGCCGCCTCTCCAAGCGCCAGTTCTCGCTGAACAATATCTAGCGAATTTCCCGCAACTCTAGCCAAAAACTGGGTTCGACCAGAAGTCTCTGTCATTATCTGTTGACGTAAAAAGTCGATCACACTCGTGAGCAGTTCATCTGATCGCGGCATATCCACAAGCCCTGTGCTCACCTGAGGGCCCACCAGTGTCAGCGGCCCAGGAATCAGAAGATTGACGCAGTCGATCTGACACTCTGACGAGCGCCGGCCAATACCCGGACGTTCCACGCTCTGATCCGGGCCATTGCGATAGTGCTCGGCCATACCGAGACAGCCTACCGCCCACCAAAATGACCCAAAAACCTGCCAAAACTTAACGGCCTGCCTATCTACCGCTTGACCTGTAATGGATTCATATCCTGCAAAGAAGTCCTCGGACTCACCGAATCCACCCACGGGCAGGTGGGCGCGACCGAAACGCCAAGAGTGGGTGAGCATCCAGCCTAGGTCTCGCATTGGGTCGCCAATATGCGCTACTTCCCAATCCAGCACCGCGACGATACCGCTGTGATCCACCATGACATTGCCGTTGCGAAAATCGTTATGCACAAGGCTCGGGGTGTAGTTTGTGGGCAAATTGGCCAGCAGCCACTGAGCGGTAAAATCAATCATTGGCTGAGGCGTATCAAAGGTTTGATAACGCTCCCAGGTTTGGCGTACGTAGGCCTCGGGACTAAGGTGCTGTAACTGCTGGTCTAGCCCCGTGGTGGTGAGGTCGATACGGTGGATACAAGCAAGGGTTTCGCCAAAGAGCCGAGCAAGCTGAGGGCGGATCTCATCGAGCTCCGGAGCCCTGACGATGCGAGCACCGAGTGCCTCTCCATCAAGCCACTGCATAATAAAACCCGCGCCGATACCGTCTTTCGGACCCAGCACATGGTGCACTTCTGGTTCTGGCACACCATGAGCTCGAGCCACCTGCATGAGTCTAGCCTCGACGGCCAGCCCAGGATGCTGAGCTGTTATTTCGCCCTCTTCGCCTCCAGCGGCCCGCCGCATCGCCAACTGCCTGGCACCTGAGGGGGTATCGATGGTGATGCGGTAGGTTTCCTGGCTAGCGCCCCCAGAGAGTCGCTCAAGCTTTGCAAGGCCAGTGCAGTCGTCGATGACTTTGGGAAGCAGTTCACCAAGGCGCTGCTCCAAGTCTTGGTGCGATACGTTCAAGGGCTAGTCCTCTCTGACGCCCTTTGGTGCGCGCTGACCCATAAAACCAAATAAGTACCCGGCAACTCGACGCATCTGTATTTCCTCGGCGCCCTCGGTAATGCGGTAGCGGCGATGGTGACGATAAATATGCTCGAAAGGCTTGTGGCGGCTGTAACCCAAACCACCGTGCACCTGCATAGCACGATCTGCCGCCTCGCAGCACAATCGATTGGCCCAGTAGTTACACATGGAGACCTTATCGGACACTGAAAAGGCGCCGTTGGTATCCATTTGCCAGGCGGTTTTGTGGATCAGCGCCCGCAGCATCTCACACTGAGTTTGCAATTCGACCAAGGGGAACTGGATGCCCTGGTTGGTGGCTAGGGGCTTCCCAAATGGGGCGCGCTCTTTCGCGTACTGGATGGATTCGTTGATACAAAACTGTGCAGCACCCAAGGAGGATGCTGCCTGGCGGATGCGATTCTCGTTGAAGAAATGTTGGACAACTCCCAAACCCCTGCCTTCTCCGCCAAAGATAGATTCGTGTGGTACACGAACATCTTTCATGCTGATTCGACCGTGGTCGGTAGGCATATTGAAGGTCCAAAGCATTTCTTCGACTGTGAAACCCTCGGTGTCTGTGGGCGTAAGGAAAGCCGTTATGCCGTCTCCGTCGCCAGCTTTTCCGCTGGTACGAGCAAAAATCAAATCGTGCTTGGCCTTGTGTATACCGGTATTCCAGGTCTTGGCTCCGTTGATGATCCACTCGTCACCGTCACGAACCGCGGTTGTTTCCATATGGGTCGCGTCAGAACCGTGGTCTGGCTCAGTAATCCCAAACGCGAACCCTGCTCTGCCCTCGGCAAGATCATCGATCCATTCGGCTTTTTGTTCGTCGGTACCGTACTCAATCATGAGCAGCAAACCTACATTATTACCGACGATGGAATGCTCATTTTGCAGGTCGTTGTGCAGCCCTAGCCCCAAGGTCGCGAAGTGCTCGCGAATAATCGCCATACCAAGATTGGTGCCCTCCTGACCACCGTATTCCTTGGGCAGCGGATAACGATAGTGGCCCGCATCGTCGGCCAGGCGCTTGGCCTTCGCCAGCAGCGCTTCCCACTCTTCGTTAGGCAGACCACCTCGTTCCCAGTCGGTACGCGCGTCTTCCCTGCGGTGATCAAAAAACCGTATGTTGTCGTCTTGGTTCTCAAGGGGCTTGATCGTGTTTTCGATAAACAGATCTAGCTCGTTGAGATAATCCTGCAGTTCCTTGGGTATGTCGAAATTCATGCAGTCCTCCTAAAATATTTTGGCAGGAGGATTTAGGCGCATTTTTTACCCCTGAAAAACTAGCCCCCCAGCCCACTGGAGACGTTACTTGGGGCGCTACGCGCATGCAACTTTTCGCACGGCTTTGGCTACTTGGATGATCAACCGATCAGCCCCAGGAATGTCAGATCATCAAGTTGGGAGCGGAAAATATTGCTACCCTTGACCAACTCTATTGCTAACAAGTTGGCTGAGCTTGAAGTATTTGTGGATTGGATTTGGATGGTTTTTTTTTGCCCTAGGGCTTATGGGCATTGCCCTACCGCTGCTGCCAACTACACCGTTTCTTTTGCTTGCAGCCGTATGCTTCAGCAAGGGTTCCGACAACATTTACCGCTGGCTAATTAATCACCCTACCCTCGGGCCACCCATCATCAATTGGCGCGAAAAACGCGCAATCACCCGCCGCAGCAAAATCGTGGCGACGGTTTCGATGCTGGTTTTGCTTGTGATTACGCCGCTCGTGGGCGCGCCCTGGTGGGCCGCCGCAGTTCAGGCATCGGTGCTCACGGTGGTGGCCATTTTTTTGTGGCGACAATCCGAACCTTAGTGCGCTCACTGGGAAACCGTACGTCGCAAACGTACGACCGGAATGAATCGGTCTGTCTTCTCTTGATAGTCGATATAGGGTGGCCATATCTTGGCCATCATCTCCCAAATAGAGTTCCGACCTTCCCCTTCAACGACTTCTGCGGTGGCGGTAAATTTATCCGCGGCCACCTGCACGCCAACCGTCCGAGTTGCCTCGAGGTTCAAATACCACGCAGGGTGATCGGCATGACCGCCCTTAGAAGCCACGATGATGTAGTCGTCTCCATCCTTGCCGTAAATCAGAGGCAACATTCTAGGTTCGCCACTGTGACGCCCGGTGGTAGTCAGCAGCAGTGTCGGCACGCCGCGCCAGATATGTCCGTCCTCGCCGTCAGTCGCGAGATAGCGCTTCATATGGTCTACCGCCCAATCTGGTAACGTTGTAGGTTGTGTCATCGCTCTCCCCTCGTTTTGTCACGCCACCTTGGGCACGCATCTCAGTCTGTCTGAAATGTTGGACGTGCGCGTAGAAGCGCCACCATGGGCACCGTGAAAATCAGGCCCGCAATAAGCGCTGAATTGACACCGCCACCTCGTGCGTTCACTAGGTTCCAGACAATCATGGCAATGACAACCTGAGCCGCATAAACCCCTGCCCATGGCCACATCCAGGATTTCATATGGCGAAAACCATAAGCACCCAACCCGTAAATAAGCCAGTGAAGGGGTTCCGTCGCCTTAGCCCACCAGCCCGTTAGCGTGAAGCCAAACCAAATTTCATGATCTTCGGCGACCGGCTTGATAAACATATCGAAGGGCATGTAGATAAATGTCATGTAAAGGCAAAAGTAGAATATAAGACTCATCCACAGTGGACGGCGCCGGAAATCCTCCTGCACCAGGGCCATGAACCCGGCTTTTGACTCCTGCTCCATATCAACTCTCCTAACCCACTAATTGACCTGATTCGGTAGCGGCCGATTTTCGACGAAGGCCAGAATATTCGCCAGGGCACATTCGCCCATGGCCGCGCGGGTCTGGATGGTGCCGCTACCCATATGCGGCAGCAACACAACATTCGGTAATTCCCTCAAGCCCGGCACGAGCCTGGGTTCCGCTTCGTATACATCGAGTCCCGCTCCGGCAATAACGCCCTGCTGCAGTGCCGCAACCAGCTCTGACTCATTCACCACATCGCCGCGTGCGGTGTTGATCAGAAAGGCAGTAGATTTCATTTTGCTCAAGGTAGCAGCATTGACCAGGTGTCGAGTCTCTGGCGTTGCCGGACAGTGAAGGCTAACAAAATCCGAGACCTCGAATAGTTCCTCCTGCGGACAGTACCTCGCTGGCATCCCCTGCAGAACCTGAGCGCTTTTCTCTGACCGAGAGCTGTAAAGAATGTTCATTCCAAGGCCATAATGCGCTTGTTTGGCAAAAGCCAGACCAATGCGTCCCATGCCCAAAATACCCAGCGTTTTGCCTGTCACTTGGGTAGATAGCATGTGGGTCGGGTGCCATCCATCCCACTGTTCGCTGCGGACGAGCCGCTCGCCTTCACCGGTGCGCCGGGCGATGCTCAGCATCAACGTGAGCGCGATTTCCGCCGTGGCATCGGTAAGAACTCCTGGAGTATTGCTTACCGCGATACCCACCCTCGAAGCTGCTTGCAGATCAATATGGTTAAAACCCACGCCAAAATTCGCTAACAGCTTAGTTTTCACGGTAGGCGCGGCAAGCAGCTCCTGACCGATAGAGTCCGTTACCGTTGGACACAGCACATCGGCCCAGGCAAGAGCCTCACCTATCGCTTCGTCGTTCATCGCTCGATTGCCTTCGTTGATCCGTAATTCAAAAGCGTCAGCCATTCGGCGCTCAACAGATTCTGGCCAGCGACGAGTCAGAGCAACTTTCAGCTTACCTTCGGTCAAGAGTCGGCTCCCATTGGATCGTTTTTCGTCAAGATTCATTTATGCAGCGTGGAAGCATAAACTGGTTACAGAGCTTTTTTAAAACGGCGGGAGGACTAAAGAGCTGTGAGCAAATCATATCATCACTTTATCAACGGTCAGGTAGTTGAAGGCAAGTCCGGTCGCCATAGTGATTTATTCAACCCAAGTCTCGGAGAGGTGAGCGGCAATGTTGCCCTGGCGACTGTTGAAGAGTTGAACAGTGCTGTCGACGCGGCTAAGGCTGCCCTACCGGAATGGTCCGGCATGAACCCTCAACGCAGGGCCCGTGTGCTCTTCAATTTCAAGAACTTAGTTGAGGCCAATGCTAGCGAACTGGCTCTGATCCTTTCTGAGGAACATGGCAAGGTGCTGGCAGACAGCCACGGCGATATTCAACGGGGCCTCGACGTTATCGAGTTTGCCTGCGGTATCCCGCACTTGGTCAAGGGTGAGTACACCCAAGGTGCAGGCCCGGGCATTGACGTTTACAGCATGCGACAGCCAATCGGCGTTGCTGCAGGAATCACACCGTTTAACTTCCCCGCCATGATCCCTATGTGGATGTTTGGGGTCGCCATCGCAACCGGCTGCACCTTCATACTGAAACCATCGGAAAAAGACCCCGGCGTTCCGCTGCGTCTTGCGGAACTGATGATGGAGGCAGGCGCTCCACCCGGTGTCCTCAACGTCGTCAATGGTGACAAGGAAGCTGTGGATGCCATCATCAATCATGAAGACATACGCGCGGTCAGTTTTGTCGGCTCCTCTGATATTGCACACTATGTCTATCAGGGCTGCGCGGCTCAGGGTAAACGCGTTCAGGCCATGGGTGGCGCCAAAAATCACGGCATCATTTTGCCCGACGCAGATATGGCGCAAGCAGTTCAGGACATCACGGGAGCGGCCTATGGCTCGGCAGGAGAACGTTGTATGGCGCTGTCGACCGTAATTGCCGTAGGCGATCATACCGGTGACCGCTTTATCGAGGCTATGAGCGACGAGCTCGATAAGCTGAATGTAGGCATTTCGACTGATCCAAACGCCGATTACGGGCCTGTTGTTACCGCCGCTCACAAACAACGAATCAAAGACTATATCCAAATGGGTGTGGACGAGGGTGCTGAGCTTGTCGTAGACGGACGAGGATTCATACTGCAGGGCTATGAAAACGGTTTTTATATCGGACCTACCCTTTTCGATCGGGTCAAACCAACCATGCGCAGCTATCAGGACGAAATTTTTGGTCCCGTACTTCAGGTGCTGCGAGAGGACACGTTTGAGAGCGCTCTAGAGCTGCCCTCAAAACACCAGTATGGCAACGGTGTGGCTATCTTTACCCGCAGTGGCGGTGCCGCACGGGAATTTGCTCAGCGGGTGAACGTGGGCATGGTCGGTATTAATGTACCCATTCCTGTTCCCGTGGCGTATCACAGTTTTGGTGGGTGGAAGCGCTCGGCCTTCGGAGACGCCAACCAACACGGCATGGAGGGCGTCCGCTTCTACACCCAGACCAAGACCGTTACACAACGCTGGCCGGACGGTGAGACCCAAGGTGCAGCCTTTAACATTCCTGTGATGGAGTAGAACTATGGCTTGCAATAATAGTATACGCAGACAAAGCGCTTCTTCAGGACAGGCCGCTGACAGGAACCAATGCGCCGTGCACAGCCCTTGCGGCATCGCTACCTAGAAAACAAATCACCTGACCTAGATCCTGGGGATCCACCCAATCTGCAGGGTCAACATCGGGCATATCCGCCCGATTCCTGGGCGTATCAATTACCGTCGGGAGTACCGCATTTACATTGATTCCTGAATCCTTAACCTCTTCGCTTAAAGATTCGGTGAGGCGCATCACTACGGATTTAGAAGCCAAGTAAGCCCCCATATTAGGAGCGCCGCGCATCGCGCCAAGCGCACCTACATTGATCACGCTGCCTCTCCCTCTCGACAGCAAACGTGGCATCGCCTCGTTCAACACGCGCCTCAAGGTCGTCACGTTGATGGTGAACATGGCATCCCACATCGCGTCATCAGTCTCATGGACTGCTGGGCCCATGGCAAATCCGCCGGCGATATTGGCAAGCACATCGAAGTCGCCGATCTGCTCAAAGCACTGTTTTAGACCGGTTGGATCGGTGAGATCTACTCGAATGAGGCTGCCCACCAGATCCAGCGCATCGGGCACTACATCGATCAAGACCACGTCTGCGCCATGCGATTGAGCAATCTGCGCTACTCCCTGACCCAACACGCCAGCTCCGCCGGTGATCACAATTCGTTTGCCTGCAAGCGACATTTCCTACCTCGTAATTATTGTCCTCGTCGAATAATACGGGTGGTCGGCCTTGAACCCAATCACCGAAAATTTCGAAAGTTGATCCCGCCCCCCTGGCGGAGCTAGGATCTCGTGAAGCGACACCAGCTGGGATGCACAGATGATTTACCGAATTATCGCGGGATTTATTGGCGCACTGATAGCGGCGACGGCTGCTGGTTGGTTGCTGGATCCAGAGACTGCAGCTAGCAGTCTCGGTATGTCCTACATGGATGGGATTGGGCGTAGCACTCTGGTCGGAGATATGAGCGCTTTTTTTGTCTTCTTGGTTATCATGTGTATTGCGGGAGCGGTTACCCGAGTTGGGTACTACCTAGGGAGCGCCGGTCTGCTGTTGCTGCTAGCCGCAGTTTTTCGCACCACTGCTTGGGCATTGCATGGCGCTGAGTTCGCGACCACCTTTATCGTCTTTGAGATCGTTATGGCTGGGTTGTTGCTTTTTTGCGCGGCAAAAATTGGTCAGCGCGACGATATCGTATAGCGCCTCAATCAGTCTGACTTGGCACCTCTACAACGAGCCCGTCCAGTTCCTGGGTCAACTGAATCTGACAGGCTAATCGGCTGAGCTCGTTAACACCTAGCGCGTAGCTTAACAGCTCGCGTTCATCACCGCTGGCGCCCTTGACCCTTTCCTGCCACTGCGGATCGACCCATACATGGCAAGTACAGCAAGTACAGCCACCGCCGCATTGCCCGATGATGCCGCGCACGCCGTTATCGACGGCCACGTCCATTAGATGATCGCCAACAATTCCCTCGTAGGACTCCCGCATGCCGTCAGGCTGAACAAAGGTAACGCTGATATTTTTCGTCTCTTTTTCCATCTGTTGATCATACCCGCGGTCGAATTCCCAAGACCAGCCAGATAGAATCGGGAACCACTCGAGATAAGGAATTTCTGTCTTGATTATCGGTCTCACAGGCGGCATCGCCTCTGGAAAATCTACCGTTGCCCAAGCATTGGGCGATCGCGGTGCCTACATTATCGACGCGGACAAACTCGGTCATACCGCCTACCTGGCCGGCTCTGGGGCTTTCGACCAGGTTGTTGCTGCTTTCGGCACCGATATCGTCGCTGACGACGGCGAGATCGATCGCCGCAAACTTGGCGGCAAGGTGTTCGGCAACGAGGCTGCGTTGAGACAGCTCACGGATATTGTCTGGCCGTCTATACGCGCCATGGCAGAAAAAGATATTGCCGATGCTCAACGCTCAGCGCCCGAGCGTATCGTCGTATTGGAGGCTGCGGTACTGATTGAAGCAGACTGGCTCGATTTGGCAGATCAAATTTGGGTAACAGTGGTGAAACCAGCCGTTGCCATTGAGAGAGCTTGTGCTCGGGATAACCTGAGTGAGGATGCCGTGCGAACAAGACTAGATGCCCAGCTGAGCAATGATGAGCGAAGGAGCTACGCTGATCATGTGATCGATAATTCTTCAGACGAAGCCCACTTATTAGCCCAGGTTGAGTCACTGTGGGCGCACGTTTCTTCAGCTTGACTATGCCAAACTTCACCACCCCAAAGTGATCAGGGAGCAATCGATGATTCTGGATTTACATGCGCACTCCATAAAGTCCGACGATGGTCGCGCGAAAGTACAAAACTACTGCCAGTGGATAAGCGCCAAGAACATACCCATTGACGGCTTCGTGCTGACGGAGCATCGACAGTTTGACGATGAATCCGATTATTCAGAATTGGGCGCGAAATTTGGCCTGACCATCCTTAAGGGCGCTGAAGTAGAAACCGAGTACGGTCACGTTTTGGTCTTTGGCGTCACGCCTGCCCTTCAGGAAGCCTTTGATTTCACCAACATTCACCTTAACCTTACAGACGTTATTTCAGCCTGCAACGCTCA
Organism: K189A clade bacterium; assembly: GCA_902528515.1. GTDB lineage: Bacteria > Pseudomonadota > Gammaproteobacteria > Pseudomonadales > Azotimanducaceae > UBA4421. The sequence continues at coordinate 26,104 of CABZTD010000019.1, forward strand.
CGACGCCATAGCAGTACCCTGTCATCCCGGGCGCAAGCGAGTGGGCATGTCCGCCCATTTAGAGGAGTTCGGCGTACCTGAGGGTGTGGAAATTGTAGAGGTCTACAACGGGGGCAGCAGGGACAATGAAGATCAGGTCTCCATTGACATGGCCGATCGACTTGGCTACCTCGGCATTGGCGGCAGCGACGCGCATATTGTGAGCCACATAGGCCGGTGTGGAACCCGATTCGACCGACCCGTCGTCAACGAACAGGAGCTGGTGACCGCCTTGCGACAAGGCTCATTTGAAGCAGTCAAGATTCAGGTCAGTAACTCTTAGTTTCAAATCGCAGTTAATTGACTTGGGTATCGGGCAAGGCCCGCTAGTGGGCGGGGCCTTATTTGAAAACCACTCTATTTTTATTGGGAATGCTATGCAGGCCTGACTAGGGGTATGCATAGCTCGTCATGCTCCTCCCAAGCCAGCTCCACACACTGTCCTACGTGGACATCGGTCAGCGGATCATCAATGCCGGTAACGTTCGTGAGGAATCTGGGACCCTCATCTAAATCCACATAGGCCACGGCATAGGGAACCTTGGTGCGAAAAAAGGGGTGATAGCTCAGGCGCACCACGCTAAACGAATAAATCGTCCCCTTACCTGCCGATACTTTCCACCGCAGATCTCCATCAACACAGCCGGTGCAGTGTGCACGCGGATACCACATGATAGTGCCGCAGTTTGCGCACTGCTGGTAACGAAACTCTTTGTTCGCCGTCGCCTGCCAAAATTCACCAGTATCCAACTCGTTGAGTTTGGGCAATGGTCGCGATGGTGCTTTCTTTTCCGCGTTGCTAACACTCATTGTTAATCCCTCCCCAATATTACTGAAGCTGCAGAATGTCGTGCTCCCAGCATGCCGCCATTGCCGTGAGCGATGGCCAAACGGGCATCCGCCACCTGCGAGGTAGATTCGCCTCGTAGCTGTCGAGTGGCCTCCAACAACAAGAAAATACCTCGCATACCGGGATGATTTGACGACAGCCCACCACCGTCGGTGTTCAAGGCTGGTCCGTCATTGGGTCGATCAAAACGCAGTCGACCACCTTCAACCCAAGCCCCGCCTTCGCCCTTGGCACAGAAACCAAGGTCTTCAAGCAAGGCCAGAACGGTGATGCTGAACGAGTCGTAAATCATCGCGATATCCATCTCAGCTGGACTAACACCAGCCTCAGCAAAGGCGATAGGCGCGGATTGCGCCCCTGCAGATGTGGTGATGTCGGCACCGTTTTTGGGATATTTCGTCGCCTCCCCCGTGCCCAGTATCCACACAGGTGACTTTTTGCAGTCTGCGGCAACATCTGCGCTCGCGATCACTACTGCCCCACCACCATCGGACACCATGCAGCATTCGAGCAAATGTAGGGGATCGGCGATCATCCGTGAATTGACCACATCTTCGATCGTGGTCTCCTGGATGTCCACGAAATCTAGATCTGTCATGGCCTGAACTGCTTCCGGATTGCGCATGGCGTGAAACCGCGTAGCGGTTGAGATCTCTGCTAGCTGTTCACTCGTAGTGCCGTACTGGTACATATGCCGTTGAGCAACCATAGCGTAGTTAGCAATAAGCGTCTGACCCGCAAAGGTTTCCATGTTGTCGCCAGGGCTGATTCCGCCGCCTCGGCCACCAGCGCCAATGGCCATGGCATTGCTGTGGGCTGTTGAGCCGTAGGTAAGCAACGCCACCTTTGCCTTACCTTCTCGGATCGCTCGAAGCGCGTGGGCTGCATGGAACTCGTAGGAACTACCGCCCACCCCAGTGGTATCCATTACCGTTGGCTTGATGCCAAAATACTCGGAAATCATCAGGCCGCTCATGGTCCCGCCTTCACCGGCGTCGTATATGGCATCTACATCTGACCAGGTCAGGCCCGCGTCAGCCAGTGCCTTGGCGGCGCTCGCCGCCTTGATCTGTAGGGCATTTACCCTGCCCTCCACGTCTCTCGACGGATATTCATGAATGCCAACAATGGCGGCATCCCGGCTTTGGCCAGCCATACTCTCCCCCTTAGATTGTGAAACCAGATTTACTTGCCGAATCCCCGGGCGCTGATTACACCCCCGGCTCTGACTAGATCAAAGCGCCAAGATGATTCAGCGCGTTGATCTTTTCAATCATGCTTTTTTCGTAGGCTTCCTCTGGCGCCTCTCGAATCAAGTGGTCTAAGTCCCGTGCGTCTTGCCCAACAAGTACCCGCCACTGCTTATTGCGCACAGCGTCGAGTATCACTTTGGCCGCAGCAGCCGCTGTCGTTGGCGCCTGGGTGCGGAAGGCTTCCGCTCGGTCTGCGAGCATTTGACGAATATGGTCATCTGGCACGTTGCCCACTGGCAGGCCAGCGGAAAGCATGCGTCGACGTACTACAGCCACCTCCTCATCCGGCAACTCCATACCCCACGGTCTGCCAAGTACCTTAGAGGAATTCTCCACGATCGACGTGCCAATATGCCCGGGCATGACGACGCTGCAGTGTACATGAGGTGCGTGGAGTCGAAGATCGGTAATAAGCGCTTCGGTAAAACCCTTAACCGCGAACTTTGCTGCCGCATAAGCTGTATGCGCCTGGGTTGTACCCAGGCTCGCCCAGAATCCATTGACAGAACTGTTGTTGACGATATGGCCTTCATCACTGGCGACCAGAGCGTCCATAAAGGCCCGACATCCTAAGTACACACCTTCCCAACAAACCGCATAGGTGCGCTCCCATTCGTCACGGTCACACTCGACAAAGGATCCGCCACCTCCGATCCCCGCGTTGTTAAATAATAGATTGATATGCTTGGTATGATGACGCGCCAATGCCTCGTCGCGAAAGGCGAGCATTTGCGTCTCGCTGCTCACATCACACAAATGGTCCGTCAGACGTTGTTCGCCGGCAGCAGCGAGGCGCCGCGTTTCATCCATATTCTCTTGCGAGACATCACACATGGCAACATGTGCGCCCGCTGCGATAAGCTGACAAACAAGTTCTCGCCCCATGCCGGTGCCCCCTCCGGTAACCACAGCAACTTTGTTCTCAAAGCTCTCCATTGAACCTCCTCTCTCGAGCAAACGTTCTTATTCAGCTACCGACCTTGCTTTGATAGATCGATAACACGCATTTTCACCAACCTACCGCCTGGATGCGTGCAATTTTTCTTGGTCGATTAACCCCTGCCGGTACAGATTGGCCAGCGCGGCTTTCACAATGGCGGCAGCGTCTACCTCGAAGTGCGCGCGCAGCGCAGGGCGAGATTCGGACAAACCAAAACCGTCGGTGCCCAGCACCTCGTAACCCTCTGGCATCCAAGCGGCAATACCCTGAGCCAAGCTAGTCATGTAGTCGGTCACCGCAATCACTGCACCTGTAGCGTCATCAAACATTTGCGACAGTTTGCTGGTTCGAGCAGGCGCCTCTGGGTTCTGCCGGTTAGCTGCGGCGACTGCGAGGGCGTCCCTCTGCAGCTCCACAAAACTTGTTATGCTCCAAATATCCACGGAATAGCCGAGCAGCTGCAGCTCGGCTTTGGCAAGAATAGCTTGCTGCAGCATGCTGCCGCTCCCCAACAAATGAATATCGGCCTTCGAGCTAGCGGCGTCGAAGCAATAGCCCCCATCCAGAACACCCTGAACGAGCATATCCTGTTTGGTTCCCCCCTGCTCGATAACGCGGGCCATATCCGGCATAAGGTAGTTTTCGTTATAAAGGGTCAGATAGTAAAAGATGTCTTCTTGTTCAACATACATACGGCGCATGCCCTCACGCACGATAATCGCCAGCTCATAGCCGAAGGCAGGATCGTAACTGAGCATGCTGGGCACCGTACTGGCGAGCACATGGGAGTGACCGTCTTGATGCTGCAAGCCCTCGCCGTTGAGGGTAGTTCGGCCTGCGGTGCCGCCGAGCAAAAAACCCTTACACATCATATCACCGCAGCCCCAAACCATGTCCCCGACGCGCTGCATTCCGAACATGGAATAAAAAATATAAAAAGGAATCATCGGCAGGCCATGAACCGCATAGGCACTACCCGCAGCCATAAAGGAAGCCATGGCTCCTACCTCGCAAATTCCCTCCTGCAGAATTTGACCGTCGCTGGCCTCGCGGTAAGGCAACAGACTGTCTGCATCCACCGGGCGATACTTCTGCCCGTCATGAGAATAAATGCCCGCAACTTTGAACAACCCATCCATTCCAAAGGTACGCGCCTCATCGGGGACGATGGGCACGACGTAGCGTCCAAGTTCGGGCATACGCAACATGCTCAACAGCAATCTCACCATCACCATGGTGGACGACACCTCGCGCTCACCACTGCCGCCAAGAAACTCCGCGAAGGCCTCCAATGCCGGTACTTCGAGATTTGCACAATCTACCCGACGGTTGGGAACCCAACCGCCGTTGGCGGTTCTTCGCGCATGCAAATAGGCCATTTCCGGCGCATCGGCATCAGGGCGGTAAAACTCGGCATTCGCCGCCTGCTCCGCGGTGAGAGGAATACACAGTTCCGCGGCGATTTTAATGCGTTCGTCCGCGGACATATTCTTGTACTGATGCGCCGTATTCTTACCCTGGGCGCCCATGCTATCGCCTTTTACCGTCTTCACCAGAATCACCGTGGGCTTACCTCGCGCGGCACTGGCCTTGGCAAAGGCGGCATAGATTTTCTTCTGATCCTGCCCTCCACGTTTGATGGCTCGTACCTCATCGTCAGTTAGGGTATTCATCATTTGTTCGAGCCTTGGATTGCCCTCCACCCAGTGCTCTCGCTGCACGTCGCCAGGAAGTACCGAATACATTTGATAGTCACCATCCAGACATTCGTCCATACGTTTTTGCAGCACGCCATCGTCATCACGGGCCAGCAATGCGTCCCAGCCACTGCCCCAGATCACCTTAAGGACATTCCAATCCGCCCCTCGAAAGGTGCGTTCGAGTTCCTGAATGATCTTGCCGTTGCCACGCACCGGACCGTCGAGGCGCTGCAAATTACAGTTAACAACCAATATCAGGTTGTCGAGTTTTTCCCTAGATGCGATGTTGATGGTGCCTAAAACCTCGGGCTCATCCGCCTCACCATCGCCGATAAAGCACCAAACCTTGCCGCTGGCTTTTTCTTTCATGCCGCGGTTTTCTAAGTATTTAGCGAACCGTGCCTGATAAATCGCCGCCGGGGTTGATAGTCCCATGGATGCGTTTGGCAGCTCCCAAAATTCCGGCATGCTGCGCGGGTGGGGATAGGAAGACAGTCCGCCTCCGTCAGCGAGCTCTTGGCGGTAATTCTCAAGCTGCTGCCGGGTTAGCCGTCCCTCTAGATAGGCGCGCGCATAAATGCCGGGCGCCGCATGGGGCTGGGGCAAAAACATATCCGCCGAGCCACGATCGTTGCTCGGTCCAGCGCCCTGGAAAAAATGGTTAAAGCCCACCTCTAGCATGGTGGCGCAAGAGGCATAGGTTGCGATGTGACCACCAACGCCTATGCCCTTGTCTTGCGCTCTGAGTACCATGGCGATGGCGTTCCAGCGCAGTACCTTTTCGATTTTCTCTTCGAGTTCGATGTCGCCGGGGTAAGCGGGTTGATCATCTGGAGGAATCGAATTTCGATACGGCGTATTTAGCGTTGCTTCGTCCAGGGAGATATTAAGGCTAAGCACATGATTTTGCAGGCTACGCAAAATCTCTCGGACGCCAGCGGCTCCATACTGCTCAACGATCGCGTCTAGGGATTCCACCCACTCCGCCTTATCTTCACGCAGCATTTTTTGCAGTTCGATGAGCTGCGGGCTGTCACTCGTCATGATCTGCTCTCACACACCTAAACCTCCCACGACAACGGTCTCAGGAATCGAGCGCGGCCTTTATCCGCTGGGCATGCAGTTCAAGCTCGGCAAAGTCCGCCATACCACCAGCATGCATCTTCAGGTCAACCCCATCTGTGCGCGGCAGAATATGAAAATGCAGGTGAAAAACGGTTTGTCCAGCTGCCTTGCCGTTTAGCTGGGCCAACATTATGCCGGGTACGTCAAAAGCCTCTTTTACCGCCGCGCCAACTTTTTGAACCGTCTCCATGGTGTGACCCAAAATAATCGGGTCAGCGTTAAAGATGTCTTGAGTGGGATCTTTTGGAATGACCAGTGTATGGCCCTGTACCTGAGGCATTACATCCATGAAGGCTAGCGAGAAGTCGTCTTCGTAGACCTTAAAGCTCGGTGCCTCACCGCGAAGGATCTTCGCAAAAATATTGTCGTTATCGTAAGTCATAGCTCAGACCCTTCACTGTTATCGCGTTCGATTTTTCTGCCCTGAGTTTGCGGCATCAAACGACGCTCCATCAAGTCAGGATTTGGGCACCCGCGCAAGGATTTCTTGGGTATGCGCGCCGAGTTCCGGTACATTATGTAGGCGTTCGGATAGCCACGGTGCACCTGGCACCCGAGGCAGTTCTACCGTCGTTTCGCCCACGGTCACCGGTACTGTGTGGAAGTCTGAATGACTCTTCAGCTTGCTTATGTTGTTCACCGGTGCGAAGGCGAGATCCGCCTTTTCAAAGCGCTCCTGAACCTCGGTATAGGCTAGTCTAGCCACCGCATCGCGAACGGCATCATCCACGAAATCACGATTGGCAACGCGGGTCTGGTTGTCGGCGCAACGCTCGTCATCAAGCAAATCCGCTCTTGCGATGCCCATTTCGCAGAGTCGTCCCCACTCGCGCTCGTTTTGCACCGATAAAACAAAGTCCTGACCACATTGAGCCGTAAAAACGCCGTAGGGACAGATGCCAGGATGGGCAAGTCCCAATCTTTCAGGGGCAGCTTCGCCGTAGCGATCAAGTAAGTACGGTACTGCCAGCCATTGGGCAACCGCGTCAAACAAAGACACCGATAACTTGGCGCCTCGCCCGTTCTGACCACGCTGAATTAACGCGCCGAGAATTGCCTCGTAGGCGAATTGGCCTGTGGCGATATCGACAAGGGAGACACCTACCCTTCCCGCAGCGTGGTGACTGCCGGTAATCGCGCTCAGCCCTGATTCAGCCTGCATGAGCAAGTCGTAGGCTTTTCGATGACGGCCGGGGCCGTCCTCTGCAAAGCCCGATATCGACATGGAGATCAGGCTTGGATGCGCCGAATGTAGAACATCAAGTTCAAAACCGAGCTTGCCCAGTGCACCCGGCTTCAAATTTTGGATAAAAATATCGCTCTGAACGATTAGGCGGCTCAACAATGCAACTTGTTCGCTTCGCCGCAAATCAAGAACCACAGACTTTTTTCCAGCGTTGAGCCAAACGAAATAGCTGCTTTTACCCGCTACGGCAGTATCGTACCCGCGCGCGAAGTCCCCCTCCGGACGCTCAATTTTAACGACCTCTGCACCGGCTTGAACCAGCCGCATGCTACAAGCGGGGGCAGCCACTGCCTGCTCGAGGCTTATGACTTTAATACCCTCTAGGAACGACATTTCCAATCATATTTATTCCCTAAAAAAGAGGGCCTTAGCCCTCCTCTTTAAGGTTGATACTAGGTATTAACTTTTTGGGTTATGGCCCAATATGGCCTTGGTTTCGAGGAACTCCTCAAATCCATAACGCCCCCACTCACGACCATTGCCCGACTGCTTATAGCCACCGAATGGCGCGCTTTGATCTGGTGGCGCACCGTTCACGTGGACATTGCCAGTGCGAATGAGCCGAGCGATCTTAACCGCACGCTCTGAGTCTTCCGACGAGATATAGCCACTCAGACCATAAAGCGTGTCGTTAGCGATGCGCACGGCGTCCTCATCGTCTTCGTAGCCAATCATTGCCAATACAGGCCCAAAAATCTCCTCTTGGGCGATGGTCATATCATTAGACACATGACTAAAAACCGTTGGCTTAACGTAGTAGCCCGCATTAAGTCCCTCAGGGCGCCCAGTGCCACCGGTTTCAAGCGTCGCTCCCTCATCGATGCCTTTCTGAATCAAGTCTTGAATCTTGTTGAACTGAACCTCGGAGACAACCGGACCGATAGTGGTGCCTTCTGCATTGGGATCACCCACCTTTACCTGCTCGGCAGCCGCCTTAGCAATCGCTGCCGCCTCATCCATGCGAGCGTTGGGCACCAGCATGCGGGTAGGTGCGTTGCAACTTTGTCCTGAATTCGTGACTAAGCCAAACACATCACGGGATATCGCCTTGGCGAAGTCGGCATCATCGAGAATGATATTTGCTGATTTTCCGCCAAGCTCCTGAGCCACACGCTTTACCGTTGGCGCAGCGGCCTTGGCAACTTCAACACCCGCGCGAGTTGAACCGGTAAAGGACATCATGTCCACATCGGGGTGCGACGAAAGTGCAGCACCGACCGTGGGCCCATCGCCATTTACCAAGTTAAAAACACCCGCCGGTACGCCCGCCGCATCGAGCACCTCAGCAAACATAATGGCGTTGAACGGTGCAACTTCAGATGGCTTAAGCACCATGGTGCAGCCCGCTGCAAGTGCTGGCGCCACTTTGCAAGCAATCTGATTAATCGGCCAATTCCATGGCGTAATGAAGCCACAGACACCCGCGGGCTCTTTGATTACCCGAGTGGTACCAATATCCTCTTCAAACTCAAACTCTTTTAGGACATTCACCGCAGTCATTAAGTGACCAATGCCAGTCGGTGCCTGTGCCTTAGCCGCGAGTGTCGAGGGCGCGCCCATTTCCTCGCTGATCACCCCGGCAATATCTGCCATTCTCTCGGCATACTTTGCTATAACCGCTTCTAACAGCGCGATCCGCTCTTCCTTGGTCGTTTGTGAAAACGTCTCGAAAGCGGCTTTCGCGGCCGCAACAGCTTTGTCGACATCGGCAACGCCGCCCATGGCAACGGCCTCGATTGGCTGCTCAGTCGCCGGATTAATTACGTCGAGCGTATCGCTCGTCGAAGGTTCGACCCACTGGCCATTGATATAAAACTTTTGTCTATTGCTCAAGGCAACACCCTCTTTGTCATTTGATAAGACGCACTTCGGTGCGTGGCATCCCGAGCCTGACTCGCTATGTCGCCCACTTGCACCGCGTGCGATGGGACCAGCCCTCTGCGTAGAGAGCAAAGATCTGGCAGTAGCTTAACGTCCAACTGCGTTTTTACAAAGGCTCGTATAAGAACTGGAAAGATTCGGGATAGACAACATATGTGTACGAAGGCTGAAGATGCTGAGCACAGCAAAATCCACTCGCCCATGCCCACTGAAAATTGTAACCGCCAAGCCAGCCCGTCCCATCCAACGCCTCGCCAATGGCATAAAGGCAGTTATACCTTTTTGCCTCGAAGGTCTTGGACGAAAATTCAGCAGTAGATATCCCCCCAGGGTGACTTCCGCTGTTCGATAGCCCTCGGTACC
>CABZTD010000020.1 GCA_902528515.1 K189A clade bacterium
TGCCAGGGTTGCTGCCGAACCAGCTAGCCATAGAAGCCGGCGCTAGCAGCAGGCTGGAGGCAAAGATGGCGGGGATGACGCCGGCCATATTGATCTTCAATGGCAAATGACTGCTTTGAGCCTGCATCATTCGCCGGCCCTGTTGGCGTTTGGCATAATTTACGGTGATTCGGCGCTGGCCACGTTCTACGCGAACCACGAACCAAACCACGGCTACTGCGAGAGCGGCCATTACTAACAGTGCGATGATGTTGATGTTGCCCAATCGCGCTGCTTCAAACATTTGCCCGATCGCGGCGGGGAAACCCGAAACAATTCCTGAAAAGATCAGCAGTGAAATTCCGTTGCCTACTCCCCGCTCAGTTATTTGTTCACCTAGCCACATCATAAAGATGGAGCCGGTCACCAGAGTAAGTGCCGCGACGAACAAGAAGGTCGAACCGGCGTCAAACGCGAGGCCTTGGTTACCCAAGGTGACCGCGAGGGAGGTGCCCTGAATCAATGCAATACCCAAGGTTAGATATCGGGTCGCCTTTGTGATTTTACGGCGCCCGGCCTCCCCTTCTTTGCGCCATTGCTGAAACTGTGGCCACATCATGGTAAGCAAGTTCATTATGATGCTGGCGGTAATGTAGGGGATAACTCCCAGAGCTAGAATACTCATGCGCTCCCAGGCTCCACCTGAGAACATATTAAACAGCTCAAGAATGCCGCCCTGATTTTGATTGAACAGGGCCTGGAGCTGACTTGGGTCTATTCCGGGCACCGGTATGTGCGTACCCACGCGATAAACCAGGAGCGCAAACAAGACGAACAGAAGCCGGCTGCGGAGTTCGGCAACTCCCGCCTGATTTCCCGCCAGCTGATTGGCAATGTCTTCTTGATTACGTGACATGTGAGTTATTAAGTTCGTCGTTATTAGCTGTTATCTACTATTCGCGCTAAGCGGTCTCGGCAGGCTTGTTTTTTTTCTGCAGTCGGCCTTTTTCTGACAGCCTGATGTCAATAACCTGCCCGCCGGCTGCCTCGATCGACGCACGAGCACCTTTTGTAACGGCAATACGTCCGTCTTCGATTTTGAACGCTTTGCCGACTTCGCCGGATAACATGATGCGAGCACGCTTCATGTCTCTACGGACCACATTGGCAGCTTTTAGGCTATCCAAATTGACCGCATCGCCCTCTATCTTATTCAACTCGCTAAGACGCACTTCTGCGGTGACTAGACCAATTCGTGAGCGAAATCCAAACTTAGGAATACGCATCTGTAACGGAAGCTGTCCGCCCTCAAAACCTGGTCGGACGCCGCCCCCTGAACGTGCTTTCTGGCCTTTCTGACCACGCGCGGCGGTTTTGCCAAAGCCTGAGCTTTGGCCGCGCCCGACACGACGTTTTGCTTTTTTGCTACCTGCCGCCGGATGCAGATCATTCAGACGCATTATCCTTCCCCCTCGACACGAACCATGTAGTTGACACGATTAATCATGCCTCGCACCGCTGGGGTATCTTCCAGCGTGACCGTGTGACCAATACGACGCAAACCTAGTCCGGTTATACAGGCTTTATGGTTCTTAAGCCGGCCGATTGGGCTTTTCATCAGGGTCACCTTTACTGTTTTGTCACTCATTTGGCTTTCCTTGAAACCTTTACATTACGCATCCGCAATGCGACCGCGTAGATGCAATTGCCTATCTTAGGCAACGACCGAGTCAATGTTTTTGCCACGCTTCTCAGCAACCCGTTTAGGCGACTTCGTTCCTGTAAGGGCCTTAAACGTTGCCTGCACCACATTGACCGGATTAGTTGAGCCATAACACTTGGCCAAGACGTTTTGAACGCCAGCAGCTTCCAATACTGCACGCATGGCACCACCGGCGATTACGCCCGTACCTTCCGATGCAGGCTGCATGTATACCTTGGAGGCAGAGTGCCTGGCGGTCGTCGGGTACCAGAGCGTGTCGCCATCTAAGTCCACTTCGACCATGTTACGACGCGCGGCTTCCATGGCCTTTTGAATAGCAGTCGGCACTTCTCGCGCCTTGCCGCGACCAAAGCCCACTTTGCCGTTACCATCGCCAACGACGGTCAATGCGGTAAAACCGAATACACGTCCGCCCTTGACGACTTTGGCAACCCGGTTTACTTGGACCAATTTTTCGATCAGTCCCTCTTCGCGAATCTCTTCGGTATACGCCATCTAAAACTCCAGTCCACCCTCTCTGGCAGCGTCGGCAAGTGCTTTGACGCGACCGTGATATTTAAAACCTGAACGATCAAATGCGACCTCGGTGACGCCTCGAGCTTTGGCTCTTTCGGCGATCAGCCTGCCAACTTTTGCAGCAGTTTCAACATTGCTTGTACGACCTGAACGCAAATCTGCATCCAGCGTGCTTGCTTGCGCCAAGATGGTTCCACCGTCCGGAGAAATCACTTGAGCGTATATGTGCTTCGGGGTACGGCAAACGGATAATCGAGTCGCGCCCAACTCCCGCATCTTCATGCGGCTGCGTCGTGCTCTCCTCAATCTGCTTACTTTCTTTTCGTTCATCGCTGTTTCTTAACCTGGTCTCTCGTTTGATCCGCTTGCTTCAAATCCGTCGTTAGACCGACTTGCCGCCCATCGCCCGTTTGCAGGGGCTTTGCTTATCGAACTTTTACTTCTTCTTTGCTTCCTTGCGTCGCACATACTCATCGGCATACCGCACACCCTTACCTTTGTATGGCTCTGGCGGACGGAATGCACGGATTTCAGCGCACACTTGCCCAACGCGTTGCTTGTCGACACCGCTGATCACGATTTCAGTCTGACTCGGCGTTTCTGCGCTGATGCCTTCCGGGAGGGTGTATTCCACCGGGTGGGAGAACCCGAGTTGCAGCGTTAGCTTATTGCCCTGAGCCTGCACTCGGTAACCGACACCCTGCAGTTCAAGCCTCTTCGCAAACCCTTCAGTAACCCCCGTAACCATGTTTTGAACAATGGCGCGCATAGTACCTGCCATCGCCTTAGCACCACGCTCTTCGCTTTTAGCCCGCACTTTTAATTCGCTCTCCTCTTGCACAAGTTCGACTAGGTCATGGATAGCAAAGCCCATTTCGCCCTTGGCGCCCTTCACGGAGATATCCTGGCCACTGAGCTTGACCTCAACACCAGATGGAAGCGCAACTGGACTGTTCGCTATACGTGACATTGCTTTCTCCTAAAATACTGTACAGAGCACTTCACCGCCGATGCCGTGGGCTCGGGCGGTTTTATCGGTCATAACACCTTTATTCGTGCTGACGATGGCAATGCCGAGTCCCCCACGCACCTTCGGTATCTCCTTACTCTCTTTGTAGATTCGTAGTCCCGGTCGGCTTACGCGGTCGATCTCCTCAATAACCGGGCCTCCGTTGTAATACTTCAACTGAACCGTGATCTGGGCTTTTACTTCATCTGAAACGGTATAACCCTCGATGAAGCCTTCACTGACCAAGACGTCAAGAATCGCGCACTTTGCTTTGGAGTGCGGCACTTGAACGTCGACATGGCGAGCCATCTGGGCGTTGCGGACACGAGTCAGCAGGTCTGAAATGGGGTCTTGCATCGTCATGATTTATTTCCTACCAGCTTGCCTTGACCAAACCCGGAACGTCGCCGCGCATTGCTGCTTCGCGAAGCATGTTGCGTGATAGCCCGAATTTTCGATAAACCGCGTGAGGACGGCCTGTCAGCCCGCATCGACGCTGCTGTCGCGACCGGCTTGCGTCTCTTGGCTGCGCCTGCAGTTTTAGTTGGGCCTCCCATCGCTCTTCATCGCTGACGTTTCTGTTAGCGATGATTGCTCGGAGCGCATCTCGCTTAGCACCATATTTGGCTCGTGCCCGAGCGCGCTTCTTTTCTCGTTCGATCATGGATCGTTTAGCCATTTTTAGCCTCTTATCCCGCTAATTCTGTAACCGGAACGGAAACTTGAACGCTTTCAATAATTCAAGTGCCGTTTCGTTTGTTTGTGCTGTAGTGGTCACGCAGATGTCCATGCCACGAATTTTATCGATCTTGTCGAAATCGATTTCTGCGAAAACGATTTGCTCTGTGATCCCCATGCTGAAATTGCCGCGACCGTCGAAGGCCTTTGGGTTTAGGCCACGAAAGTCTCGTATCCGAGGAATCGCGATATCCACGAGCCGTTCTATAAAGTCATACATGCGATCACTGCGCAGGGTGACCTTGCAGCCAATGGGGTAGCCTTCGCGAATTTTGAATCCCGCTTCAGACTTTCGTGCCAGACAGATCACCGGTTGCTGGCCCGCGATTGCAGTCATATCTGTTACCGCGGATTCCATAACTTTGCGGTCAGCAATGGCTTCACCGACACCCATGTTAAGTGTGACCTTGGTGATCTTTGGCACAGCCATTGGGTTTGCGATTCCCAAATCTTTTTGCAGCTGCGGCAGGATCTCACTGCGGTAACGTTCGTATAATTTACCCATTGCTATTCATCAATCTCTTTGCCGTTGGACTTAAAGATACGTACTTTGCGACCCTCTTCGATTTTCAAACCTACACGGTCCGCTTTTTCGGCCTCGTGGTTCCAAATGGCAACGTTTGAAGCCTGAATCGGCGACTCTTGAGGCACGATGCCTCCTTGGTCACCGGAATTTGGGTTCGGGCGCTTATGCTTCTTCACCATATTGATGCCTGAGACCATCAAACGACCGTCTTTGAGCACACGCAGTACTTCACCGCGTCGGCCCTTGTCACGACCAGCGATCACGATCACTTCATCATTTTTTTTGATCTTCAACATGACGTTATCTCTTACGAATCTCTTCTCAACTCATACCGATTACGTAAACGCTAACCGCCTACTACCTAAAGTACTTCGGGTGCCAACGAGACGATGCGCATGAAACGCTCGGATCTGAGCTCTCGAGTCACCGGCCCAAAGATACGGGTGCCGACTGGCTGCTTATTGGCGTTCAACAAAACCGCTGCGTTTTGATCAAACTTAATCAAAGAACCGTCTTGTCGGCGCACGCCCTTACGAGTGCGAACCACAACGGCGTCCATGACCTGCCCCTTGCGGACTCTGCCCCGAGGAATTGCTTCCTTAACTGTGACCTTAATAATGTCTCCGATACCGGCATAACGGCGGTGACTGCCGCCGAGCACCTTGATGCACTGGACTTTGCGAGCCCCGCTGTTATCAGCGATTTCCAGCATTGTTTCTGTCTGAATCATGGCTGGTTAGACTCCCGTGGATCGAACGTCAATGCTCTGCAGCGTCCAAGTCTTTGTCTTGGAAAGGGGACGGCACTCCACTACGGTCACCGTATCGCCCAGGTTGCAATCGTTGTTTTCATCGTGCGCATGAATCTTCGACGACTTCCGCACAAACTTTCCGTAGACGGGGTGCTTCACCCGACGCTCTACTTTCACAGTAATGCTTTTTTCCATGCGATCACTGACCACGACGCCTGATACGGCGCGCGGATTGCTCGCTTTTACCTCTGCAGCATCAGACATCTTGCGTCTCCTTAATTACTGTTTTGACTCGAGCGATTTCACGACGTACCTCTTTTAGCAGATGAGTCTGGCCCAACTGCCCGCTGGCCTTTTGCATGCGTAGCGAGAAATGCTCTCGCTGCAGACGCAAAATCTCCGCTTGCAGCTCGTCCTTACTTTTTTCTCGAATTTCTTGGACCTTCATTACATCGCCGTCCGTTTCACAAATACTGTTTTGAATGGCAGCTTTGCCGCGGCGAGGCTTAACGCTTCGCGCGCCACATCTTCGGGCACTCCCTGCATCTCGTAGAGCACCTTGCCAGGCTGTATTAGTGCAACCCAGTATTCGACGCTGCCCTTGCCCTTCCCTTGGCGGACTTCCAGAGGCTTCTTGGTGATTGGCTTGTCTGGAAACACGCGGATCCAAATTTTGCCGCCACGACGAATACGACGCGTCATGGCCCGACGACCAGCCTCAACTTGGCGCGCAGTCATTCGACCTCGACCTATGGCTTTTAGGCCAAACTCGCCGAAGCTGACTTTGGAGCCTCGCAATGCTAGTCCGCGATTGCGGCCCTTGTGCGTCTTTCTAAATTTCGTTCTTTTCGGCTGTAACATCTTCGTTCTTAGCTATCTGATACTTACCCCGCTCACACGGGCTGATCTTGTTCTGTAACTCGTCTATCCCTGCGGTGACGCGGGAAGCGGGTTTGATCCGATCACTTCACCCTTAAATATCCAAACCTTGATACCCAGGATTCCGTACGTGGTTTCCGCCTCATAAGTCGCGTAGTCGATGTCTGCTCGCAATGTATGCAGGGGCACTCGTCCTTCGTGATACACCTCGGACCGAGCGATTTCCGCGCCGCCCAGGCGACCGGCAACACGCACCTTGATCCCTTCTGCACCCAAGCGCATAGCGTTTTGGATGACCCGGCGCATGGCGCGACGAAACTGCACCCGGCGCTCTAATTGCTGGGCAACATTTTGTGCAACCAAAACTGCATCGAGTTCAGGCTTGCGAATTTCTTCGATGTTGATGTGAACGGGTACCCTCATACGCTTGGAAAGTTCCTTGCGAAGCTTATCGACGTCCTCACCTTTTTTTCCGATAACAATACCGGGACGTGCGGTGTGGATCGTTACCCTAGCGGTTTGCGCTGGCCGTGCAATTTCAATCCGACCTACGGAAGCATCAGCGAGGCGCTTGCGCAGGTATTGACGCACTTCCAAGTCATTAAGCAGATAGTCTGCATAACTTTTTTGTCCGCATACCAGACTGAGGTGTGATCCTTGACGATGCCAAGGCGAATACCGGTTGGATGTACTTTTTGACCCATACTGTTCTCTTATTCCGTATCCGATACCGTCACTGTGATGTGACAGCTACGCTTTAAAATTCGATCTGCTCTTCCTTTCGCACGTGGACGTATGCGTTTCATCGTCATGCCTTCGTTGACATAGATCTCTGAAATTCGCAGATCGTCTACGTCAACACCTTCATTGTGCTCGGCATTGGCTATTGCGGACTCAACCGTTTTCTTGACAAGCACCGCGCCCTTCTTCGTACTGAAGTTAAGGATATCAAGTGCATCTGCCACGGGTTTGCCGCGAACCTGATCAGCCACTAGCCGCACTTTTTGCGGAGAAATTTGTAGGCGTTTTGCTATGGCACTGACTTGCATCGTCTTCCTCTGATTCCCTCGCCGCTTTAGCGCTTGGCTTTCTTATCTGCCGCGTGGCCGCGATAGGTTCGCGTTGGCGCAAATTCGCCTAGCTTGTGGCCTACCATGTCTTCATTGATCACCACCGGCACATGCTGGCGACCGTTGTAGATAGCGATCGTGAGCCCGACCATTTCTGGCATGACCATGGAGCGTCGGGACCAAGTTTTTATGGGTCGGCGTTCGTTGTTTTCGACTGCTTTCTCGACCTTCTTCAGCAGATGAGTGTCGACGAAGGGGCCTTTAAATAGTGATCTAGGCACTTACCGCTCTCCTTTAACGCTTGCTTAGCGCTTGCCACGACGACGAACAATAAGATCGTCAGTGCGCTTGTTCTTTCTGGTCTTGTGTCCCTTGGTTGGAACACCCCAAGGTGTCACCGGATGACGTCCTCCAGAGGTCTTACCCTCACCACCACCATGTGGGTGGTCTACTGGGTTCATCGCCACACCGCGAACGGTGGGTCTTACGCCCCGCCAGCGCTTCGCACCGGCCTTACCCAGGGAACGCAGGTTGTGCTCGCTATTTCCCACTTCACCGAGAGTCGCACGGCACTCGCTAAGTACCCGGCGCATCTCGCCCGAGCGCATACGCAGCGTTGCGTACCTGCCCTCTCTCGCCACTAGCTGACAGGAGCCGCCGGCACTGCGAACCATTTGCGCACCCTTACCAGGCTTCAACTCCACACAGTGGATCACGCTGCCCACGGGGATATTGCGAATGGCTAATGCATTGCCTGGCTTAATCGGTGAGGACGGCCCACTGATGATGGGGTCACCTGCATGCACGCCCTTGGGCGCGATAATGTAGCGGCGCTCGCCATCGGCATACTTCAAAAGAGCGATGTTAGCGGTTCGGTTGGGGTCGTACTCCAAGCGCTCGATTACAGCAGGGATACCGTCCTTGCTGCGCTTCCAATCGATAACTCGATAGTGCTGTTTGTGACCACCCCCGCGATGCCGCGTGGTAATACGCCCGGCATTGTTACGACCGCCGGATTTTTTCTGCGGGCTGATCAGGGCTTTATGCGGCGCCCCTTTGTGCAGCTCCGAATCTACGACCTTGACGACGAAACGGCGCCCTGCGGAGGTTGGTTTTGCCTTTACAACTGCCATGCCTTAACCCTTATTCCGCCACCATGTAGTCGAGCTCTTGGCCCGTAGCTACTGTGACGTATGCTTTTTTCCAATTCTTTTTCCGTGACATGCCGCGCATGGTGCGGCGCAGCTTGCCTTTAACGTTTGCTGTGGTGACCTTGGTGACAGACACGCCAAAAACGCTTTCGACTGCAGCGCGGATCTCGACCTTGGTCGCATCCGGCGCAACTTTGAATGCGTATTGATTCGCCAGTTCGCCTTGCACAGATACTTTTTCGGTAATGTGCGGCTCTCGCAGCACCGTAAAAATACGTTCCTGGTTCATGCGAGCACCTCTTCTAACTTCTTCAGCGCTGGAACCGTGATCAGCACTTTTTCGAAGCTGATCAAACTGACAGGATCAATGCCTTCAACGTCGCGCACATCAATGCTTTTGACGTTGCGAGACGCGAGGTACAGGTTCTCGTCGACTTCCTCCGTGACGATCAACGCGCCTGAGATATCTAGTTCTTTCAACTTGCCAAGCAGAGTCTTGGTCTTTGGAGCTTCAACCGAAAAGGACTCAATCGCAATCAGTCTCTCTTGGCGAATCAGCTCGGATACGATGCACTGTAGTGCGCCGCGATACATTTTGCGGTTGACCTTGGCGGAATGGTCTTGCGGCTGTGCCGCGAAAGTTACGCCACCAGATCGCCAGATTGGTGAACGCGTGGTACCTGCTCTTGCGCGGCCTGTGCCTTTCTGCCGCCATGGCTTCCTGCCACCGCCACTGACTGCAGAGCGATTTTTATGCGCACGTGAACCTTGACGAGCACCTGCCATATAAGCCACAACGACCTGATGCACGAGGGCTTCGTTATATTCACGGCTGAAAGCGGTGTCTGCAACTTCTACGCTGCCGCCGTCTACTGCGAGGTTCAAGTTCATTTCGCATCTCCCGAGCCTGCACGTGCTTTAACAGCAGGCCGTATGCAAACGTCCCCGCCCGGTGCACCCGGTACAGCTCCCTTGACCATGATCAGGTTGCGTTCCACGTCTACGCGAACGATTTCTAAATTCTGCGTTGTGACTCGGGCTGCACCCATGTGACCGGACATCTTCTTACCTTTAAACACGCGCCCTGGCGTCTGGCATTGTCCGATGGAACCCGGTGCGCGGTGAGAGATCGAGTTACCGTGGGTATTGTCTTGGCCGCGAAAGTTCCAGCGCTTGATCGTTCCCGCGTAACCCTTACCCTTTGAAGTGCCTTGTACGTCGACGATTTGTCCTGCCTCAAACTGCTCTACAGAAAGCTCGCCACCCGGTTCAACCTCGCCGACTTCGTCTACGCGAAACTCCCAAAGACCTCGCCCACTGCCGGCGTTTGCTTTGGCAAAATGACCTGCCATTGCCTTTGTGACGCGGCTGCGGCGGCGCTCGCCTGTGGTAACCTGAATTGCAGCATAGCCATCACTTTCCAGGCTCTTCACCTGAGTGACGCGATTTGGTTCCGCTTCAATGACCGTTACTGGAACGGACTCGCCTTCCTCATTGAAGATTCGGGTCATGCCACTTTTTTTACCAATCAATCCAATTGCCATTGGCTTTCCTACCCTCAGCGTTCTTGCAATGTTGTACCGGCGGCGCTTCAACGGCGTGCGGGCTTTTTGTCCTCTGCCTCCCGCACGGGTAGAGGATAAAAGCCCGGCTCACGCCCAACGCTGACTCCCTATCGGAGCCTTTTGGTATCAAACAATAAAAAGCTGCCTGGCCATTACTGGCGAGGCAGCTCCAACTCAATTCAAACTAATCTGTACTTCAACCCCTGCCGCCAAATCGAGCTTCATCAAAGCGTCTACGGTTTTTTCGGTTGGCTCTACAATATCTAGGAGTCTTTTGTGGGTGCGAATTTCATACTGGTCGCGCGCGTCTTTGTTCACGTGAGGTGAGATCAAGACTGTAAAACGCTCTTTGCGCGTGGGCAGTGGAATAGGGCCACGTACCTGCGCACCAGTGCGTTTTGCCGTATCGACAATTTCCTGCGTCGACACGTCGATGAGTCGATGATCGAATGCCTTTAAGTGAATGCGAATACGCTGGTTCTGCACTGACGAACTCCAAACCCGATTTAAAAGTCGCCTATCACCCGCGCGCGAGGTTCCTTCTCGTCGCGAGGCTTGATGGGCTTTTCTCCTGTTAAAGAGCAATTGCTGCGCCCATGATCTACCCAGATGAACGGTTGAGTCATAGGTTAGGCAACATCCATTTTCCCGCTTTCGCACGTTTCCGCATCTTCGCTGTAAGCCCTTTTGTGGGGCGTCCTACAAAGCTGCGATAAGCGGGTTTCTTGCCCTGCGGGCGGTGACGGGCGCTCTCCGCGCAACCTCCTCCCAGGCCAGGGGCCGCGAATTCTACAGCCTGCCTGGCAACGTAGCAACCACAGATGTCCGGAAAATTTCCGTCTTCCCGCCGTCTGGCAAGAACCCTCTAGGTAGTGAATTTACGCGGCCATCGACTACTTATTGTTCGTCGATAGTCCTCGGTCAAACGAAGCTTTTTTGCGCTACTTGTCGAACACTCGAGTGGCCATACCGGCACTCACCACCCAAGCGCATCCGAAAATCGCGAAGCGCAGACCAATATTAATCACAATCTAGTCGTCAATAACGGGTTCGGTAGCCACGGACAGTATGGGCAATTTTTCAGATGAATCATTTGGGCGGTTGCAATCCTGGGCGACGCACGCCTAATTTATCCATAACGTTCTGCGGGACTTCAGTGTAGTTAACAAACTCCATTGTGTATGTCGCGCGTCCCTGTGTTCGACTGCGTAAATCCGTGGAATAGCCAAACATTTCTGACAGCGCCACCTCCGCGCGCACAACTTTGCCGGAGGGATTGTCGTCCATTCCAGAAATGAGTCCCCTACGTCGATTAAGATCACCAACAACATCGCCCATGAATTCTTCTGGAGTCACGACCTCCACATTCATTACAGGTTCGAGCAGAACTGGATTCGCGCTTAGCACGGCCTCACGTAGCGCCATCGAAGCAGCAATTTTAAACGCCATAGCCGATGAATCAGTCTCGTGAAAAGAGCCGCCGGTAAGTGTGGCTCGAATACCCATCAACCGGTGCCCTGCCAGTACACCATTTCGCATCTGACTTTGAATACCCTGATCAATAACGTTGATGTACTCCTTTGGAATATCGTCATCAGAACTCTCGTTGAAAAACTCGTAGTCGTACTGACCATCGTCATCTTTTAACGGCTCAATGCGCAGGCGCACGTGTCCGTATTGACCTCGGGCGCCAGCCTCACGAATAAACTCAGCTTCACGCTCGACGCTATCTCGAATGGTTTCTCGGTACGACACCTGGGGCTTACCAATATTTGCCGCCACACTGAACTCTCGCTTAATGCGGTCAACAATGATCTCAAGATGCAGTTCACCCATACCTGAGATGATGGTTTGACCGGTATCTTTGTCAGTCTCCACACGAAAGGATGGGTCCTCTTGAGCCAGCTTGACCAGCGCTTGAGCGAGTTTGTCCTGGTCAGCGACAGACTTGGGTTCAATGGCTACGGCAATGACGGGCTCAGGGAATTCCATACGCTCAAGCGTGATCACGTGTTCTTTCGCACACAAAGTTTCACCAGTGGTCACATCCTTGAGGCCAATGACGGCTGCTATATCGCCAGCACGCACCTCGTCGATTTCTGCCCGATTATTGGCATGCATTTGTACCATGCGGCCGATGCGCTCGCGCTTACCCTTGGTTGGATTCAGCACCTGATCGCCGGTTTTTAATAATCCTGAATAGACTCGAAAAAATGTTAGCGTTCCGACGAATGCATCTGTGGCTATTTTGAAGGCCAATGCTGCAAAGGGTGCTTCGTCTTTTGCTTCGCGCTGGGCCGAGGCGCCATTCATTAATTCGCCCTCTATAGCTTTGACTTCTGTTGGCGCCGGTAGGTAGTCAATCACCGCATCGAGCATAGGTTGTACGCCCTTGTTCTTAAAAGCACTGCCACAGGTTGCCAACACAATCTCGTTGGCAAGCACCCGTAAACGTAACCCTTTTTTTATTTCGCTTTCAGAGAGCTCGCCGCTTTCAAGATACTGCTCCATGAGCTCGTCATTGGCTTCCGCAGCTGCTTCTACTAGAAGCTCTCGCTGTTTTTCCGCTGCTTCAAAGAGATCCGGCGGAATATCACCTCTCGTAAGTGTTAATCCCTTATCGGTTTCGCTGAACGAAATACTCTGCATCGAGACAAGATCTATTACTCCACGGAAATTCTCTTCCAATCCCCAGGCCATCTGAATCGGTACGGGCTGCGAACCCAGCCGATCCTTTATCTGCTCCACCACTCGATCAAAGTCTGCGCCTTGCCGATCCATCTTGTTAACAAAGACCAGACGAGGCACTTCGTACTTATCCGCTTGCCGCCATACTGTTTCCGACTGAGGCTCGACACCCGACGTACCGCAAAATACAACTACCGCACCGTCAAGCACCCTCAGACTGCGCTCAACTTCAATCGTGAAGTCAACGTGGCCTGGGGTATCGATGATATTGATCCGGTGCTCTTCATGCTGCTTGTCACTACCTGACCAGAAACATGTGGTTGCCGCAGAGGTGATGGTGATACCACGTTCCTGCTCTTGTTCCATCCAATCCATGACGGCAGCCCCATCATGCACCTCACCCATTTTATGAGAGATTCCGGTGTAAAACAGTACACGTTCGGTGGTGGTAGTTTTGCCCGCATCCACATGGGCAACGATGCCTATATTTCGATAGCGATGTATAGGCGTAGTGCGGGCCATTGGAAATACTGCTGTGTTAAGAGTAGCTCGCGCTAGTAGCGGTAGTGTGCGAATGCTTTATTCGCTTCGGCCATACGGTGTGTATCTTCGCGCTTTTTCACGGCACTTCCGCGACCATCAGCCGCGTCCATCAGCTCTCCCGCAAGGCGTGCGGCCATAGATTTTTCGCTTCGTGATCTGGCGCTGTCCACGAGCCAGCGCATGGCGAGGGCATTACGGCGAGATGGTCGGACCTCAACAGGTACTTGATACGTCGCGCCGCCCACGCGGCGAGACTTAACCTCGACCATAGGTGCTATGGCATCTAATGCCTTTTCGAATATCTCAACGGGGTCAGCTCCGCCACGGGCATTTACGCGGTCGAGGGCCCCGTAGACAATACGCTCGGCAACTGCTTTCTTCCCGCTAACCATGACGTGGTTAATGAACTTAGCAATGACTTGGTTGTGGAATTTAGGGTCGGGAAGCACTTCCCGTTTTGCGACGACTCGGCGTCTCGGCATAGTTTTCTCCTTGCTTCAGGTATCCCCTGGACATTTCAGGGCCTTACTGAGAACGGTTTGGTTTGTATGACCCTACTTTGGTCGCTTCGCACCGTATTTTGAACGGCCTTGGCGGCGATCGGCAACACCCGAAGTATCTAGGGATCCACGTACAGTGTGGTAGCGCACGCCCGGTAGATCTTTCACCCGGCCGCCACGAATAAGGACAACTGAGTGTTCTTGTAGATTATGTCCTTCGCCTCCGATGTATGAAGTCACTTCATAACCATTGGTCAATCGAACACGACAAACCTTCCGCAGCGCTGAGTTAGGCTTCTTTGGCGTAGTCGTGTAAACGCGCGTGCAAACACCACGACGCTGTGGGCAGGCCTGCAATGCGGGAACAATATTTTTTAAGACTTTGCGCTTCCGCGGCTTTCGTACTAATTGGCTTATTGTTGCCATCGACTGTAGATCTCCTTTCGATCTGCCTTTATCTTTCTAGGCTTTCCCGGTTCCCGCTGGACTTCAATTAAGCTTCACCCGCCTTCTCTTTTTAACAGAATGTAAGCCTGTGACTCGCTCGGTTATCGTTGAGGAAATCACCTAGCGCTATTATCAATACGACGCAGCGCCCGGATTCTAATCCCGCCCCTCTAGATAAACAAGGCCAACTACATCCGTCAGCCCTGCCAAGTCGCGCTATTGAGACTCTTGCGCCGAGAGCGCTTCGCTGAGCGCCCTCTCGATGTCATCGGCAGTCACCGAGTCCGTTTCTATTAGATCTTCTTCGCGCTGGCGCTTACGATCAGCGTGATAGCTCAAGCCAGTGCCCGCCGGAATCAACCGACCTACAACCACATTTTCTTTCAGGCCGCGCAGATGATCCTGCTTGCCTGTGACTGCGGCCTCAGTGAGTACGCGGGTGGTTTCCTGGAACGAAGCAGCAGATATAAACGATTCCGTCGCCAGCGACGCCTTAGTAATACCGAGCAGCAAACGCTGATACTCCGCAGTGGCCTTACCCTCCGCTTCCAAAGCTTTATTTGCCTCAAGCAAAGTCGTGTATTCAAGCTGCTCACCGCGAATCAGGTCTGAGTCACCTGAATTTGTGATCTCTACTTTGCGCAACATCTGACGGCATATGACTTCAATGTGCTTGTCATTAATAGTCACACCCTGAAGACGATAGACTTCTTGAATTTCGTTAACAATATACTTCGCTAACTCTTCTACACCCTTCAATCGCAATATGTCGTGAGCGCTAAATGGACCATCACAGACGGTTTCACCGCGCTCAACCTGTTCGCCATCGAAGACACCAATGTTTCTCCACTTAGGTATTAGGGTTTCTACCGAATCGCCTTCTGCTGGGGTAATCACCAAACGGCGCTTACCCTTTGTCTCCTTGCCGAAGGAGACCGTACCTGTGGCCTCTGCAAGAATGGCCGGCTCCTTGGGCTTTCTGGCCTCAAAGAGGTCAGCAACCCGCGGAAGGCCACCGGTAATGTCTCTTGTCTTAGATCCTTCTTGCGGGATTCTAGCGATGATATCGCCTACTCCAATTTCCCCCCCATCTTCCATGTTGAGAATCGCGTTGCTCGGCATAAAGTAGTTGGCAGGTACCTCGCTTCCAGGTAGGTTCACAGCATTACCCTTTGCGTCGTTCAACCGCACTGCGGGACGCAAATCCTTGGCTGCACTGGGCCGATCCTTGGGGTCGAGTACAGTAATGTTTGTCAAACCCGTCAAATCGTCGGTCTGACGATTCATAGACAAACCTTCTTCCATTTCCACGAAGGTGGCCACACCGGCCACCTCGGCAACAATTGGATGCGTATGAGGATCCCATTGGGCAATCACCCGGCCTGCTTCAACTTCATCACCTTCGGCGACAGCTATCACCGCACCGTAAGGTAACTTGTAACGCTCACGCTCTCGGCCATGCGCATCAGCAACAGCGATCGCGCCTGAACGAGAGATGGCAACCAATTCTCCAGACTCGCGTTCTACTGTTTTCAAGTTGTGCAGGCGAACGCTACCACCGTGCTTAACCTGAATGTTATCCACAGCGGTTGCCCGCGACGCGGCTCCGCCAATGTGGAATGTGCGCATGGTGAGCTGAGTACCAGGTTCACCAATCGACTGGGCTGCAATAACGCCAACCGCCTCACCAACATTCACAAGATGTCCGCGGGCTAAATCTCGTCCATAGCAGGCCCGGCAGACACCGTGAGTAGTCTCACAGGTAATCGCCGAACGTACCACCATCTCATCAACACCAAGCTCATCAAGTTTTTCAACCCAAGCCTCGTCAATCAGAGTGCCACGCTCTACAAGCAGAGTCTTGCCGTCCGCGCCGTATACATCCTGCGCAACGGTACGACCAAGTACTCTATCGGCCAGAGCCTCAACGATATCTCCACCTTCGATAATTGCAGTCGTTAACAAGCCCGCGGTTGTGCCGCAATCCTCGTCCGTTATAACCACGTCCTGAGCAACATCTACCAAACGTCGCGTCAGATAACCAGAGTTGGCGGTTTTAAGGGCGGTGTCTGCAAGACCCTTGCGGGCACCGTGGGTGGAAATGAAATAGTCGTTTACTGTCAAACCTTCGCGGAAATTTGCAGTTATCGCGTTCTCGATAATACTCCCATCGGGACGTGCCATGAGACCACGCATACCCGCAAGCTGACGGATCTGAGCGGGCGAACCCCGCGCGCCGGAGTCCGCATACATATAGACGCTGTTAAAAGAATCTTGTTCCTCCGCTTCGCCTTCACGATTAACGACGGATTCTTTTGAGATTCCGTCCATCATTGAGCGAGCGACCAAGTCGTTTGCACGCAACCAAATATCGACCACCTTATTGTATTTCTCGCCTTGCGTAACAAGCCCAGAAGCGTATTGAGACTCAATCTCCGCGACTTCTGCTTCCGCCTCAGAAATAATTCTTTCCTTGGCATCTGGAATAACAAAATCCTCGACACCAATGGACGCACCGGAGGCAGTTGAATGAGCGAAACCCGTATACATCAGTTGATCAGCAAAGATTACCGTGTCCTTGAGACCACAACGTCGATAGCAGTCATTAATTAAAGTCGAGATGCTCTTTTTGTCCATGGTCTTATTCACGGTAGAAAAAGGCAGCCTCTTAGGCACGATGGCGAAAAGTAGTGTGCGACCCACGGTTGTGTCGTGAAGCACTCTTAGCACTTCGGTATTGCCGTTTTCGTCATTCGTCTCTTCTTCGACCCGAACCTTAACGCGCGCGTGTAAGTCGACTTGCTTCGCGTGGTAGGCTCGATGAACTTCGTCAGTATTAGCGAACACTGATCCCTCACCGCGCGCATTTATTTTTTCTCGGGTCATGTAATAAATACCCAAGATGACATCTTGCGACGGAACGATGATCGGCTCACCACTAGCAGGCGATAATATATTGTTGGTAGACATCATCAATGCGCGGCTTTCCAGCTGTGCCTCTAAAGTCAGCGGTACATGCACTGCCATTTGGTCGCCATCGAAGTCGGCGTTATATGCGCTACAAACAAGTGGGTGCAGCTGGATCGCCTTACCCTCAATCAACACCGGCTCAAACGCCTGGATTCCCAGACGGTGCAAGGTGGGTGCACGATTCAACATGACCGGATGCTCTCGAATCACGTCGGCCAAAATGTCCCAAACCTCGGCGGTTTCGCGCTCGACCATCTTTTTGGCGGCCTTAATCGTTGTCGCCAATTGTCGGTCTTCCAATCTGCCAAATATGAAAGGCTTGAAGAGTTCTAGCGCCATCTTTTTAGGCAGACCACACTGGTGCAGTCTCAATGTAGGGCCCACAACGATCACTGAACGACCGGAATAATCTACTCGTTTGCCAAGTAGGTTTTGGCGGAAGCGGCCTTGCTTCCCTTTTATCATGTCCGCTAGCGACTTGAGCGGGCGCTTGTTTGTACCAGTAATCGCTCGTCCGCGCCGACCGTTATCCAAGAGCGCATCCACTGATTCCTGCAGCATTCGCTTTTCGTTGCGCACGATAATGTCTGGTGCAGCAAGATCTAACAATCGCTTTAAACGGTTATTCCTGTTGATGACGCGACGGTATAAATCGTTGAGGTCTGATGTCGCGAACCTACCGCCGTCGAGGGGCACCAAAGGGCGCAAATCTGGTGGTAATACCGGAAGTACGGTCATCACCATCCACTCTGGCTTGTTACCCGAGCGCACGAAGGCTTCCATAAGCTTTAGGCGCTTTGAGAATTTCTTGATCTTGGTTTCGGAGTTCGTTGCCGGGATCTCCTCGCGAAGCACTTCGATCTCGTGATCCATATCGAGATTCAGCAAGAGCTGCTGCACAGCTTCAGCGCCCATACGCGCGTCGAATTCGTCGCCGTATTCTTCAATTTTTTGATAATAATCTTCATCGCTCAGGAGCTGACCAACCTCTAAATCGGTCATGCCCGGATCGATAACGACGAAGGATTCGAAATACAGGATGCGTTCGATGTCCCGCAGAGTCATATCGAGCAGAAGTCCGATCCGGCTTGGTAGTGACTTCAAAAACCAGATGTGGGCAGTCGGGCAGGCAAGCTCAATATGACCCATACGCTCGCGACGAACCTTAGTTAGAGTGACCTCAACGCCGCACTTTTCACATATTACACCGCGATGTTTAAGCCGCTTGTATTTTCCACAGAGGCATTCGTAGTCTTTCACTGGACCAAAAATTCGGGCGCAAAACAGTCCATCCCGCTCAGGCTTGAAAGTACGATAGTTAATCGTCTCCGGCTTTTTGACCTCGCCAAAAGACCATGACCTGATCATCTCTGGAGACGACAGACCAATTCGCAACGCATCAAACTCTTCTACGTCGCTCTGTGATTTCAGCAAGTTAAGTAAGTCTTTCACGATCTTTCCTTATATTCCGTTGAAACGATCCAGGTTCTAAGGGCGTCCTTGAATGAGTTAATCCGTTTCCAACTCAATATTGATCCCCAAAGATCGAATCTCTTTGACCAACACGTTGAAGGATTCCGGCATCCCCGGCTCCATCTTGAAATCACCGTCTACAATGTTTTTATACATTTTAGTTCGGCCATTAACGTCGTCCGATTTGACCGTCAGCATCTCTTGAAGTGTATAGGCAGCACCGTAGGCTTCTAGGGCCCAAACCTCCATCTCACCAAAGCGCTGGCCACCGAACTGGGCTTTTCCGCCGAGCGGCTGCTGCGTAACCAAGCTGTAGGAGCCCGTACTGCGAGCATGCATTTTGTCGTCGACTAGGTGGTTCAACTTCAGCATATACATGTAGCCAAGCGTAATAGGTCGGTCAAAGGCATCGCCAGTGCGTCCGTCATACAGCGTGGTCTGCCCGCTTCCCGGCAATTCGGCCAGTTCAAGCATCTTCTTAATTTCTGCCTCGGAAGCGCCGTCAAACGCACGTGTTGCAATTGGCAGTCCGTCCGTCAGATTTTTTGCCATCTCCAATATTTGACCGTCGTTTAGGCTCTTTAAATTCTCGGGCGCGCCACCTACGTGGTTATAAACTTCGTCTAAAAACTTGCGAATCTCTGCAGCTTTTTGCTGCTGCTTGAGCATAAGATCGATCTTTTGCCCAATTCCGTGGGCAGCCCAGCCTAGATGCGTCTCCAGAATTTGACCTACGTTCATGCGAGACGGCACGCCTAGGGGGTTCAGCACGATGTCTACAGGGTCGCCATTTTCGTCGAAGGGCATATCCTCAACCGGCATTATGACTGAGATCACCCCCTTGTTGCCGTGACGACCAGCCATTTTGTCGCCGGGCTGAATGCGGCGCTTGATCGCCAAATACACTTTGACGATTTTCAGAACGCCTGGGGCCAAGTCATCACCGGTCTCAATTTTGCTTCGCTTGTCCTGATAAACTGCGTCAAGACCTTCTCTACGCTCTAGCAAATGCGCTTCAGCTCGCTCGAGTTGCTCATTTAGCTGATCATCCTTCATGCGAATTCGGAACCAATCGTCCGTGGCAAGCCCCGCGAGGTATTCCTCGTAAATAGCCTTGTCTTTCGCTAAGCCCGGCGCTGAGGCAACCTTGTTGCCGACAAGCGCTCGCTGCAGTCTCTCGAATGTGGCGACTTCGATGATGCGCATCTCATCGTCTAAATCCTTGCGGATTTGAGCTAGCTGCGCTTGCTCAATATCCTTAGCGCGCTCATCTTTCTCAACGCCATCGCGTGTAAACACTTGCACGTCGATGACCGTGCCCTTAACGCTGCTGGGAACCCGCTGAGATGTGTCTTTTACATCTGACGCTTTTTCACCAAAAATTGCACGCAGCAGCTTTTCTTCTGGGGTCAGCTGTGTCTCACCTTTAGGCGTGACCTTGCCAACAAGGATGTCGCCGGCACCGACTTCCGCACCAATATAAACTATGCCTGATTCATCCAGCTTTGATAGGGCCCCTTCGCCTACATTTGGGATATCACTAGTAATTTCCTCAGGCCCTAGTTTCGTATCCCTAGCAATGCAGGTCAGTTCTTGTATGTGAATACTTGTGAATCGATCTTCTTTGACCACTCGCTCAGATACCAGAATGGAGTCTTCGAAGTTGTATCCATTCCAGGGCATGAAGGCGATTCGCATGTTCTGGCCCAGAGCTAACTCGCCCATGTCGATGGACGGGCCATCGGCAAGAATGTCCCGGGCACTAATGACGTCGCCCGGCTTGACGAGGGGTCGCTGGTTGATACAGGTATTTTGATTAGAACGGGTAAATTTAGTAAGCGTGTAAATATCCACGCCCGCGTCGCCGGATTCCACTTCTGAATCGGCAACACGAATAACAACGCGGCTGGCGTCTACACTATCAACCACCCCACCGCGCTTAGCGATGACGCAAACACCAGAATCTAAAGCAACGTTGCGCTCCATACCCGTGCCCACTAGCGGCTTTTCAGCGCGGAGTGTTGGCACCGCTTGGCGTTGCATGTTCGACCCCATGAGGGCTCGGTTAGCATCGTCGTGCTCAAGGAATGGGATCAACGATGCTGCGACAGAAACTACCTGCTTGGGCGATACGTCCATGAAGTCGATATTGGCTGGCGCGGTACGCGTAAATTCGTTCTGATGCCGAACATCGACTAGCTCGTCAACGAACTTACCCTTCGTATCCACAGGCGCACTTGCCTGAGCAATAACATATTGCGCCTCATCAATCGCGGAGAGAAATTCAACTTCCTTCGTCACTACTCCATTGACTACACGATGATAGGGAGACTCCAAGAACCCGTACTCATTGGTCCGTGCGTAGGTTGCCAAACTATTGATCAAACCAATATTAGGGCCTTCAGGCGTTTCGATCGGGCATACACGGCCATAGTGCGTTGGATGCACATCACGCACCTCAAATCCCGCCCGCTCACGGGTTAGTCCACCTGGTCCGAGCGCAGAGACACGACGCTTATGCGTGACTTCTGACAGCGGGTTGTTCTGGTCCATAAACTGGGACAGCTGCGAAGAGCCAAAAAACTCCTTTACCGCAGCGGCGACTGGCTTTGCGTTAATCATGTCCTGGGGCATTAAGCCTTCGGATTCAGCCAGACTAAGGCGCTCTTTGACCGCCCGCTCCACACGAATCAATCCCACACGAAACTGGTTCTCAGCCATTTCTCCAACAGATCGAATACGGCGGTTTCCCAGGTGATCGATGTCATCGACCGTACCTTTACCGTTGCGAATGTCGATCAATGTTTTGAGTACATCAACGATATCTTCCCGAGATAGGGTTCCCTCACCTTCTGTCTCTTCACGTCCTAAACGGCGATTGAATTTCATGCGACCGACACTTGATAGATCGTACCGGTCATTTGAGAAAAACAGATTGCCAAATAAGTTTTCCGCCGACTCCTTTGTTGGCGGCTCACCTGGTCGCATCATGCGATAGATTTCGACAAGAGACTCCATGCGATTTGAGCTGGGGTCGATACGCATAGTGTCTGAAATAAAAGGCCCACAATCGAGGTCATTGGTATAAATGGTTTCGAAGCTCTTAACCTCGAGTTCTAAGAGCCTATCGAGCACTTCCTCTGAGATTACCGAGTTACAGGGAATGGCAACCTCACCGGTGGACTCGTCAACGATGTCCTTTGCCGTAACTTGCTCAAGCAAGTAATCCTTGGGCACGGCTAGCTGTTTCATGCCACTATCTTCGATAACTCGGACATGTCTCGCGGTAATACGGCGACCTGCCTCAACGATAGTCTTGCCGTTTGGCCCGACAATATCAAAGGATGCAACCTCGCCGCGCAATCGCTCGGCAATCAAGCTAACGGCAATCTCTTCGCCCTTAATCGAAATCGTATTCGTTTCGAAAAATGTCTCCAGAATCTCCTCGCTAGAGAATCCCAGTGCGCGCAAGATTATTGACGCGGGTAGTTTGCGGCGACGATCGATCCGAACGAAAACCGCGTCTTTTGGGTCAAATTCAAAATCGAGCCACGAACCGCGATATGGGATCACGCGAGCATTATACAGGAGCTTTCCGGAGCTATGCGTCTTGCCTTTATCATGATCAAAAAATACGCCCGGAGAACGGTGCAGTTGAGAAACGACAACACGCTCAGTGCCGTTAATGACGAATGTGCCATTTTCGGTCATGAGCGGTATTTCGCCCATATACACTTCTTGCTCTTTAACGTCTTTGACTTTTTTACTTGAGGATTCTTTGTCATAAATGATCAGACGAACTTTGACTCGCAATGGCGCAGCGTAGGTGATGCTGCGAGAGACACATTCTTTCACATCAAAAATCGGCTCACCCAGCTTATAGTCCACGTACTCCAATTCTGCACTGCCGGAGTAACTCACAATGGGGAATACGGATTTAAAAGCTGCATGCAGACCGGACTCTGCACGGTCTTTAGCATCCGTGCCTACCTGCAAGAATTTACTGTAAGAGTCGGTTTGGATTGCCAATAAGTAAGGCAGTTCCATTTTTTCGGCCAATTTGCCGAAATCTTTCCGAATACGCTTCCTCTCGGTAAAGCTATAAGCCATGCGAATCTCCTACGTCATGATCCTCGGGTTCATTAAACCAATGCGGAAAGCTGGAGTTAGGCAGTCGCCTTCTACCACCCAAACCAGCTGATTTGAATCAACAAAAACGCTTTCTGCACCAGAGCTATTTAAGCTCAACAGTAGCGCCAGCCTCCTCTAGCTGCTTTTGCATATCCTCTGCTTCTTCCTTGCTGACGCCTTCCTTGACAGCGGAAGGTGCCTCATCCACCAGCGCCTTGGCTTCTTTCAAGCCCAGGCCCGTGATTGCGCGGACAGCCTTGATAACGTTTACCTTCTTGTCTCCGGCCGCAGTAAGCATTACGTCGACCTCGGTCTTTTCTTCGGCGCTGCCTCCGGCCGCTTCACCGCCACCCGCAGCGGGTGCTGCTACAGCAACAGCTGCCGCTGCTGATACGCCGAATTTTTCTTCCATGTCGGCAATAAGCTCGACTACTTCCATTACGCTCATGTCTGCGATAGCGTTCAATACATCTTCCTTCGACAATGACATGTCATTTCTCCTAATTGTCTAAAGCGAACCTTAAGCTCTTATTAGAGGCTTACGTCTCTGCTTCCTTCTGTTCTTTGACAGCAGCAACCACTCGCACCACCTTGCCCGGAACTTCGTTCAGGGTTTGAGCCAGTTTGATGATGGGTGCTTGCATTGCGCTCATTAACATTGATCGCGCCTGGTCTAGCGTCGGTAGCTTCGCCACTCGATCGATCTGATCGGCTGGCAATAACGTGCCACCAATAGACAGGGCCTTGATATCAAGTTCCTCAAGGTCTTGCGCATAGTCTTTCAGCAGTCTTGCGGCAGCGCCGGGATCTTCCCTAGAAAAAGCCAGTAATGTGGGGCCGACAAGTGCATCTTTAAGACACTCAAAGTCCGTTCCCTCCACTGCTCGTTTGACCAACGTGTTTCTAACCACGCGCAGATATACTCCCGTTTCACGCGCCTTAACGCGCAACTCGGTCATCTCTGCAACAGTTAGCCCACGGTAGTCTGCAAGGACTGCCGATAGAGCAGATGAAGCAGCATTGTTAACCTCAGCAACAATCTCTTGTTTCTGTTCAAGTCTTAACGCCACATCTTTCTCCTATTTGACCGATCGCGTATCCCTTAATCGGCCGTGTTACAAGCGGCGAGCCTCTTTCGCTTTAGCCCTCGATCCCAAACGGGTCGAAGTTCTTAAACTATCGGAGTCGAATAAGTTTGTGCATCTATCGCTAGATAACTACATTATTCTTTCGCTACGCTGAGCGACTCACCATCTGCGTAGGCAATTAAGCCAAGTTAACTAGCAACGAGGCACCTACGGTTTTTGACGGCTTGAGGCCAGTGTGACTGACCTTAACCTCCAAATCTTTTCCTACAGTTTAAACGTTCTGTAACGACGCTTGGTCAATGGTCAAACCTGGTCCCATAGTCGTCGATATAGTTACCTTGCGTAGATAAACTCCCTTAGCAGAAGCAGGCTTCGCTTTTTTCAAGTCCGCAATTAGTGCTTCAACATTTTCCCGCACCTGCAGGGGCTCAAAGCCTACTTGGCCTACGCTGCCATGAATAATGCCTGCCTTATCTGTGCGGAACTGAACTTGACCCGCTTTCGCATTCTTGACCGCGGTTTCAACGTCCGGAGTGACGGTACCGGTTTTTGGATTAGGCATTAGCCCTCGAGGGCCAAGCATCTTACCCAGTTGGCCGACGATGCGCATCGCATCCGGTGTGGCGATAACGACATCAAAATCCATTTGCCCATTTTTAACCGTTTCAGCTAAATCTTCAAAACCTACAAGATCAGCGCCAACCGACCGAGCTTTTTCAGCATTCTCACCTTGGGCGAAAACAGCCACGCGAACTGTCTTGCCGGTTCCGTGAGGTAAGGTCGTCGCTCCGCGCACCACTTGGTCGGATTTGCGCGGATCAACGCCTAAGTTTACAGCAATATCAAAGGACTCTTTGAATTTAGGCCCAGCGAGTCCATTCAATAGTGTTACCGCTTCATCGATCTCATAGGCCTTTTCTGCATCGATCTTTTGGGCGATCGCTCGCATGCGTCTACTTAACTTCGCCACTTACACGCCCTCCACGTCAATCCCGGAGGCACGAGCCGTGCCTGCAATCGTGCGAACAGCCGCGTCCATATCAGCTGCTGTTAAATCGGGCATTTTCATTTTTGCAATTTCTTCTAACTGCTCACGGTTCACCTTTGCTACTTTGGCTGTATTCGGTGTGGCAGATCCTTTAGCAATACCTGCAGCTTTGCGCAGTAACACCGCCGCAGGCGGTGTTTTTGTTACGAACGAAAACGAACGGTCCGCATAAACTGTTATCACAACGGGGATTGGCAAGCCTTGCTCCACAGATTGTGTCTGAGCATTAAATGCTTTACAAAAATCCATGATATTCACGCCATGCTGCCCTAGGGCAGGCCCAACTGGCGGGCTGGGGTTCGCTTGACCAGCCGCGACCTGCAGCTTGATGTAAGCCTCTACTTTCTTTGCCATTTTGTGCTCCTTGCGGGTCCAAGCGCAAGAGTCTCAATCTCTCGCTCCCCGGGGGTTCGGATCATTTAGCGGCGTGCTAAAGGACCTGCTTTGCAACTAAGCGAATCGATCGAGACGCGCCAGTGTCGGTATTTTCGCAATTCTGTCGGGTTGTTCTTTCTCTAAATATTTTAAACGCCTATGCTCACGGCGTCTTCCTGATATCACGATCCGCGAGGCTAGCCTTTTTCCACCTGCCCAAAATCCAATTCTACAGGAGTTGAGCGTCCAAAAATTGTCACTGCTACGCGAAGGCGGCTCTTTTCATAGTTCACCTCCTCAACAACACCGTTGAAGTCGTTGAAGGGACCATCAGTAACTCGCACTATCTCGCCGGGTTCAAATACTGTTTTCGGTGTCGCTTTTTCACTGCCTGCTGCAACCCTATCGAGAATCGCTGCGGCTTCTTTAGTCGAAAGTGGAGCGGGTTGGTCCGCTTTACCTCCAATGAACCCCATAACTCTCGGAGTTTCTTTCACCAAATGCCAAGTTTCATCATTCAACTCCATCTCGACCAAGACGTAGCCAGGGAAGAACTTACGTTCACTGCGGCGTTTTTGCCCGCCCCGCATCTCTACAACCTCCTCGGTGGGAACAAGTATTTCCCCAAAATTCTCTTGGTAGTTGGAAAGATTGATGCGCTCTTGTAGCGCTCGGGCAACATTTTTTTCGAAACCCGAATAAGCATGTACAACGTACCAGTTTTTCGACATCTCTGATCACCCGATGATTGAGCTGACAATCCAGCCCAAGAGGGCGTCTAGCCCCCACAAAATAAGCGCGAATATAAAGACTAAAAGAAGGACAACCATGGTCGTTTGCGTTGTTTCCTGGTTGCTAGGCCAAACGACTCGACGAACCTCAGTTCGAGACTCCTTCAGCAACGCCCATATGGCCCTGCCACGCTCTGTTTGTACTGCAACCAATATAGCTGCCGCCGCGATCGCCAAAAGCCCAATAACGCGAATCAGCAACATCTCATCTTGGTAATACCAGTTCCCGAAAATGCCCCCCGATAGTAGGGATACAACAATTAGCCATTTTAGCCAGTCGAAAGATCCTGCCTTGTTTTCTGCGTTGGTAGTCAAATCTATTCTCTAACGATGGTCCTTCACTCACGAGCGATAACTACGTGATCTGTTTGTTCCGCCTTCTCCTAACCAGTCGCGCCAGAAGAATGGCAGGCCAGGAGGGAATCGAACCCCCAACCTGCGGTTTTGGAGACCGCTGCTCTGCCAATTGAGCTACTGGCCTTTAAAGGCACTCCTGTGTCTGCGCCTACAAAAAGCGCTGCCAACCATACTTATGTGAATACGAAGTCCAACCGCGGCGACTTCACAAAAGTCTAGATCAGCCCAGCTACAATCTGTGCAAAGACGACAAGGGAGCGTTACCGCTCCCGTCACATTTCCCATAGACGGAGTTACCGCCCCACAATTTGCGCAACTAGTCGATGACTCGAGCGACGACACCGGCACCTACCGTACGCCCGCCTTCACGAATCGCGAAGCGCAAACCGTCGTCCATCGCAATCGGACAGATTAACTCAACGACCATCTTAACGTTATCGCCAGGCATCACCATCTCTACGCCATCGGGCAACTCGCAAGCACCCGTAACATCAGTCGTTCGGAAATAAAACTGCGGACGATAGCCTTTGAAGAATGGCGTATGGCGGCCGCCTTCGTCTTTCGAAAGTACATATACCTCGGCTTCGAACTTTGTATGCGGTGTAATAGCGCCAGGCACCGTCAATACCTGACCGCGCTCTACTTCTTCGCGCTTCGTACCGCGCAACAAAACGCCAACGTTTTCTCCGGCTCGGCCTTCGTCCAAGAGCTTACGAAACATCTCCACACCCGTGCATGTAGTCTTCATCGTTTCCTTAATGCCAACGATTTCAATCTCGTCGCCGACGTTAACGATGCCACGCTCAACTCGGCCAGTAACGACTGTGCCGCGACCCGAAATCGAGAACACATCCTCAATCGGCATCAAGAACGGCTGATCCACCGCACGCTCTGGCTCTGGAATGTAGCTGTCTAGAGTATCAACCAACGCCTTCACCGCAGTCGTGCCTAACTCGTTATCGTCCTTACCTTCCAACGCCATTAGCGCGCTACCCATGATAATCGGCGTATCACCTGGAAACTCGTACGTCTCTAAAAGATCAATCAGCTCCATTTCCACGAGTTCTTTCATCTCTTCGTATTCTTCCGTACCCACGCCGCCGCAGTCCTCCGCAAGCAAGTCAGCCTTGTTCAAGAACACAACGATTTTCGGCACGCCGACCTGACGAGACAACAGAATATGCTCTCGGGTCTGAGGCATCGGGCCATCAGTGGCGCCACACACCAAGATCGCGCCATCCATCTGCGCTGCGCCGGTGATCATGTTCTTCACGTAGTCCGCGTGCCCCGGGCAATCTACATGAGCGTAGTGCCGGTCATTGCTCTCGTATTCGACATGACTTGTCGCAATTGTGATGCCGCGCTCTCGCTCTTCTGGCGCATTATCAATCTGGGCAAACTCACGCATCTCGCCACCATATACTTCCGCACACACTCGCGTCAGTGCCGCCGTCAGCGTCGTCTTACCGTGGTCTACGTGTCCGATCGTCCCCACGTTTACGTGCGGCTTATTTCGTTCAAATTTTTCCTTAGCCATTTTTAACCCTCAGATGCAGCCAGACAGTCTTTATTTTTAACAGCGCATCTGCACCAGTCAGATGCCTTCTGTTCACTTAATTAGAGTTCGTCGTCTCGACAAACTCCACTTCCTCTTTCGCTTTTACGCCTTCACCCTCTGCACAACAGATGGTGCTCACAATCGGATTTGAACCGATGACCTCTTCCTTACCAAGGAAGTGCTCTACCTACTGAGCTATGTGAGCGTCGGTCTCTAGATCGCGTATCGATCGGAGCGGCATTTTAGCCATGCATCCTGCTCTACGCCACTCTAACAAAGCTCTGATCAAAGCCCTTTATTCAATTAGCTGCGCTTACGACCATGGAGCGGGTAGCGGGAATCGAACCCGCATCTTCAGCTTGGAAGGCTGAGGTTCTACCATTGAACCATACCCGCGTACCGCTTTCGCAGCGCTTTGTGGTAACGCAAAAAACCCGATACCGCAAATTGTGGTGGTGGGAGAAGGATTCGAACCTTCGAAGGCATAGCCGTCAGATTTACAGTCTGATCCCTTTGACCGCTCGGGAACCCCACCAAAACTTTCGCGCCCCACTCGGCGCCTGCAATTTCACAGCGCTCCAGTTGTACCTATCGGCACCCCCCGTCATAGGAACTGCCCATAGAGAGCTGGCCACGAAACTCCTAATTCACACTTACCCCAACACCCGCTAACGCACCACTGGCTTTCACTCAATTAGATACGGTCGAGCAACGTTTTTCCTTAGATGGTGCCGCCACAAGGAGTCGAACCCTGGACCTTCTCATTACAAGTGAGCTGCTCTACCAGCTGAGCTATGGCGGCCAAAATCGGTGCGAAATACTAATGAATGAATATGACCAACGCAATCGTCATCCAGAGTTTTATTGTCGCTCCTCCGTAGTCAGAGGGCGCAATGACACCTCGCCACTCGTTACAATACGTGTTGCACCATTTTGCTCGAAGCGAAGCCCGCCGGTAATGTCAATGCCGCGAACGATTCCCTGCTGCGATTCGGTCCCTAACACCAAAATTGCGGCCCGATCCTGCAAACAATGCGCTGAATTAAAAGCATCAAGAAAGGGAGCGAAGCCTTCGCTGGAATACACCTCAAAATTTTTTAGAACGCTTGCGTGAACAGCCAAAACCAAATCATCGCGGCTGATTAAAGCGCCCAAACGTCTGAGGGTGGTTACCGATTGGTCGATTTTTGAAGCTTGAACATTGGTAAGGTCCACGTTAATACCAATACCTACTATCGCAAGAGTTCCAATTTTCGTCGGCACGAGCTCAACCAAAATCCCTGCGAGTTTTTGTTCCTTCACCCAGACGTCATTTGGCCACTTTAATTGAGCGTCGACACCCTCTAATTCGAGCGCTTGCAGCAGGGCCAAGCCTACAACACTGCTGAGCCCGCCCAAGGCGTTAAGGTTGAGAGGAAACTCAATACCGAGGGTCATCGCAATATTGCGACCGTAATCGCCCAACCAAACCTTGCCACGTCGGCCAC
This sequence comes from K189A clade bacterium, assembly GCA_902528515.1. GTDB lineage: Bacteria > Pseudomonadota > Gammaproteobacteria > Pseudomonadales > Azotimanducaceae > UBA4421. Next base: position 29,364 of record CABZTD010000020.1, read on the forward strand.
GTCCCGCGCTTTGGTACTCGGTCAAAATGAGCTGGTCGGCACCCCCAGACTTTGTACGTCTTCTCATCATCTCTGAATTTGTGGAATCGGTGTAGTCGAGCAACTGCACTGAGAGCTGCTGGGGTAGGGCGTTTTGAATATAGTGCAGATCGTGCAGCTGAACGTCGGGAGGCAGACGCACCGTACCAGCATCTTCGTGCAATCCTAATTCTTGCGCCCTTACGCCATGGCGCGGCCAATCCTCTGATAACACATAGCCTGCCTCTCGCACTTTTAACAGCGCATTAGTTAGTGCCGGTTCAGGTGTCGTCATGGCGCTACTCTTTCTCTTGATGGATGCGAATACGCTCCATTTATTCGTACGCAAAAAAAAGCGCCCCAATGCGAAGCATTGTGGCGCTTGTCATAAAAGCCTGACGATGACCTACTCTCACATGGGGAGACCCCACACTACCATCGGCGCTAAGTCGTTTCACTTCTGAGTTCGGGATGGGATCAGGTGGTTCCAACTCGCTATGTTCGTCAGACAAACTGTTGCCCGTTTCCGGGCCCACCCTCGCAGGTGGACGTTCATAACTTCCCCAAGTCTACACTCGGTGGAATTAACAATTTCAGAGATAGTATTTTTTCTAAAATGCCTTAGTAGCAGCGAAAAGATCGATATGTCCTGCTAATCACAAGCGACGCATTCCGCGCCGCGTTGCTCATTCAGAACAAGAATCCATATTTTCCGTTTATCAATATACTCGATTATATGGTCAAGCCTCACGGGCAATTAGTACAGGTTAGCTCAACGCTTCACAACGCTTACACACCCTGCCTATCGACCTCGTAGTCTTCGAGGGCCCTTCAGAATCGCTAGATTAGTGAGATCTCATCTTGAGGGGGGCTTCCCGCTTAGATGCTTTCAGCGGTTATCCCTTCCGAACGTAGCTACCCGGCAATGCCACTGGCGTGACAACCGGAACACCAGAGGTTCGTCCACTCCGGTCCTCTCGTACTAGGAGCAGCTCCTCTCAAATCTCATACGCCCACGGCAGATAGGGACCGAACTGTCTCACGACGTTCTAAACCCAGCTCGCGTACCACTTTAAATGGCGAACAGCCATACCCTTGGGACTGGCTTCAGCCCCAGGATGTGATGAGCCGACATCGAGGTGCCAAACACCGCCGTCGATGTGAACTCTTGGGCGGTATCAGCCTGTTATCCCCGGCGTACCTTTTATCCGTTGAGCGATGGCCCTTCCATACAGAACCACCGGATCACTAAGACCGACTTTCGTCCCTGCTCGCCCCGTCGGGCTCGCAGTCAAGCACACTTCTGCCTTTATACGCATTGCATGATTTCCGACCATGCTGAGTGTACCTTCGTACTCCTCCGTTACTCTTTGGGAGGAGACCGCCCCAGTCAAACTACCCACCACACACTGTCCTCGATCCGGGTAACGGACCTGAGTTAGAACCTCAACGTAATCAGGGTGGTATTTCAAGGACGACTCCACAACGACTAGCGTCGCTGCTTCATAGTCTCCCACCTATCCTACACAAATTAAGCCAAAGTCCAGTGTGAAGCTATAGTAAAGGTGCACGGGGTCTTTCCGTCTAGCCGCGGGTACACGGCATCTTCACCGCGATTTCAATTTCACTGAGTCTCGGGTGGAGACAGTGTGGCCATCGTTACGCCATTCGTGCAGGTCGGAACTTACCCGACAAGGAATTTCGCTACCTTAGGACCGTTATAGTTACGGCCGCCGTTTACCGGGGCTTCGATCAAGAGCTTCGCACAAGTGCTAACCCCATCAATTAACCTTCCGGCACCGGGCAGGCGTCACACCCTATACGTCCACTTACGTGTTTGCAGAGTGCTGTGTTTTTAATAAACAGTCGCAGCCACCTGGTATCTTCGACCGCCGATAGCTTAGGGAGCTAGTCCCATCACCGTCAGCGGCGCACCTTCTCCCGAAGTTACGGTGCCATTTTGCCTAGTTCCTTCACCCGAGTTCTCTCAAGCGCCTTGGTATTCTCTACCCGACCACCTGTGTCGGTTTGGGGTACGGTCGTTTATAGCCTGAAGCTTAGAGGTTTTTCTTGGAAGCATGGTATCGACCACTTCCCGATCGTATAAGAACGGTTCGTCATCACATCTCGGCCTTAGAGACCCGGATTTACCTAAGTCCCCAGCCTACGTGCTTAAACCTGGACAACCATCGCCAGGCCAGCCTAACCTTCTCCGTCACCCCATCGCAGCTATATCCGGTACAGGAATATTAACCTGTTTCCCATCGACTACGCCTTTCGGCCTCGCCTTAGGGGCCGACTAACCCTGCGCCGATGAACGTTGCGCAGGAAACCTTGGTCTTTCGGCGAGGAGGATTTTCACCTCCTTAATCGTTACTCATGTCAGCATTCGCACTTCTGATACCTCCAGCGCGCTTTCCAGCACACCTTCACAGGCTTACAGAACGCTCCTCTACCACACATACAAAGTATGTGTCCGCAGCTTCGGTATACAGTTTTAGCCCCGTTACATCTTCCGCGCAGGCCGACTCGACCAGTGAGCTATTACGCTTTCTTTAAAGGATGGCTGCTTCTAAGCCAACCTCCTGGCTGTCTGGGCCTTCCCACATCGTTTCCCACTTAACTGTAATTTAGGGACCTTAGCTGGCGGTCTGGGTTGTTTCCCTTTCCACGACGGACGTTAGCACCCGCCGTGTGTCTCCCTCGCTGTACTCGTCGGTATTCGGAGTTTGCATGGGGTTGGTAAGTCTAGGTGACCCCCTAGCCCAAACAGTGCTCTACCCCCAACGGTAATACGAGAGGCTCTACCTAAATAGATTTCGAGGAGAACCAGCTATCTCCGGGCTTGATTAGCCTTTCACTCCTAACCACAGGTCATCCCCTAATTTTTCAACATTAGTGGGTTCGGTCCTCCAGTGCCTGTTACGGCACCTTCAACCTGCCCATGGCTAGATCGCCCGGTTTCGGGTCTACTCCTACCGACTAAGCGCCCTATTAAGACTCGGTTTCCCTACGGCTCCCCTAAACGGTTAACCTTGCCAGTAAAAATAACTCGCTGACCCATTATACAAAAGGTACGCAGTCACCCATCCTAAGATAGGCTCCCACTGCTTGTATGCATCCGGTTTCAGGTTCTATTTCACTCCCCTCACAGGGGTTCTTTTCGCCTTTCCCTCACGGTACTGGTTCACTATCGGTCAGCTGAGAGTATTTAGCCTTGGAGGATGGTCCCCCCGTTTTCAGACAAGGTTTCACGTGCCCCGTCCTACTCGATTTCATCTACAACTTGTTTTCGTGTACGGGGCTGTCACCCTGTATCGCGCAACTTTCCAGAAGCTTCCACTAACAAGCCGCAAACTTAAGGGCTTCTCCCCGTTCGCTCGTCGCTACTAAGGGAATCTCTTTTGATTTCTTTTCCTTTGGGTACTTAGATATTTCAGTTCCCCAAGTTCGCCTCTACACCCTATATATTCAGGTGCAGATACCGCCGGAGCGGTGGGTTTCCCCATTCGGAAATCCCCGGATCAAAGTCTATTTGCCGACTCCCCGAGGCTTATCGCAGGCTATAACGTCCTTCTTCGCCTTCAGCTGCCAAGGCATCCACCAGATGCACTTTTATGCTTGACCATATAATCCAGCATATGGAGCAACCCTGGTTGCTTTTACGCGGACATATGAATCTTCATTCTCATCGATTGTTCACTCTTTTCGCCTTCCCCGTGTTACTGCCCATGAAGCTCATTGGTACATATCGTACTAACAAAGCGCAGAACAGGCGACCGAGCGGTCGCTAAACACAAGAGAATACTGAGACATTTATCTAGAAAAAATTTTGTGTACCCGCATCATTATCGAATCGTGTTAAATCGTTCGATTCTATACATTCGATAACTTTGCGGACTATCTCTGAATTGTTAAAGAACAAAACTCAAGCAAGCTCGAGCACACATCTGAGGTGTTGTAAACGACTAGGCGACAACACATCGAATGTGCGCTCATAATTGTGAGGTGTATAACCGAGATCGCCCTCAGAGCTGAGAGCAAAACGATGGGTGCTGATTACGGTATTCGTCTTAAATGGTGGAGCCGAGGAGGATCGAACTCCTGACCTCCTGCGTGCAAGGCAGGCGCTCTCCCAGCTGAGCTACGGCCCCTTTTGCCTTGTCAGAGCGCCTAAACCCTCATACTTCCAGTAAACCTTCACGAACCCATCGAGAGACATGATGCGCTTAGCGGCGCCATGAACCTAAATATTTGGTGGGTCTGGGTGGATTTGAACCACCGACCTCACCCTTATCAGGGGTGCGCTCTAACCAACTGAGCTACAGACCCAGAGTGCTCATTAATAACCAGCAACAAACCATTCGTGTAGGAACAACGCAATCCGAAGAGAGTGTTATGGACCTGTTATTTTCAACCCACAGGGGCCAAATCAAGGCCTTATCTTTTTAAGGAGGTGATCCAGCCGCAGGTTCCCCTACGGCTACCTTGTTACGACTTCACCCCAGTCATGAACCACACCGTGGTAACCGTCCTCCCGAAGGTTAAACTAATTACTTCTGGTGCAATCCACTTCCATGGTGTGACGGGCGGTGTGTACAAGGCCCGGGAACGTATTCACCGCGACATTCTGATTCGCGATTACTAGCGATTCCGACTTCATGGGGTCGAGTTGCAGACCCCAATCCGGACTACGAGAGGTTTTTTGGGATTCGCTTACCATTGCTGGATTGCAGCCCTTTGTACCTTCCATTGTAGCACGTTTCTAGCCCACCCCGTAAGGGCCATGATGACTTGACGTCGTCCCCACCTTCCTCCGGTTTGTCACCGGCAGTCTCCTTAGAGTTCCCGACCGAATCGCTGGCAAATAAGGACAAGGGTTGCGCTCGTTACGGGACTTAACCCAACATCTCACGACACGAGCTGACGACAGCCATGCAGCACCTGTATCTCGATTCCCGAAGGCACCAATCTATCTCTAGAAAGTTTCGAGTATGTCAAGGGGTGGTAAGGTTCTTCGCGTTGCATCGAATTAAAGAACATGCTCCACCGCTTGTGCGGGCCCCCGTCAATTCATTTGAGTTTTAACCTTGCGGCCGTACTCCCCAGGCGGAGAACTTATCGCGTTAGCTGCGCCACCAAGGCCTTAAAGGCCCCAACGGCTAGTTCTCATCGTTTACGGCGTGGACTACCAGGGTATCTAATCCTGTTTGCTCCCCACGCTTTCGCGCCTCAGCGTCAGTGTTGGTCCAGGAGGCTGCCTTCGCCATCGGTATTCCTTCCTATATCTACGCATTTCACCGCTACACAGGAAATTCTACCTCCCTCTACCACACTCTAGTCTGACAGTTTGGAATGCAGTTCCCAGGTTAAGCCCGGGGCTTTCACATCCCACTTATCAAACCGCCTACGCGCGCTTTACGCCCAGTAATTCCGATTAACGTTCGTACCCTCCGTATTACCGCGGCTGCTGGCACGGAGTTAGCCGGTACTTCTTCTGTTGTTAACGTCAAGACCGCGATGTATTAAATCGCAGCTTTTCTTCGCAACTGAAAGTGCTTTACAACCCTAAGGCCTTCTTCGCACACGCGGCATCGCTGGGTCAGGCTT
>CABZTD010000021.1 GCA_902528515.1 K189A clade bacterium
AAAGGTTTGGGTGCACTGTGCGGCTAACTATCGTGCCTCAGCTTTTTCATATAAGTACCTCACCCTGCTAAAAGGCGTGACCGCCAAAAACGCCAGTACGCCACTTCTGAAAGCATGGCTGCCGCAAATGGATGAGAACTGGCGCCGCATTTACGACCTCACATCCTCACAGATTATACTATGAGCGCCAGCGCAGCGGTAGAAACGCAGCTGCTCGATGCCGCCGAGCAACTGCTGCCTGAACTGGGCAGACGTCGTCGCGAGATCGACGAGCTGCGCCACCTGCCGCAAGACCTAGCAGACAAATTGGCGAAGCTGGGCTTTTATCGCGTGGTGGTACCTGAAGCACTCGGCGGCCTCGGCATTTCACCCACGGCCTTTTGTAAACTTTGCGAGATCTTGGCCACCGCCAACGGCTCTACGGCCTGGTGCATTTTTATTGGCGCTACCTCACAGTATTTGTTCGGTGCGCTACCAACCTCCCAGCTGCAAAAAATGCTGCAAAACCCAGACGTAATCACTAGTGGTGTCTTCGCTGACAGTGGCACCGCTTTGTTCGAGGAGCGCGACGGCCACGCGGGCTATGTCATCAACGGCCACTGGCGCTGGGGCTCTGGCTGCCGCAACGCGCAGTGGATCTCCGGCGGCATCCACGAGGTGGATCGCAGCGGTGAAACGGTTACTGACGCGCCGAGACTGACCCGAGTATTTTTTCAGCCCGACGAGATTGAGCTAGTCGACAACTGGCATGTGTCTGGTATGCGCGGCTCGGGTTCCAGCGATTACATCGCGAAAAATGTCTGGGTGCCTGCCGAGCGAATGGCCGGTGATGTCGAGGATACCGAACACGCAAGCCATCCAATTTATCAGTTTCCTAAATTTGCCCTGCTAGGCATTCCCATTGGGGCCATCTGTTTGGGGATGGCGCGAGCATGTTTAGAGGAGGTGATTCGCGCCTCGAAAGAAAAGACGCCTCAAGGCAGCCGACGGGCGCTATCCCTGCGGCCATCTCTGCATATTGATGTGGCTGAAGCAGATGCCGCCCTAAGCGCCGCACGCACCTATTTTTATCAGACCATCGAGGACGGCTGGCAGGTCGCACAATCTGCACCCGGCAGCCTTGAAGATCGCCGAAGCATGCGTACGGCCAATGTGCACGCCGTGAACACATCCATCGACGTCATTGATCAGATGTATCGCCTCATGGGTGGCACCTCGGTGTACGAGACGTCCTGCCTGCAGCAGCACTTTCGCGATGTGCATGTCGCATCGGCACACATGATGGTCGGCGAGCCGGTGATGGAACTCGCCGGGCGCGTAATGCTTGGTCTCGATGACAAAGCATTTGGCCTGTAAAACAGATCGACCGCACGTACTAGCAAGGAACTGGTTTTGAGCACAGCACTGAAGTTTGGCCTCGCCACCCCCAGCAATTTCTGGAAACTCGATTGGCCTGAGCGTCAGCAAACCGTGGCGCAGATTGCGGATTCGGGCTTCGATCATATGTTCATGGCGGACCATGTGTCGTTTCGCAATGGCTCTGGCACCGATGGCTTTGTGGAAGTCGCTGGGCTGTCCCAACTGCACCCCAGCCTTGGCGTCATGACCGGCATTTATCTGCTGCCATTGCGCCACCCTCTGCCGGTCGCACGACAGCTGGCGAGCATGGCTAATTTGGCACCGGGACGTATGATCTTTGGGGTAGGTATTGGCGGTGAAGATCCCCACGAGCTGGAGGTGTGCGGGGTCAACCCAAAACGTCGTGGGGTACGGGCCAATGAGTCACTGGCCATCATCAAGGGCCTGCTGGCTGGAAAAAGCGTGACCTTTGAAGGCCTAGAATTCAGCCTCCGGGACGCGATCATTCGTCCCACCCCGCAAAGCCCCATACCCGTTGTGGTGGGCGGACGCTCTGACGCAGCGCTGACCCGCACTGCAAAGTTTGGCGAGGGTTGGCTGGGTGTATGGTGCTCGGCAGGTCGCTTCTCCCAAGCCATTGCGAGCGTGCAGTCACAAGCCGAAGCCTTGGGTCGAAACGATGTGAATTGGATTCACGGCTACCAGCCATGGGTTGGCCTAGACGGCCACAACGGCGACGCTGCCCACGCAGCGGTAAAGGCAGGCATGGAGGCCTTTTACCGCATACCGTTTGAGAAGTTTGAGCGCTACACTCCCAGCGGCACGCCAGCCCAAGTGGCCGAACAACTGGCGCCCTATATCGAATCCGGATGCCGCTTGTTTAACCTCAAAGTGTGCTGCGAGCATCCAGAAGAAGAGGTGGATTTAGGTCGAGATCTGGTCACGGAACTGCGCCAATGCGGCGTGGCGCTGGCGAGCTAGGGTTACTGTTCAACTCGTGCTAAAGCGAACGTGGCTTCTGCGCTCTCCGCGTATCCATAGCGCACTGCCTTGGCCACGATCACAGCCTCACCCAAGGTCGCTGCAGGGAAGGGTTGGCGATAAAGCTGCCAAGCACCACTGCCACCGAATAGTTTGGCAGCGAAATCCTGCTCCTCAATACGATAGGCAATAGACGCCCCCGGCGTCGCAGACATAATGAGCACCTGCTGATCCCGCATATCGATAACCGGAACCTGCGTTACCGGCTGCTGTCCGCCGGGCCACATAGCCTCAATCATTCGGCCTTCATCCTCGGAGCTCCTATCGCCTACACGAATGATCCAAGCATCCATGGCATCGCGAAGCCGCTGTAGGGTTTGGGCATGCCGGGGCTGATTCGCCAGATTCACCAGCTCCTGAGGGTCCTTCGCTGTGTCGTAAAGCTCCTCGAGGGGCCGTGGGGCAGCAAAATAGAAGCGTTGCTCCTCGGTTAACGTGACTGCAGACCTACCCTGCCACAGTGCCTGCATCACCGGAAACATATCGCGAAACACCAGGGGTCGAAAATACGGCAAGTCAGCCTGGTAGTTGCGAATGTACTTAAAGCGCTGGTCGCGCACGGCGCGCACGTAGTCCGGCACGGCATCCATGCGATCGCGTCCGGCAAAGACATAGTCTCGGGTGAGTGCCGTGTTGAGCATAGGTTGCCCCTGCACAAAGGCCGGCACTTCAATACCCGCAAGCTTCAGGATCGACGGCGCCAAATCCACGACGGATACCAGTCGCCGATCAACCTGGCCCGCCCCAGTTTTGTCGGGCCAGCGGAGTATTAAGGGAATATGCAGGCCGCTGTCATAGACCGCCCGTTTGGCTCTCGGCAGACCGTCGCCATGATCTGTGGTCCAGATGACAACGGTAGATCCCAGCAGCCCGTCAGCTCGTAAATTGGCGACAACTTCGCCGCCTTGTTCATCCATGTAATGGATGTTGTCGTAGTGCTGGGCAATGCTCTCGCGCACCTGTGGGGTATCAGGGTAATACGCTGGCACGCTGACATCGGCGGGATCTGTGACCTCATTCACTGTCGCTTCGCGCGCTAGCGCCAAGGCCTTAATCACCGTGCCAAGGGCGCCCTGACCTTCGGTGTCTAACGTAGCTAGGCGACTTTCGTGGGTAGACATGAGGTTGATCATGGCAAAAAACGGTTTGCCCGCAGGCAATTGCCGCCATACGGCTAAATCTGGCGGCAGCGCATAGTTGCCCTCGTTCACATCCCAAATGGTGAACGGCTCGCCAAATTGATAATCAGTTTTGGCGGTATTGGCCGTGGCGTATCCAGCTTGGCGCAGCAGCTCGGGAAAGGCTTTCACTGCCTCGGGTGGCACCGCCTCATAGTCGCGGTTGATCGTGCGCATATGTTGGGTACCCAAACTCTGTGGGTAAACGCCCGTGATCAGCGCTGAGCGGTTCGGAGCACAAACACCAGAGGCGGAGAACACCTGAGTAAATCGCACCCCGTCGTTAGCCAAGGCGTCAATGTTCGGGGTTTGTGCTACCACGTCGCCAAAGGCACCAACCCGCGGACTCAGGTCTTCGGCGACGATCAGCACAATATTCGGAAGGTCTTGGCCGTGGGCAGAGACCATTGCCGCGCAGAAGCAAAGGCCCGCGCTGATGCGCCAGGCAGCAACGCGCACCGCGTCCACAACGCGAGGGCGCAAATTCACTCGCTAAGCATCAACGATTGCGGACAAACCAGCCGACCAACCAAGGCATCGTCTATGGCTTTTTCCGGCAACTGAATGCCAGCCTCAAACTGACCAATAACAAATTGCTCGTTCAGGCCGGTCGCCAGCCCCTGTTGAATGCCTTCACCAATGGCGAAGTCTTCGCCAAATATCGTGCGTACTACTCTGTGGTTGCCCTCCCAGTAGCGGGCTTTTTTCGCCTGCAGCTCTTCACTGAGATCGGCGTAGTGCGATACCGGATTGCGCAGCATCTCAGGCTCCATGTGCGTGGTGCCTGCCTCGCGGTAACGCAAGGTGCGATGAGGGATGTCGATTCCTTCGTTGCTATTGCCCATATATTCTTCCTACTTCTATCCGGCCCGAATAACGCCGCTATCGCAGCGACGAACCCAGCAGCTCTCTGGCAATGACATGGCGCTGCACTTCGCTAGGGCCCTCGCCAATACGCCGAATGCGCATCTCCCGAAACCAGCGCTCAAAGGGTAAGTCTTTGGCAACGCCAAGACCGCCAAACATCTGCATGCACCGATCCACCACGCGGCCCCCAGCTTCCGTGGCTACCAGCTTGGCCATGGCCGCTTCTTTACGAAAATTTTCTCCGCGCTCGGCCTTTGCTGCTGCCTCAAGGGTAATCCACAGCGATTGCTTAATGTCGATTTCATTATCGACCAGCATCCACTGAATAGACTGCCGCGATGACAACGGCGCACCAAAGGTCTCGCGTTGGGGCACGTATTCCAGCGCCATTTCTTGTGCCTTGATGGCTACCCCAATGCAACCCGCCGCGTAAGGAATGCGTTGTTTGGTTAGGCGATCGTTGGCGATGGCGAAGCCCTTGTTCAGCTCACCCAGAATATTGGATGCAGGCACGCGCATATCTTCAAAGCTCAGTTCGGTAGCGTAATGGGCCGAGCGCAGCGTGTGCACGATGCGCCGCACCGCAAACCCCGGCGTGCTGGTATCGACAATGAAACAGGTCACCCCGTTGCGGCCCTTGTCGTTGGCCGTACGCGCAAATACCAGCCCGTATTGGGCTTTGTCTGCCCCGCTGATCCATAGCTTGCCGCCGTTGATGACCCAATCATCGCCATCCTGTACCGCCTTGGTTTGAATGGCCCGAGCTGGATCTGAACCACCCGAAGGTTCCGACAGACCAAAAAAGCCGCGCTTCTCGCCCCGCAGCGTGGGATACAAATACTTCTCTTTTTGCTCGTCCGTGGCTTCAAAGAGCTGGGCCAAACCCGCGCCACCAAAGGTGCCGTAACAAGGCGCGTACAATCCCGCCCGGTGCTGCGCCATCTCCACTGCAATAAGCGTGCGGGTGACCAGGTCGATATCCGGCCCACCAAAAGCCGGAGGAATATCCAGTCCATATAGCCCCATGGCCTTGGTTTTTTCGATCAACCGAGCACGGTCCGCCGCATGGAGTTCGTCGGCATCTGGGTCTAGGTCATACTCCAGCGGCAAAATTTCTTCGCGCACAAAGCGCCGCACCATGGCAATGACCAATTCTTGCTCTTCGGTCAGTTCCAGGTTCATCCAGCAGGCCTCAATTGGCCTAGGGAAATCGCGGCAGCTGGGGGATTATCGGACGGTAGCTCACCATGATCGTAGTAATGCAGCATCAACAGTTCTTTGTAACGACTGAGATACGAGGTTGTCACTTCCCAGCGCACGAACGTTGCTACAGGTAGACGCTCGATCGCTGCGCTAACTTCACCCTTTAAGCCAAACAAGCTTTTGCCGCCGGCGTAGCCAATGTAGCGCGTATTTTGCTGCGCATCCGCTAACTGAAACACACCGAGATTCCCGCGCAACAAATCGCGCGCCTCGTCGATAGACAGCCATTTTTTGCTCAAGCGAACAGACACGAAAAAAGACCCCACCCCACCAATATAGATTAAAGCCTAGCTTTAAAGCAGAGTAAAACCAATGATCTGCGACGGGCAGTCCTTGAAGACATAACCCCGACTTCTGCACTCATAGTCGTAAGACGCAGCGCTAGGCAAATTGACACCCCTATCTGTGAATTTTAGCGCTTCAAGTGCCCTTGATTACGCCAGCATCAATGAGCTTTTGAGTTTCTTCCGCAGAATAGCCGAGTCCTGCCAGTATCGATTTGGATTGCTCACCAAGTTTGGGTGCAGGACCGCGAATCTCGCTAGGAGTTTCGCTGAACCGCGCTGCGGGTCGCGCTTGGCGCACCTCGCCAAAACCCTCGAAATGGGTACGCTGGATCGTTTCGCTGGCCTGTATCTGCGGGTGAGCGAGCAGTTCCATGCGGCGCAGTAGAGGTGCATTGGGCACATCGTGCGCCTGCAGGCGCTCGAGTATGTCTGCGCTAGGCCATTTCGCGATTTCCGCCATGGTGATTTCTTTGCGTTCTTGCACATGCTGCAGTCGGGCACCGGCGGTGGCAAAGCGCGGGTCTTCGATGAGGTCTTCGCGGTCCAGCGCACGGCACATGCCCACCCATTCTTTGTCGCTAATTACGCCTGCGGTGATGAAACCGTCTTGCGTAGGATAGATCAGATCCATGGAGCCTGAGGTTTCTGAAGGATCGTATTCGTTATCGGCATAGGTAATACCGCCCATGCCTTCGGGCCAAAAGAACGCCAGCATGGCATCAAGCATGGACACCTTGATGTGCTGCCCGTCGCCGCTGCGTTCGCGGTGATATAACGCACTGGCAATGGCCTGGGCTGCGGTCAATGAGGCGACTTTGTCGGCAATGATTACGCGAAACATTTCCGGGTCCCGGGTGATGCGGTTGGCTTGAATATCCGTGGCACAAGACAGCGCCTGAATAATCGGGTCATAGACCCGCTGATGGGCGTAGGGCCCATAATCGCCGAAGCCGCTGATGGAAACGTAAATTAACCGCTTGTTCTTGGCCCGCACCTCTTCTTCCGGAAAGCCCATGCGTTGCATCGCACCGGGGCGAAAGTTCTGCAGCAGCACGTCGGCCTCTTCGATCAAGCGCCATAGCACCTGCTTGCCCTGGTCGGACTTAAGATCCATGGCGAGGGATTGCTTGCCGCGATTGCAGGAGAAAAACATCGCCGGAAGTTCATTGATGGGTTTGCCCATCAAACGCATTTGCTCGCCGTGCAGAGGTTCTACCTTGATTACCTCAGCACCTTGATCCGCGAGCATGGCAGCGGCTACGGGTCCAGACACCATACTGGTGAGGTCGATCACTTTTAATTCGTTTAGCGGTCCCATAGTCTGCACTCCTCAATACTCTTGTTGATTTTTTCGCTTTTCAGCCTTTGCTTTGCGACGTTCTTTGTTCGTTTAGCTCGATGCACGGTAGTTAACGTCATAGGCGCGTCGGTAGGCCGGGCGACTGCGATGCAAGTCGCGATAGCCCAGCAACGACGCTTGCAGTTCGAAGTCATAATGGACTGCCCAATCAAGGCATGACACGAGCATAATGTCGGCGAGGGTAAGCTGGTCGCCAACAACGAAATCTTTGTCTGTCATATGCTCAGAGATCACGGCTAAATGTTTTTCCGCGTAGGCGCGAGAAGCGGTCATGGCAGTCGGGGCTTCGCCGTAAATGTGCGCCAAGTCTCCGTGACGGCGCATGACATACAGCGAGGTTTCATCCAGCTCGCCGTAGATATAGGACACCCATTCGTCTTCTCTGGCCTGTGCCTGCACCGAGGTAGGCAACGCCATGGTTGACCCACTGCCGTAGCGGGAAATCAGATAACGAGAGATGGCTACGCTTTCAGACAGACCAAAGCCTTCGTCCTGCATGTAGGGCACTTTCTGCTTGGGGTTCATCTCGGTATAAGCCGGGGTTTGAGTTTCGCCCGTACGTGGGCCAATGGGGTGATGGGTATAAGGCACGCCTAGCTCCTCCGCTACCCAAAGTGGCCTGAACGTGCGCATCGTGCTCGCGCCCCAAAACTGAATATTTGTGGGTTCTTGCATCAATTCTTTCCTCACCTCGCAATTTAAGGTTCTGAGATTAGGCCAAGTGAACAACGAAACAAATGCGCATTAGCGGTGATCGATGAGGTCCTCGCCGTCCTTGCGAACGTAATCATCGGCTGAGCCGAAGCTCGCATCGGTGTTAAGTGGCCCCGTAACCGGCACATGGTTGACTTCTAAAAGAATGCCGTCGGGGTCCTCGAACAGCACATAGTAATACCCCGGTGCCCACTCTCGCTCTTCTGAACCGCGCAGGATACTTGCGCCCAGGGAAGCCGCAAAAGCGGCGGTTTGATCCACCGCCTAGCGGCTTTTCGCACGCAAACAAATGTGATGCAGGACTACCCGATATTGCTCGAAGCGTTCACCCTCAAACTCAGGGTCGCAGCGTCGCACGCCAATAGCCGTGCGAGCACCCACGCAGTAAAGAAAATCTGGGCCATCGTTGACCGTGGTCATACCAAACTCTGGCAGCAAGCCACTGTAGAACTTATGAGACTTGTCGAATTGATTTACCGTTAAATTGACGCGGGCCATAGTGTTTTTACCGATCATCTCGCTCCCTTGCATAACGATCTCTGTGAGTAAACACAATGAAAGCTTTAGCAACCAGAAAGGAAGGCTACGTGCCGGGGGTAGCAGGAGATGGCCTGCGCAGGCAGGCCGTCCGAGTGAGAGCGTTCTACATGGGGTAGAAGGTCATCACAAATTCACCAGTTGATAAATCGAGCAAAGACTTGCAAAGGTTCTGATTGCCATCGGTCACGTCGTCCAAAGAGTGAAAGGTGATCACTGTGCCCTCGCGCTTCCAAACCCCATTACGGGACCCTGCTTGACGCGCGCCGTCCTCACTAATGCCCATGCCACGACCCGTAAAGGCACCTTGGCTGTCGGAGTTGGGGTTCAACGTCATGTTATAAGTCAAGTACACTCGTCCATAACGGCCAGCGATACCTTCAACGGTGACAACGCCACCAGAATCTGTCAGCTCTACGTTGAGCATTTTGCCCTCGAGAGAGAATGATTCTTTAGGAATATTGATCGTCGGGTGACCGTCTGCCAATGCGAACTGGCTTAGGGTGATCGCCAAAAAGGCAGTGAGTAGTTTCTTCATTATATTTCTCCGGTGGTTCTCGTTACCCGTAACTGCTGTTACCGTGCCAACCTATCACGCAACGTCAACTGCAACATGACAAATCACACAAAAGGACACGAGGCCTATGCCACCTAAAGCACTTTTCTATTACTACGCGGTTTCCTACGTACTGATCGGCCTGGCCGTTTACGCAGTAAGCTAGCAACTGGGAAACGAGTGTTTCGTTTCGGCCTATTGCGCACTTAAGCCCGCTTTGAACGCGCTTTTGCGTTCCTGCTGCTTCACTTCTTCTGAGGGCTCAGCGAGGCGTTCGAGCGTCACACCATGAATATTTCCGGTGAAAGCGAAATCGTGGGGGTACTTACCAACCGGCGAGCCGGTATCGCGGCCAACATCGAAAGTCTCCCCGCTCATCGAAAAAATCACCGGCACCGTCCGCTCAACGCGACCCCGTGCCATACGGTTACCATCCAAAGTAAGTTGCAGTTCGCCGCCTGCGCCAAATCCGCCATCGTGAGCATATTCCACACAAATCTGGTGTTCGCCGGGTAGGAGCGGCTCGGCTACCAGCGTAGTGAACTCGTGGCCAAACCAGTTGTAAACAAAGCTTGGTTGAGATTTTTCATCCAGGTACAGGCTCCAGCCCGCCATGTTGCCGCCCTGGCAGGCAATGACCCCATGGTCAGCAGCGCCCAAAGTTACCGCTGCGCTGATGCGGTAAGAAGTGTTCTTCAAATTGATTATCCCATGCTCCGGCATGCGAATATGTTTCGGGCCGTAGACCATTTTGCTGTAGCCTTCCATTGAGTGCGGCGGTGCGTAATTGCCCCCGCGTCGGGCAGACGCATCGCGCAAGGGATACACTCCATAGCGCTGCGCTTCAATTTCGAACATAGCGCGAAGCTCGGCCAGCTTTTCTGGATAGGTTGCCGCCAAGTCTACACTTTGCGAAAAATCTTCCGCGACGTTGTACAACTCCCATACCTCCTGGTCACCATCAAACTCGAAGCCGGCGAAACGAATCCACGGAAGGCGGCCGTGGAAGCAGGATGCCATCCAACCATCATGATATATGGCGCGATTACCCAGAATTTCAAAATATTGTGTAGCATGCGCGCTGGGGGCCGAAGCATCGGTGAACGTCGGTACCATGCTGCAGCCGTGCAGAGACTCCTGCTCAATGCCATTCACTCGATCGGGCATGGTCGTGCCCGTGACCTCCAGCAGGGTTGGAAATAAATCAATCACATGGTGAAACTGATTGCGAAACTCATCTTTTGCGTCGATGCCCTTGGGCCACGACACTGCTAGGGCATTACGCGTGCCGCCAAAGTGCGAGGCCACCTGCTTCATCCATTGAAAGGGTGAATCCAGAGCCCAGGCCCACCCGACGTTAAAGTGGTTTTCGCAGAGCGGGGTGCCGAAGTCTTCCATATGCTCAAGTAGCCATTCTGGATCTTCGTGCACGCCGTTTTGAAAGGAGGGTGCGCTCCACGCGCCGTGGATGGTACCCTCGGCAGAGGCACCGTTGTCGCCCGTCAGATAAATCACCAGGGTGTTTTCGAAAGCGTTTAACTCAATCAGAAAGTCGATCACTTTCTCTACTTGGGCATCGGTGTGGGCCATGAAACCGGCGAAAACCTCCATTAGCCGGGCTGCTACCGGTTTGTAGCGATCTGGATAATTCGCCCAATCCGGCACCTGCTCCGGACGCTTGGTCAGCGCCGTGCCTTCAGGAATCACACCCATAGCAAGCTGCCGCTGGTATATCTCATCGCGCAATGCATCCCAACCCTGATCAAACTGACCCTTGAACTTGTCAATCCACTCTGGGGCCACATGGTGCGGAGCGTGCACGGCAGCGGGGGCGAAATAGCAAAAGAACGGTTTATCTGGTGCAGACACCTGCTGTTTGGCCATCCACTCGATGGCTTTTTCAGCGAGATCCTCAGTGAGGTGATATTTGTCACGACCAAGGTGAGGTTCCACAGGAGTAGTTTGATCGTAAACCGCTGGCTCCCAGTGGGAGGCCTCGGCGCCAATGATGCCGTAGAAGCGTTCAAACCCCATGCCGGTTGGCCACCGATCAAAGGGGCCGGCTGGGTTTTGCTCCCATGCCGGAGTCAGGTGCCACTTGCCAAAACAGCCGGTGGAGTAGCCATTTTGTTTAAGTATTTCTGCAATTGTGGCGGTCTCTGGTGGAATCGCACTGTCATAGGAGGGGAAGCTGTTGGCGATTTCCGTGATACCGCCCATGTGTACGCTGTGATGATTGCGCCCCGTCAGCAGCGAAGCGCGAGTAGGAGAACACAGGGCTGTGGTGTGAAATTGGTTGTACTTCAAACCTGCCGCAGCAACCTTGTCGACGCCTGGGGTGGGGATGGGCCCGCCAAAGGTGCTACAGGTACCAAAGCCGACATCATCCAGCATCACCAACAATACGTTCGGCGCGCCCGCCGCTTGCTTGTTCAGTAGCAGAGGACTCGGAGTAGAGTCTTTAAACAGCCGCTGGATGTCGCCGTCGAAAGGTCTCGAGGGCTTAGGTATATCGCTCATAACATCCTCTGAGTTTTAGCTGTTTAACGTGACAAGATCGAAACAGGCGAAAAAAGCATTTATTCCCTCTACATCGGAAGTCTCTAACACGCCATCGGTCAAGGCCTGGCTGAGCGCCAGCTTGCCGCCCATGATGTCAAACCAATGTTCACTACTGATCGAAGCCGTTAACGAATTTTCGGGCGATCTGCCTTCGTCTTCAGGCACGGCTACGCCGTGACGGATGGTAAGTGCCGCAACGCCGCCTTCGGAAAAGGAAAGCTTTAGCGTTTGATAGAGCCCGACTGCGCGTTCTGGCACTAGCAGCACTCGCAATAGGCCCAGGGACTCCGCTGCCGGTCTCCTCGCCAACTCACGCTTTTGAAAACGATGGGTTCGAAAGCGCTGCAAATTTGTAGAGCCGTCAAGTTCCAGCGCTCGCGTGATACACCAGTTACGTACGTTGGCTGAGGTCGTGGTGTAGGCTACGCTTCTCAAAGCGGTCGCAAGCCTAAGCCGATCTTCAGCCGCACCGGCATCCGTTCTGCCGTGTTCGTTTATTTCACGGCGTACCAGCCATGAAGCCAGCTCAATAGCCCAGCGAAAGTCTTCTTCGTTCAACGCTTGATCGACAGCGCGCCGCACAGCAGTGACGCCACCGAAACCAGCAATCAACTTTTGAAGGCGCTCAGCTCCTGGCACCGGAAAAAGGTTGGCTTCGTCTTCATCGAACCAGCCGAATAGGCCCGAGTAAATTTGCCGCACATGGTGTTCCACTAACCCGTACAGCTGCCGAGTAGTATAGTGGTCCTTAAAATGGTCGGGCAGTTTGATCGCGGCAATCGTCTCGTTCAGGGTCAGGCCGCGATTGGCGCAACGCACGGTTTGATCCCACATAAACTGAATGGAGTCGCGATAATTTAGGGTGCATTGATAAATCTCAGCGGCACCAGACATGGGTGGTCCATGGGCACCTATTAGATGATCTGCGCCTAGCGCCTTCAGTTCATCAAGACCGCGCAGCAAAACACGCGGGTCGCGGTATTCTTCACCGCGAATGGCAAAAACATTAAAAAGCGCTGGCCACAGCAGATTGTTGATCGCGAGCTTCAATTGAGGGAACCAAATGGTCGTCGAATCAGTCGCATCTGATGGCGCAGGATAAAACTCAACAGCTAAACCCGCGATCCTTGTCTTCATGGGCGCATCGAAGGTGTGCTGGGCGGGCAAATAGCCGTTAGTAAAGGGAGCGTGCTTGGGGTTGCGAAAAAAGTTGCCCAGACCCACGTTGACCACCCCATCCGGCCCCTCGTCAGGCATGGCGATGGCGAACTGATGTACCAACCCGCGAGTGACTCGCGGAGCGATTTCGCCACTGAAACGCTCTAAGTTGGCCTGAATGCTCGCGTGGCCCCAAATGGGCAGTGCGCTATGTTCGGCGAGCAAAGCCTCAGTACCGCCCACGTAATGAAAGTGGGTATAGATACAGGCAGCAATGGGCGCACTCGTTTCTTTACGAACCGCGGCCAGGGCCGCCGCCATCTCCTCATTGCACTCTCCGGTATCAATGACGATAAGCCCCTCAGGGCCCTCCACGAAGGACTGATTCGACAGGCCGTTGCCTACTAGCGACCAAGCCTTGTCACCGACTTTGTAAAGCTTCTCAACCAGCCGATCGCTATGTTCAATGGTTAGTGGGTGGGCACGCTGACCACCTGGACCAATCGCCGAGCTGCCGACGTCAAAAGAATCGATGATGTTCATATCGCTTCTCGTAAAATCCTGAAAAATCTAATGGTCTTCGACTTAGAAGCTGTGGGATGTTATGCCGACGTTGTCTGGAGACTGTATGGCCGGTGGCGCCGCTAGCGCCACCCCAATCAGCGCCTCACGGCTAACTAAATTGGCTAGTGCATCTTCGTTTAGCGACCGCGCACCCTCTGGACGTAGCGGGATAACCATATAGCGTGTTTCCGCGCTAGTTTCCCAAACTCGGATGGCAACCTCATCGCTTAACCAAAGACCCATTTCGCGGAGCACTTTTCGCGGCTCCCGCACAACTCTCGCCCTGTAGGCAGGGCTTTTATACCAATCCGGCGGTAGTCCCAGCACAGGCCAAGCCGTGCAGGAGCATTGGGTGCAGACAATGACGTTATGACGATCTGGCGTATTCTCTAGGGCAACAATGTACTCGCCCTGGGGGCCTGCGTAGCCCATTTCGGCACATGCCGATGTAGCATCTTCAAGCAGCCGAGCGCGAAAATCAGGATCTGTCCAAGCCCGGGCGACCACCTTAGCGCCATTTTCTGGCCGCCAGTCTTCCGCCATGCTCGCGAACTGATCAAGGTCCGCCTGTGTGATCCTGCCCGCGTCGATTAGGGCTTCCTTAGTGGCAGCAACACGCTGCTCAATCGAGGCCTTGGATCTTGCGTTGCGTTCAGTTTCTTCTCTCACAACGCAAACTCGAGGTAGCTGTCCCACAAATCAACGATCACCGAATCATTTGCCGCGTCCCTATCAGACCAAAGATCCTTCGATTTGAATTCCACATGATAGGTATGCTCTTTGCGCCGTTCACCGTCATGAGCCGACGTGTCGGGAAACCGAAATTTCGGCGCACGGTGAATCACTGTGCCTTCATGACCACGACAAAATTTGGGTGCACGAATATGACCGCTAGGACTGATGTTAAGAACCCGGACGCGATCTCCCAGGTTGAATCGAGCCTCGGGCTGTGGCGTCAGGTCTGCTAGGGGCCGATCGGACACCGGCCCAGCCAGCTCGAATACACCCCCCGCACGCCGCTCGACGTCTTCCCGTGACAAATAGCCCTTTTCTACAAGCAAGGAAACTGTACCTGTCAGCACCCGCTCGTAGTAATCGCAAAGCAGATAGTGTGCTGGATCCATGCGTTCGATGGCGTGGCGGTATTCGTCTGCATTATGACTGCGCAGAATGATTTGGGTAGCCATCATCAGGGCGAAACTTGTACGCTGCCAAGGATGGTGGAATACCGGCTCATCTGCTTCAACATCGATATGCCCGAAACCCTGGGTTCCCCCCAAATCGTGAATACCATCCAATGGTGCACTCCCTCTCCGCCCTGCGCATGATCATCAGGATATGCCGATAAAATGTAAATATCTGTCACCTTCTTGGTTCTTAAACGCAAGATGTATTACCCTTTCGCCCTGTTTCATTTGAGACCGCTGACGTACCAACCTGCGGCACAACATGACCAACGCATCGTCCGTGCAGACTAAAGCTCTCAATCACACCAGAAAAACAATAGGGTTGACGTTGTTTCTCGGCTGGACAGCATCAAGCGTGATCGCTGACGCTGGAACCAAGGACGAAACGCCGAAGGATGCCGAAGCCGTTATCGAAGAGGTGCTGGTTTACGGCCGTAAACAGCAGCAGGGAGGCAGGGTGTTTTCCGCATCCGAGGGTATTGTTGGTTATGAGGACTTCAGGGTTAGACCCATCCAGCGTATCGGCGAGCTAGCCGAGGTCGTACCCGGCATGGTCGCTACCCAGCACAGCGGCGAAGGTAAGGCCAATCAATACTACTTGCGCGGCATGAACCTTGATCACGGTACGGATTTTTCGGTCCACTTCGAAGGAATGCCACTAAACCTGCGCGCTCATGCTCATGGTCAAGGTTACCTTGATTTGAATTTTATGATTCCAGAAACGATCGCAACCGTAGCCTACGCCAAGGGCCCCTACCGTGCCGACCGTGGTGACTTTTCCAGTGCCGGCAATATGGCAGTGGAGCTGGACGAAAGACTGGACGAGTCATTCATTAAACTGAACGCCGGGGAAGACGGTTACCGGCGCTTGACTGCGGTCCTGACGGGTCCTGAGGAAGACAGCAACCTTTTAGCTGCACTGGAGATAACCGCAGATGACGGTCCATGGCAAAAACCGAACGACACGCACAAAATTAATCTCGTGTCGCAGTTATCAAAGCGCCGAGGCGATACCTACATTGAGGCAACAATGCTGGCCTATGACAACGAGTGGTCGGCAACCGACCAGGTTCCTCAGCGTCTGCTCAGAGATGGTTCGCTCTCAAGGTATGCAACCCTCGACCCGCTGCTGGGCGGTGACACCCAGCGGCTAGCACTCATAATTCAGGCAGAAAACAAGCAACTTTCCGGCTCCGCCTACCTAAGCAGCTATGAACTCGATCTGTTCAGTAACTTCACATACTTTGCTGACGATCTTGTTGAGGGCGATCAGTTCGAACAAGTGGACAATCGGCTAATCACTGGTGGCGCCTTACGCTATGGCTGGCAACTCGGTGAGAACTTGAATGCCGAAATAGGCGGCGATTTACGCTTCGACGACGTGCGTCAGGCGGATCTCTATCAAACCACTGCACGTCTACGCCGTTCGGCCGTTCGACAGGATCAGGTGCAGTGGCTCAGTGCAGGAGCGTGGGGACAAATGTCTTTTAGGGCAACGCCGAATCTGCGCGCCACTGCAGGGTTTCGCTTTGAAGGCTCAAATTTCGAGGTAAATGCACGCAATCCTAAAAACAGTGGCAGCGGGCAGGACTCCATCGTACTGCCAAAGTTTGGTCTCGCGTATGCGTTTAACGAATCCGTTGAAATTTACTACAACTACGGAGAAGGCTTTCATAGCAACGACGTTCGCGGTGTCGTGGCCACCATCAACCCATTATCAGGCGAGCCCGTAGACTCTATACCTTTATACGCCACCCAGCGCGGACAGGAGGTAGGTGTTCGCATCGAGGACTGGAGGAACCTGTTCTTTACCCTCACCGCCTTCGAGCTGATATCCGACTCTGAGCTGGTCTTTGTCGGTGACGCAGGTAGTACCGAACCAGCCGCTGGCTCCAAACGCTACGGCTTGGAAACTGCTTTGTTCTTGAGCCTAGGAGAACACTGGAGATTTGATATCAACAGCGCGTTTGTTCGCAGTCGCTATACCGATGTCAACGATGGCGAACGATATGTGCCCAATGCGCAAAAGCGCGTCGCCTCGGCAGGTATTGAGTACTCGAGCGTTGGCCACGGATTTGACATGGGCGCGAGGTGCCGGCACTTTGGCAATACGCCCCTTGTCGAGGACAATTCCGTTCGCGGCAAAAGCACCATACTGTGCAACCTGCTCACCACCTACGCAGTTAACGCGTGGCAAATCAGCGCCGAAATTATCAACGTTTTCGATCGTGAGGCTGCGGATATTGCCTATTGGTACGGCTCCCGCACAGCCTCAGAAACTATGGTCATCGATGATGTTCACTATCATCCTGTAGTGCCTCGAACGTTTCGTCTGGGCGCACGCTACGCATTTTAGCCAACCGAACTAAACTAACCCCGACTGTCCACGGTGTGAGACATGTACTTCATGCCCTTTGCATTGAAGAATCCGAAGTCTTTGGCCGGATAGGGGTTATCGCGCCCGATCAGGTGAGCGAACCGCGGCGGATTACGGGCCACTACCTCATCGCCAATCACGGAGTTCAAATCCTCTTGTGGCTGCACGAACATACGTTTGAAGTAGACAGTCATGCCCACTCTCTCACCGGGTATGGTCCGCGCGCCTGCACCGTGAATAAGGTTTCCACTAAAAACAATGACAGAACCCTTGGGGGCTTCTAGGGGCACAGTGGTCTTGTGTGCGCCGGGATTGGTATGTCCGCGCCGCTTGTGAGAGCCTGGCACTACAAGGGTAGCCCCAGATTCACGGGTGAATTCATCGATCACCCACATCATGTTGCAGGTAACGGCGTGATCGGGCACCGGTTCCGGCACCATAGGTGCATCGTTGTGCAGCCCTTGTGCCGGGTCGCCCTCAACGCGCACATGGCCATGGTTGCTAGAAATTTGGCAGCTTTCGCCAAGCAGCCAGGACACAAGTGCTAGGGGTTTTTCTGCCATCACGGCTTCTTCAAATATCCGTCCGCGCGCCAGCAGCCAAGGCACGAGATAGCTTCGGCCGTTCGGTCCGGCCAGGGGCCATTTCTTGCCGGCTGCAGCATCTTCTGCGCCCAGCTTCAAAATGGTCCTGCGCAAGTCGTCGAAAAATTCGATGGGTTTAACACTCGGTAAGACGGTGTATCCGTAAAGTTCCAGTTCGACGATCTGTCGCTCTAACCCTAGTCGCAGAATTTCACTGTAAATACGATCTAAACGTTCGTGAGCTTCGATAAAGGCACGGGGACGAATATCCTCCGTACGGGTTTCGGTCAGTCCCTCGCTGGGATCTTTTACCTCTTCAGCGTTAGTCGCGTTTTCGCTTTTCATATGCCTCCCCTAGGAAAACCATCTTGGTTTACGTTCTTCTTAAACCTTGCGGGTAACAATATTCAATCGGCGATTGTGTATCCATTGGGCGATCAAACACCTGACCATCTCGCGCTGTAGCAAAGGATTTCACGATCAGCCCTCTTTCACTACGTTGTCATAATAAAAATTAGTAGCCTCGACAAAGCCATCAATGCTTCCGCAGTCAAAGCGCAGACCCTCAAAACGATAGGCCAACAGCCTGCCGCCCCTGGCTAATGCATTCAGGGCATCGGTGAGCTGAATTTCACCTCCAGCACCGGGTTTGGTGTTCTCGATATGCCCGAAAATCTCCGGTTCCAAAATATATCGACCAATTACTGCTAGATTGGATGGCGCTTCTTCTATCGATGGTTTTTCAATCATCGAGGACACCTTTAGGAGGTTTTCTTCCATGGCCTCACCTACCACAATACCGTACTTACTGACCTGATTGTCTGGTACGTCCATTACTGCGATTACCGAGCAATCATTTATCTCAGCCAAACCCTTCATTTGCTTAAGCACACCGTCGCCGGCGAGATTTAGACACAGGTCGTCTGCCAGCACCAAGCCAAAGGGTTCGTCACCGACTAAGGCTCGCCCGGTTAGCACAGCATCACCTAGGCCCCGCATAGCTCGCTGCCGGGTATAGCTAAACGTGCAGGTATCCGTGAGTTCGCGAATATGGACCAAAGCATTCTCTTTTGAGGAACCCGCAATCTGGTGTTCTAACTCAAAGTTGGTGTCAAAGTGATCCTCCAAGGCGCGTTTACCGCGTCCCGTAACCACGCAAATGTCCGACATACCTGCCTCACAAGCCTCTTCAACCCCAAATTCAATCAGCGGTCGATTCACAATGGGTAGCATCTCCTTGGGCATGGACTTGGTCGCGGGTAAGAAGCGCGTTCCATAGCCTGCCGCCGGAAACATGCATTTCTTTACATTCATTGGGTCTCCCATTTTTGGCTATTTTCAGTCTTAGCTACAACGAACTGCTCCGATGAAGCCATGGGCTTAAAGCATCTAACCCATAATTACGTTAATCAATATACGTGCCAATCTCGTAATATCGCTGTAAAACAGTTATGCGACAGCCAAACAAAAGAATGGTGTTAGTCGCCCACTAGTGTTGAAATATTCGCACCAAAATCGTGCGCTTCGCGACTCAATCGCCCCCGACAAGGGCCCGGCTACTAGCGATTGTGCCTCATTGCCTCATAAAGGCGCAAAAATAGCGTTCCCAAGCAGAATGGCACGGGTCTTGCTATGTCTGGACCAAGATTATCGGTGAGAGTCGATATGAACAACATTCCGGGAAACATGAAACACTATTCCGCGAGATGGCTGATTTTCACGGATTTGGACGGGACGTTACTCGACCGACGCTACGATCTGGAGGCCGCTGCAGAAGTCATGGACTCTCTCCACCAAGATGCATGTCTTTGCGTTCCTGCTTCCAGTAAAACCCAAGCAGAAATCGCGGAGCTGAACAACTTTCGCAAATTCCCGTCTCCCTACATATTCGAGAACGGCGGAGGCCTTAGCTGGCCATCGGCAACCGCCCCGGAGATAATTGGACGTTCAGCGGATGAAATATCCGATCTTCTTGACTATATTCGCGATGAGCACCTATTCAACTTCAGGCTCTTTAGAGACATTAGCGTTGTTGAGATTGCTGGCCGAACCGGGCTAACCGAAGCGGGAGCGCGCAAGGCCAAGGTTCGACAAACTAGCATGCCGATCATTTGGACCGATACGCAGGAATCTCTCGAACGGTTCCGAGAAATACTCAGCTTCATTGGTTTAAAGGTGGTAAACGGCGGGATATTTCAGACCGTTCTCGATAAGCGCTGCAGCAAGGCCGCCGCCATGCTTAGCATCGCCGAGCAATTCAACCGGGGTAAATGCCATCCTAAGTTGGTTGCCTGCGGTGATGCAGAAAATGATTTAGACATGATGTCGTTAGCCGATACCGCGGTCCTGTTTCCTAACAAGGCCGGCCAATACATTCCCTTCGATCATCCGAATTTGCACTTTGCGACGAAGGCTGGCCACGAAACATGGCTTCAGAGTTTGCAGCAAATGCTAGCGCTGCAGAGCAATAACGACGCGCCCGAACTAAGACGAACAGAGCATACTAACTTTGAGTGATTTCTTTCAAAACGGAACTGTCACGACGCTACACAACCTCAAGACTCGCACTCTCGAATCTTTAGAGTACGAGCTAAGCCAGTTTGCTGAACACAGCCCCATGGCGCTGATACTGCCCTGTCTTTACTCGGAACTGGCTCAAAACGCGCTTCGTGACATTATTGACGAGTTGAACGGTGCGACTTATCTGGCACATGTTGTGATTGGTCTCGATCGGGCCAGCGAGGCAGAGTACCGTCATGCGCTAGAATATTTTTCACGCCTGAAAATACCCCATACAGTTCTTTGGAATGACGGCCCTCGCGCGACAAAGCTCCGAAACGAATTAAAGCAGCATCGGGTCGCTCCGACTGACCTAGGCAAAGGATGCAATGTTTGGTACTGTTTCGGCTACGTCCAATCACTTCCCAATATTAAAGTCGTCGCCCTGCACGACTGCGACATTACGACCTATGACCGGTCTTTGCTGGCTCGCCTACTGTACCCGGTCGCCAACCCGCATTTTAACTACGCTTTTTGCAAGGGCTTCTATGCCCGGGTTGCCGAAGGAAAATTAAATGGCCGGGTGAGTCGTTTGTTGGTTTCTCCCCTAGTGCGAGCGATGAAGCGCGTGTTTCCAGAGCAGCACTTTTTGGATTATCTCGACAGCTTTCGCTATCCCCTGGCAGGCGAATTTGCCATGCGCGTCGACTTGCTAAAGACTCTGCGCATCCCGGCTGACTGGGCGCTCGAAATTGGTATTCTGACCGAGGTCTACCGCAACTATTCCACCAAACAAGTTTGTCAAATCGAAGTTGCAGACAATTACGATCACAAACACCAGGACCTGTCATCTAACGATAAGACAAAAGGCTTATCGCGCATGAGCTCAGATATCGCGACGTCTCTCTTCCGAATATTGGCAACATTTGGGGCGGTTTTTGAAACCGGAACCGTTAGGACCGTTAAAGCCGCCTATCTGCGTATTGCACTCGATTTAATCGAGTCTTATTACAACGATGCGGTGGTCAATGGACTGCGTTTTGATCGCGATTCGGAAGAGCGTGCGGTGGAAACCTTCGCCAACAACGTCCTGACATCAGGTCAAGACTATTTGGAGTCAGGTCAAGAACTACCCTACGTGCCCACATGGAATCGTGTTTTAAGCGTTTGTCCAACTGTGCCCTCGCGACTCGCCGAGATCGCTGCTAAGGACTTTGACGAGTCTGGTTGCACGAAATCGCAACGGCTCGCAGTTCGCTCAGCCTGATCGGGCCTTCTATACTGGCATCAGCCGAGTTCAAGCCAAAGCACTTGATGCGGTGCCAGGGAAAAGGGCTGATTTGCGACAAAGAACACGCTAGTGAGCAAATCCTCCACCTCGTCAGAAGACGTCGCCACCCCGCTAGGCCAATCAATATTTTGTGGCTCTGCAGAAAAAGAAGCCACAATAAGCAATCTCTGCTTTTCATCAGAACGCACGAACATAAGGTGATCCCGGCCACCGTTCACGAATATCTGCCTGGCGGTTGGCGCGAAAGCGCTCTGATCCGCACGGATTCTGAGGCTTTTTGTCAAGCATTTAAAAATCGTTGCGTTCAGACTATCAGGATCTGCCAATCGCTCGGCCAATTCTTCGGCACTCCAACTACCTCGATTAATCGAACGTGTACGACCAGTAATTTCCATCTGTTTAAGATCATTTACGGTGCCAAGCAGCGCATTAAGATACAAACCCGGCACACCCTGATAGGCAATCAGCAGCTGATGAACAGCAATGTAAGCATCAATGTTGCTGACACTGCCTCCGAAAGCTGAGAAAAGGGCGATGTTCAGTTCATACACACGATCTTCTCCACTTGGGGTGCTACGCATGGAGGCAAAGCCCCCGCGCTTATGTACCACGTCGATCAACTGCTCAATCTCGGAATCCTCCAGCAGTCCCTCCAGAGGACGCAGGCCAATGCCGTCATGAGAAGCGATAAAGTTGAAATAGCTGCACC
The DNA here is from genome assembly GCA_902528515.1 of K189A clade bacterium. Lineage (GTDB taxonomy): Bacteria > Pseudomonadota > Gammaproteobacteria > Pseudomonadales > Azotimanducaceae > UBA4421. The sequence goes on from CABZTD010000021.1 coordinate 22,094, forward strand.
CGCTAGGCGCAGGAGTCAGTCCCTCAGTCCAGGCCACCAAGGCTCTTGCATCCCCAAGCAGGTAGCTATAGAGCAGCAGAGGCGCCAAGGAAAACTGATAGACCCAATGTGCCTCGTTACCTTCCCCAAAGTAACTGACATTTTCTTCATGGGGCACGTTAGTTTCAGTGACCAATGTCAGTGGAATTCCTTGTACATCGATCAAACCACGCAAAATGCGCACCACCATATGTGTTTCAGGCAGGCTCATGCAGGTAGTGCCAATTCGCTTCCACAAATATGCGATAGCATCGAGCCGAATATAGCGGGCACCGTTTCTAGCGTAAAAAAACAGTATTCTTGCGAACTCCATAAGCACATTGGGATTCGCAAAGTTCAAATCCACCTGGTCATCACTGAAGGTGGTCCAGACGCGCTTAACCCCCTCACGTGTATGCACTTCGGTCAGCAGGGGCGAATTTCTCGGACGCAGCACCTGACTAAGGTCAGGATGAGGTGTCTGCTCATAAAAATAATCTTTTCCCGGCGCCGCGTTGGTTATGTAATCGGTAAACCAAATATGCTCTCGAGAGCAATGGTTGATCACCAGATCCACCATCAAATCAAAATCCCTCGCCAAGTTTTGAACGTCCGGCCAATCGCCGAGATCGGTTCGAACTTTTTCATAATCGACCACAGCGAACCCATCATCGGAGGAGGATGGGAAAAAAGGCAAAATATGAATGCCGCTAATCACACCGACGAGATGGGTTTGGGTAAAGTGGGCAAGCGCTTGCAGCGGCATCGCGTCCGATGCCTGCACGCCGTCGCCGTAGCAAATCAAAATCGCCTCGGCACTGGCCGATGCGAGGCTTGGTTTTTGCTGCTTTGCCAGCACACCTGCCGTCTGACTGGCCATTTCGCGCAAATCCTGATGCATGTGCTGGCCCTGCTCGGTGCCATACAGCTGAATCAGATACGACATCACTTCATAGTCAATCGCCTCGATATTGGCTGGCGAAGACGCGATAGTGGTTGGGTTGGCAGGCCTGTTCAAAGGCAATCCTTGTTTGGTCATCGATGCGAGGCATTGTCGTCAGGAACGCGTATTTCGCTGCACGAGGCCCGCGATAATTGTAGTCTGAAGGGCCTGTTACACTGGTCGGTCTCTCCCCTCACAGTGTTTCGATCAATACCCGTTGATATTGGCTCAAACTCCTACCATTGGGCAAGTTTTGTCGGAGTTCTAACGCGAAAAGAGCCGGGTTTCGGAGTCAATCAATGCAGAGCTTAGACTGGATCGTCATTTGGGCCTACCTAGCGGCTATGTTGTGCCTGGCCCTGTTCCTGAGCCGAAGACAATCCTCGTCTGAGGACTACTTTCTCGGCAGCCACAACCTCTCTGCCAAGACTTTGGCGGCTTCAACTATCGCGACCCAGTGCTCCACCAACAGCTTGCTTGGCGCTCCTGCCTTTGTCGGCTTTGTGGCCGGTGGCGGAATGATTTGGCTACAATACGAATTGGCAGTGCCCCTGGCAATGTTAGGGTTACTCTGGCTAATGTTACCTGCACGCCGACTCGGTATTACCTCCATTTATGAAATTCTTGAGCAACGCATAGGCCGTACCACAAGGCTCACGGCTGCTGCATGCTTTTTACTGTTTCGAGGCGTGGCGACTGCGGTGACCATCTATGGCAGTGCCCTAGTAATCGCACTGATTTTAGATATCGGTTTTGTCAGCGCCGTGGCCCTTTTGATGATTGCCACGTTGCTCTACGACTACTTCGGCGGCCTTACCGCCGTGGTCATCAGCGACGTTGTGCAGCTGGCGCTACTGGTGGGCGCAGTCATCTATGCCCTCTTTTTCATTGGCGATCTGATCGCCTGGGACTTCAGCGCCGCCGAACGCACCCAAACGTTGGTCAATGATTGGGGGTTGACCGGGCAGGACTACGGCTTCTGGCCAATGTTGATCGGGGGAATATTCCTTTACGCAGCCTACTATGGCTGCGATCAAAGTCAGGCCCAGCGTATCTTGGCGGCGCGCAGCGAATCAGAAACCGCTAAAGTACTCTTGCTGAACGGGCTGTGCCGATTCCCCATCGTCTTGCTCTACTGCTTTTTGGGCTTGGGTCTTGCTGCCCTAGCGGCCATTGATCCGCAAATCATTGAGCTCCTGCCAGAAACCGAGGCTGGCAGCAAAAACCTAAACCTGGTTTTCCCAACCTTTGTGCTGTCCTACTTCCAGCCAGGGTTTGTTGGCCTAATCATGGTGGGACTAATCGCGGCCTCCATGTCCTCTATCGATTCCGCGTTAAACAGCTTGTCAGCGGTGACTGTTGAAGACTTTATTCGCCCTCGTTTGACCGACCCCAAACCAAGGTCGCTGCTGCGACTGGGCCGACTGTGCACAGTGCTCTGGGGCATATTCGCCTTGACGTTTGCTTTTCAGGTGGAACAAATAGCGCCAACGGTGCTGGAAGCGGTGAACAAGGTGGGCTCCATGGTGAACGGCCCGCTGCTGGCATTGGTGAGTGCCGCGATTCTGGGGCGCCATAGATCACAGATCACCGCACTCGCAGGGTTCGCGAGCGGCCTGATGGCCAACGCCTTGGTAGCGTGGCTACTGCCCGACGTATCTTGGCTGTGGTGGAATGTCATTGGTTTTGTTGTGGCAATAACCTTCATTGGCACTGGACACCTGGTGCTGCCCGCGACTGACGCAGAGTTGAATGAGTCTTCCGAAATACCGTCTGCTATCCAACATCCGCCAAGGGTCTATCCCATGGTGCTAGGGGCGGCTTTCTGCGTTATTTCGACCATCATTTGGGTTATCAATATTTGGCAGCCCTGATTTTCAGAGCTGCCAAAGCTCCAAACTGCTAGCTCAGCAATTTAGTTCCAAGGTCGGCTTGGCACGTTCAAGATTTTCACATTAAACATGTTGCGGTCATGGCAGTCCGCAAAAGACTGTAAGTAGGTCTTGCGCAGCATACGCAGCTCACCGTTGACTTCATTGTCAAGAATCGCCATCTGCGAGGTCAGGCTAGGGAACCAGAACATGTTAGCGAAATCGAAGCGGTCAGCGCCGTTAGCCGCAATGCTGGGCACACCGGCCATGGGCCATACGACGTTCCAAATATAGTCTGCATTGGTAGCTGCCGATGCGGCGACGAACTCATCGTGGCGTCCTCTCAGCGTATCCATATCGACGCCGTCCTTACGGTTGCAGCTTTCTATGCTCACTACAGAGGTTTGCTGCAAGTTTGACTCATCAACGACGGGAAACTTTAGGCGGCTGCCGAAAAGAGCGACCTTGCAGCTTGAAACACTGTCGATAGCTTTCTGGGCGGCTGTGCCAGTTGTCGCAAAGTTATCAAGCACCCCGGCCATATCACCAAAGGGCATAAAATTCAGCCAATAGAAGTCGTAGTCGTCGCGAATATCAAACTGTGGCGTCAGCTCCGCAGTCCAGCCGTTGTAGCTGGTCTGCTCCTTCCACTCTCTCCATGGTCCAAGCGCTTTATCCACGTCAGCCATATCCTTACCATCATTCAAGGTGCAGTAATGCACCTGCATAGCGACCACATCGCCACCACCGCCATGATCATCTGTCAGAGCAGTTGTACTGGCGCCGAGCATCAGTAAACCTAAAATAAACGTTTTCATATCAAGCCCCTGTTTTTATTGTTTGCGTTATTGTCGCTTCTGGGTTCGCTTGTTGTTCCCCAGCCGTTGCCAGGGGGCAACATGAGGATTCAAACCCGCTCGAAGCCCCTTCAAATTTACGTGAGCCAGGCGAATTTGTGCAGAAAAAATGTACGCCTTGTCCTATCGTAACCACGGCGGCGCGGGGATTAAGGTTAGGGTCACTTGCCGTTCTCGCCGTTAAGTCACCAAGAAAAAATATCAGCAACAAAAACATGAATAACAATAAGGGGAATAAGCATGTCAAAAATCAAACTCCTAGCGGGACTGCTAATACTGCTACCGAGCATGGCTATGGCTACCGTAACCCACGTCACCCTGTGGGAGGCCCTGCCGGGTAAGTCCGCAGAAATGATGGCTACTGCCGCCAAGGCTGTCGAGTTGAACAAAAAGCTGGGCATGCAAGCCGTGACTGCCGTTGACTCTCGCGGGCGTCTACATTTTGCGATGGCGTTCGAGGACTGGGCACAGTGGGGTGCATACCAGGCCAAGGCTGCTGCAGATGCAGACATGCAGGCCTTTGTGCAAGGCTACTCGACTAACCCGAGCGCTGTGCAGTTAGACAGCTTCATGCTGAACCAGCCACTACCCGGCGCGCCAGGCAACGTTTATAACGTATTTATCTGGGAGTCCTATGAGGGACGCTCCTCAGATATGATGACTAAGGCTATGGAAGCTGCCGCGATTCATCAAGCCGATGGGGTGAGTATCGCCGTTAACGTCGATCAACTCGGCCGTTTGCACTACGTCATGTCGTTTGACAGCTGGGCGGACTGGGGCAAATTGCAAGATGCTCCAAGCGCGAAATGGACCGCCTTTATGGGCGAATTCCAAGCGAATCCGCCCGGCAAGGTCGTACAAACATTCCTTGCCCGACAGTTGCCTCAATAGCGAGCATTCGTCACTGTATCGATGATGACGCGTCTCACTCACGTCGAGGCGTTTACCAGTGAATTTAAAAAAGCAGGGGAGAGGCTTATGAGTAATCCAAACGTGCTGTACCGCGCCGAAGAGGGCGTTGCTTGGCTGACGTTAAATCGACCGGACCGTCTTAACGCCATGACCAACGCTCTGATGCGTAGTATCTGTGATGCGTTAAAGCAAGTTGATGAAGACGAGAGCGTTCGAGTCGTTGTCATTACCGGAGCTGGACGCGGTTTTTGCGCAGGAGCTGACCTTCAGCAGGTGGCCAATCCAAATCCCGATCGCGACGACAATGTCGGCCAAACTGCTGGGGCCGATGACGACCCTTTTAACAACGCTTTGGCTGCACTCAAAAATTGTCCGGTGCCTACGATTGCTAGGGTCAACGGTGCTGCTGCCGGCGGCGGTCTTGGCTTGGCGCTGGCCTGTGATATCACCATAGCCGCTAAAAGCGCATTCTTCGTCGCAACCTTCGGACCCAATTTAGGCATTGTTCCAGATATGGGCACCACTTGGAGCTTACCCCGGCGCATTGGCCGGGCTCGGGCCCTGGGTATGTCGCTCACCGGTGAGCGTATTTCGGCGATCCAAGCCGAAACCTGGGGGATGATCTGGCAGGCGGTGGATGATAAGGCGCTGGATTCGGCTACCAAAGCACTTATCGACATTCTGAAAAACGCCTCGCCCGACGCGAGCGTGCGCATCCGAGATACTCTCGATGTGGCCGTAGACAATACGTTTGAGCAACAGCTGGCTCTGGAAATGGAGCACCAGGCAGTACTGATTCCGAAAAATATGCGAGAGGGCGCCAAGGCATTCCTTGAGAAACGCAAACCCACTTTTAGCAGAGCACGCAAAGCCTAAAGCCAATCTGGACTATCTTTTTGCTCCTTTTGCTTGCTAACCCAAGCAAAATGCTTGGCGAGGGTCTCGTCTGCCAGGAGCTGCTCGAGGGTGTTGAAGTCTCGCGCTAGGGTGAGTTCATCGTAAAGACGGTGAATACCTCGATGGCACAGCCGACAGACATGCACGCCGACATTCAGCTGCTTCTTGCTAAAGCTGTTCCTAAAGCGTTTGCGCCGATGTGCCCTCTTGGGAATGAGATGGTGGAAGGTCAGCTCAACCTCGCGAAAGCAGCATTCACACTTGCTAGGCGCTCTACGCACGGACGCGAGATTGGTTGCTTTCCCGATGTTTCAGTGAAACCACGTGACGCAACATCAGCCTGCAAAGTAGGCGGTGGCAAAGAGCGCGATATAGATTGCCGAGTAAAGGCAGATCAGTGATTTGTTGGGCATTCGACTCTCCATCGCTTTTTATTGTCGCCGTTTAGTGCACGACGCTCGGTCGCTGCACAGCGCCCTGTCGCAGAGACTAGCCGAAAAATCTCTCATCACACCATGCCAAACCGCAAACTGAGCAGCACCGTCGAATAAAACACCGCTACCACAAATTTTTAGCCGCGCTACCATTCGCTCGCCGTTTGCAAGTCATCTGGTTATTCATTTATGACGATAAGACACATACTACTCTCTGCGGCTACAGCCTGTATCGCTATGCTTACGAGCATTGCTTCGGGTGAAGTCACGCAATCTGTCGGCCCACAAAACCCCGTCGCCGAGATTCGAGCGGGCGGGCGGCCCGTCGGTGAACCATGGTCTCGCAGTCCGGTCTATGCAGCCAACGGTATAGCCGCTACCGCACAGCCACTGGCCACCCAAATCGCGCTAGATATTCTTAAAGCCGGTGGCAGCGCCGCAGATGCAGCCATTTCCGCCAACGCGGCTCTTGGCCTCATGGAACCGACCGGTA
>CABZTD010000022.1 GCA_902528515.1 K189A clade bacterium
GTTGCGCACAAGATGGGCTGACGGTTTTAAGTACCTGGGCTCAAGTCTGTTTATCCACCAAAAAAAACCTAGCTCGTGTTGGCGCGCTGCAATCAATGCGATCTGGTGTGCTTAATCCCAACATTCGTCCCTTACTTCCCCCGACTACTATCGTATTTGCTCCCGCATCACATGCCTGATTACTCCAAATCTTCAAGATGGTAGCTCGATGACACCCACCGAAAGTGAAGAACTGCTCCATTTTTGAAGATTTTCCGACCTCCCGTGACGGCATTCCCTCAAATAGCGTGTAAAACTCGCTCGGCGGCATTGTCAATGGAGCGCGGATAACTTCTATCTCACAAGCCGGGTCTTTGACTGATTCTGAGGGGGCGCAACTAATGAACAAAAGTGTAGTTAGCAGAAAAGGTGACTTCATTCCCTTGTTCTTTATGAGAGGGTGCGCAAACAATATCAAAACACCCTCTCAGACGCACACACAGGCCCGTAGAGGCATTTTATAGGCTGGGTAATGGGATGGTGGTGGGTGTATTTTTTACACGGTCAGAATGCTTCTCTCAAGCATGTCTGAGGTTAGCCTGTTTTTGAAGGTTTGTCAACGTTCACGATAAATTCATACATCTCTAGTTTTTTTACTGGTAGCTTCTAGACGTTGCAGGAGCAACACAAAATAAAAAAGGAGAGATCTATGAAACAGCTGATATTAGCTATCCTAGCTTGTGCCGGTTTTTCGGTGGGATTTGTAAACGCGGAAGAAACCAACATTCCAGAGTTTGCAGCGGTGTTCCAAGTAACTACTGCAGATGAGGCCGGCGTTGCAGCAGCTTTCACAACATTTGCTGCATCAGACTGTAGGAAAAGTCTGCCTACCGCTATGCGCATCATGCGGGAGACATGGAATGGTGACGAAGAAGTAACACACTCTGTCATTTGGAATTTTGCAGATGCAAAAGCAATGACTGAGTCTTTCGGTGCCATTAGCCAATGCAGGGCGTGGGCAAATACGTCAGCCTCGCTATCGGAACGTGCTGATGTGAAAAGTCAGCAGTTGATGAGGACGCTGGCTGCTGGTGGGGATTACACGCAAGATACTGTATACGCAGTTTGGCAGATGGCAATTTCAGATGAGGCGGAATACGTCGCTGCATACAAAAAGATGATGGCTGCGCAGGTTGAGAATGGTCAAGTCAATGGCGCATGGGGGCTATGGAGAGTACAGGGCGGAGCAAATGCAGACATAACTCACTTGGCATTTTCCGGCGCTGCAAACATGGAAGCACTATTGGCGAATGGGAACCCAAGCAAAGCCTATGTCGCTTTCCAGAAAAAGGTTGCAGATATCAGAACGATTCACCGGGTTAACATTAATTCGGTATTAGCGGACCTCTAAAAACTGCATGTCCTTTTGGGCGGCCTTGGACTGTCAGGCCGCCACTCTCTTTGCCCGCTTAGCGCAGCAGCTAATCAGGTAGAAAATCCCCAAACCCCACAAAATGTCCTCCCATGTCTATATATCCGCGGGTACCTCCTATGGCCTCCTGCCTCCCCCCTTTCTTAAAGGACAGAAAAACGTAACTATCGTGTCGCAGCAGGAATTTAGCGGAGATGTAACATGAAGGCCCTTCCGTTTCTCTTAATGATTTTAGTAACTGCTACGGCAGTAGCGGATCAAAATAGCGTCAGCCCAGAGGCCTTGATTGAGGCTGAGTATAGGCAGTACATCCGCGATTTTATTGCGAAGGACTACGAGGCCATTGCTAGTCACTTTAATCCACCGATACAACGAACGAACTTTGAAGGCTCAGTTGTTTTCCAGAATACTGAGCAAATCAAGCGCATGTATCAAAACGTGATGGCGAATATTCAGAAGGGGTACAGCTATAGCGAAATAGACTCCATGGACATACAGTCCTTGTCCCTTAGTACCTACGCAGCGAGTGTCTCATTCACTCGTTACAACGCAGCGGACGAGGCAATATTTGAGGGAAGGAGTATCTATCTGTTTGGTAACCAGTCTGGGAAATGGAAAATGTTTTCCATGATTGAGGCAGAGCGTGAGTAGCACTCATAACCCCCAAACCCCTCAAAATATCCGCCCATGCCTATATCTAGGCAGCTAGGGGGTATGGTCACCTGCCCAGGGGTAGACAAAACGGTAGACACTTTTGTGCCTTTGACAGGCCTCTGAAGCCCTGTAAAGCTAGGAAACACGTGGGCTAGGGCCTGTGAAGATTCCTAAAGTAGGCAGTGATGTGGGCTCCGGGCACTATTTTTAGTAATGTAAATCAGTGAGTAACGAAGGTGGTCGTCCTTATCACTGCTTTATGACAGCTAGGAGACTCTCTCTGGGACACCCATGGGACACCGATACATCATTACCCTGCTTATTTTGGCAAGCCCGCTAAGTTGGGGGGAGGATGTTTGGCTTTGCATTGTCACTGAAAGCCAGTGGATTGTAGAGGATAACGGTGAGCCACATTCATTTCCCCCCGCCAAAAAACTGGACACAATGACCGTCAAATATGACGAGGCCGCAAACGAAATTCTCGTCAAGTCAAGGGAATTCGCCAAGGAGGATGGAACACCTTTCCGGTTTGCTTGCACTGATTGCCGACAGGTTGGGGATAAGCCTGAGCTAATCGGGATCATGCAGACCACGAGGCAACTGGATACTTTTGCGCTTTCAGGGAACCATTTTTATCAATCAGAGATAACTGGCGGGCAGGCGTATTCAGAGGCAGGCACCTGCACCAAGTTCTAAACATGAGATACCTAATAACGATAACCCTGCTTGCCCTCGCCCCGCTGAGTTGGGGGAAAGTTCGTTTGGTGTGCACAGGTACGATGGAAAACCATGCCTTCAAACCCTCGCATAAAACGGAGAGTGATGATCCAATCACAGTGGTATTGCGGAATAAAATAAGACCATATAGCGCCAAAATAGTTGGCGGTAGATCTCTCCCAATGGAGATAAGCGACGATAAAGAGAGGTATGTTGGAAAAGAGGGTTCATCTGACCAAGGCGACTACATCAGCTTGAGTATCCATCGTCAAACTTTACAGATGTCATATAGCAGCAGGTTAGGTTACACAGAAGATTCTTTCACCGGACAATGCGAGGTTGTTAAGGTTCCGAGCTTGTCGCTCAACTCGTACTTCTATAAGTACAAAATTTAAAAAAAAACCCGCACCGCACTGAGGACATGTTGTGAGTTATGTGAGAAGTATAGTTGTTTGGATGCTTGTTCCCTTTTTGGTTTGCTTAACAGTTTGGTCGACTTTGGAAGGAGTTTTCGATGAAGAGTTGCCGATCTGGATTGTCGCTATTTTCGCCTTTTTCATCTCTTACATTATTGATCAGGCCATAGAAAGAGCGCGATCTCCTAAGTTAAAAGCTCTCGCCACTAGCATGGGTATGCAATTTGATGACAACCTGAACTGGATTCCCTTTGTTCTTCGTACATCGAAGTATGACTGTCTGGAGAAGACAACTGTTCCTTTTTTAAAACAATGTACAGGGTTCAGAAAGATTTTTGTTCTGAACTCTTAGCCTGCGATATTTGGTTGCGAATATGAAACAGGAGCTGGTCAGTACAGCACAACCATTTATCGCACAGTCTATCGGCATAAAGGCGAAGCTGTAGTAGATACGGATAGGGTAAGAGAAATAGGATGGAAAATTGAGATAGGTGAAGGATTTACAATTTACTACAAAGAAAAATATAGAACCCCGCCTGATGCGATAAGAGAGGAATACCGTCAAACACAGGAGCTTCACAAGAGCTTGCGAACATAAGCTAGTAAAGTTACTAAGAGGATCGGCACCTGCTAAAAGTTTTAAAAAAGCCCCGCACTGACGATATGGCGATATCTTGGAACGCCTAAAGGGTGACTCCCCGCATGGCCTTAGTTGCAACAAAAGATTAACTCGGGCTGGTGCATAATCATCGAACTTAAAACAGTGAGGTAAACACCATGACCAAGATATTAAAAAATATCGCCTTTAGCTTCGCCATGCTCGTATGCGCATTCGCCGCGCCCCTACATGCCTTTGAGGTGAGCGGCGAGTCATTCCCGGCGGAATTCAACATCACCAGCTGGACTAGCCATATCAACGGCATCGCCCTTACGGCTGAAGGCGATGTTGGTGAGGGTTACGGCAAGGTCTACCTGAGCTACGATTTCGTCAGCAGCAGTGCGGACAAGAATCAGGGCGACTTCTCTGGAGATATTCGAACCATAAACAACGACGGTGTCATGGTTGCAGGCACCCTGCAGGGTATTTGGAGACGCGACGGTAAGATGGTCACCATGTACACCCTAGACCAGTTTTCCAATGGTGACATGATTTATGCCAAGGGTGATGTGGACCTCGTCAAAGGAACGATGTCTTTTACTGCTTACCCGATTCAGTAACTTCTATTCCTAAGAAGCCCCCGCACCACAGAAAGGGAAATGGCTTGTGGAGGCTCCAGTGATCCTCAAGCAATCCTAAGGCGCTAATCACACAATCAATATGTGTGCTTTGCATCTTTCGAAATATTGCTGGTGTAGACGTATTTTTTATGGGTATCGTCAGGGCCAGAGTTTTGTAGAAGTAGTAAATTATGCGGATATTTGGCTTTATCGCTTGTGCGGGGATGATGGTTTGGATCATGGACGGCGCGGCAGGGATTGCAGCATTTTTGGATGCAGTAAGTTTAGCGATCGTTTTTGGAGGAGGACTGGCATTCGCCGTGGCTAAAGGGGGCTTTAATCAGAATCGCAACCAGGCACTATTGAACTTCGCTGAAGGAGCCGTCTATTGGGGCTGGTTGGGTTTGATTGCTGGTTGCGTAGGAATAGCTGCAAATCTAAAAGAGCTAAGCGTCCTTGGCCCTGCTGCGTCTATAGCATTTTTAACCGTGTTTTACGGGTACACCGTGAAATGGAGCGTGATGGCGGTTATTGGCCAAAATGACCCGTAAAGAGGGCTTTCCCGTTTTTACTTTTTTACAGTTGGCGTTATCTCTAATCCGGTAAGCTAATCTAGCCTTGCCCCTCTGATGTTGGTTTAGCAGAATTCAATGCTAGGCGTTATTTTCGGCGCGCGACATCCCATAACTTGCCAGGCTCGGGGGGACCCGCTCAATAGAGCATATTTGCCGCCTCGCGCGCGCGGGCGGGTAAAGTTGGTTAAGGACGTTACCTAGATGACTGGGTGTCGCCCTTCACCGCTTCATTTTGAGGGCCGTGAAGTTTACGCAGACGCGGTTTGGAAAGACCCGCATGCGGGTCAGTCTTTCGTTTTGCGGGTCAAAAGCTCACTTACATTGGGTAGAAAGTCATCCGAAAATCACCTGTAGTTAGGTTCAATTCGGACTTACACAGGTTTTGCGTGCCATCAGTCAGATCATCTAATGAGTGGAGTGTTAACGTGGTACCGCTCCTGGTCCAAACTCCTGCTCTCACGGCAAATTCTCTATTGCCCGTATCGTCGATTCCCATTCCACGGCCCGTGAAAGAGCCTTGAGTCTTTGAGTTTGGGTTGTTGACATATTATAGGTGATAAACACTCTTCCGTATTTGCCTGCTATGGCAGCTTCAGTAATGACTCCACCCTCATCGGTAAGTTCGAGGTTCATCAATTCCCCATTTACGGAAAAAGTTTCTTCAGGAATCGTGATTGTTGGATGACCATCGGCGTTTGCAACTGCAGTAAAAACAAACAAAGCCGCTGAAAACCAGATTTTGTGAAAATTAAACATAACTACTCCTTGTCGTTTTGGTCATGGCTGAGGACCTAATGAACACTGGCAAGTAAAAGGGAATAGCGCGATGCCTTTGCAGGTTTCAACACAAATCACCATACCCCTAGCTGCCTAGATATAGGCATGGGCGGATATTTTTAGGGTCGTAACCATCAACCTCAGATTACCTGTGACTGCACTCTCATTTAGAACAAAACGGCTTCCAACGCATGCACCTTTAAAAAAACCTCAGTTTCAACCTAAAAAATTGGACCCCAGCACGATTGCCCCCGATCGGGTCTTTACTCTCTAATAATAATGATTATCATTCTCATAATGCTGTTATGGAAGAAGAACATGGGACGTAATGAACAGTCCGATATTAATGAGACTCTCTTTTTGCACAAATCGACATTGACCGAGGGCTTGAGTGTTCTCCTCGAGGGTATGAGGTTATGGAACCAAGCGATGATACATGGGGTGTGCGTACATCGTATGCTAGGCCCCATGTTCTCTCGTAAGGGCTGTTTAAATTGCATCCGCTATATTGATGAAATGCAGTGCCTTCTTTCCTCTCCGTTCGGCAGGCGGCCTAAAATAAATTTAAGCGATGATAACCAGCTTTCCCCAGATGAAGTCGTAATATTAAAGGCGGCGGGCTTAATCGAAATTGGAAAGCTCAGCGAAGCATCTAGGTCATTACACGGGATAACGCGCGGGCCGCTCAACTTTACACTAATGAGAATCTTGTTTGACCTCGTCAATAGTTTCAAAGAAAACGATCTTACCCTGGGCTCGAAACCTGACCTTTCTCTCGTAGTCTCGTGAAACATAACGACCCTTTAGGTCTTGCAAGGCGGGTACGGCTATTGCTATGGATTACTGTGTACGTACTCTTATTGGCGATTTATATAATCAGCTGGGGACTGATCTATTGACTCGATATCGCTCAACAGGCGAGGCCTAATAATTCTTTCCGCCAGAGAGGCTGCAATTGTAAAAAGAGCGTCTACATCCCCTAGCTACCTAGATATAGGCATGGGCGGATATTTTGAGGGTTGTTCATCGCAGAGCGGCCGCTCCACCTCGTGATAGTTGCCCACCCTTTTGGCAAACACACATTGAAATGGTACAGGCACACCAGTGCTGTTAAGGCTTTTAAGTCTTGCGGGGAGGTTGGTCGTTTTACCAAGCTTCACCAAGCCTGGCATAGTTGGATTGGAAAGAATGTGAATGACCCCTGCCTCTTCACTCATAGCAAAATTTCGATGTTCGCATCACGACTCATTATCTTCAGAAGCTTTCTTTCTTCTGAAGATCAAAGGCGGCAGTACGAAAAGCAATGGAAGGAAAAAGAACCCTGCATTGCTACTGATTTTGAAAATCATGTAGCAGCAATACAGCACCAAAACCGTGATCAAAAGGTTTCTTACTAGGATCATTGGGCAACCCTACCAAAACACCCTCTTAGACGCACACAGGGGCTCGTAGAGACGTTTAAAATGCGGTTGGAGAGACTTTTGTAACGCAAGCTAGGCCAATAGTGCTGTTACACAAGATTGGGTATCTTTCCCAGATAGAATTAATCCCCAGCGATCATAGAAATCCGATCCGAGCGCTTTAAGGAATTAAATACTTTTTGGAATTTATCAATAGCTTACTATTCGATTGTCGCTAAAGCTCCAGACGTTATTGTTACGTAACGTAACAATGGAGCGCTCTGGTGGGAATACATCAACAACGCTTTTTCGCTGATAAGAAACATTACAAGAGCCGCATTTTCGCAAAGACGAAGTCAGCGAACGATGAGGAATTCGACTTAAAGAAGGGGCAACATGTCGGGCAGCTTGATTCCGATAACCTTACTGAATTTGAATGGGCTCGACTTACCAGCAAAACTTGGGATATGGGTCAAGACTAATCTGCGAAGTGCGATTACCGCCAGGCTGGCTCGCCGCAATTTACTGGATTGGGTCCTCCAGCCAGAAGAAATACCCTACCTTCCAGAAAAATAAACTCCCGCTATGCCCGAATGGCGACGCCGTAATCTCCCGAGTCTTGGGCATAGGAGCCCGTTCCTGCTGATGCAAATACACTCAGAGTTAAAAATGAAAACTGGCTTCTCAGACACCTTTGCAAAAACCCAAACACGGTTTTTCCGATTTTTAGCAGATAAGTTCTTCGCTCGTCGCTACAGCCACAGAGCAGTTGTCCTTGAGACTATTGCAGGAGTTCCTGGGATGGTTGCTGGTATGTGGATTCATTTAAAGAGCTTGCGACAGATGCGAACCGGCTATGGCCCAATGATACGAGAGCTTTTGGCAGAGGCTGAAAATGAGCGCATGCACCTCATGTTTTTCATTGAAATCGCTAGACCCAACATCGCAGAGCGATGGCTAATTTTGGCCGCCCAGGCGATTTTCTGGAACTATTACTTCGTCTTGTACGTCTGCGCGCCAAAAACTGCTCACCTGATGGTTCACTACTTCGAAGAAGAAGCCGTCAAGAGCTATACGTCTTATTTACAACTAGTTGAAAGCGGAGCCGTGCAAAACGTTCCAGCTCCGGCTCTCGCTATCGAATACTACGATTTGCCTCCCAACGCTCGCTTAAGCGACCTCATCCAATGCGTCAGGGAAGACGAGATGCATCATTCCACTGTGAATGCAAGGTTCGCCAACATTGAAGAAGCAGGACACTCTAGGCGCGAGCTCTATCCCACCTCAGTAAGCGATTGCAAGGTCCTAGCGCTTCAGGCTAGGACCACTCCTGAAAAGGCTGAAGGTTGACGGATAGGGATAAACCTCATCCGCTCTGTTAACTCTTTAAGTCGCTTTCACTGATCCGACCACAACGTGCGTGGTGTTGACACGTGAAGCTTGAAACGAATACTTTTCGGCGGAGGGCCTCGTGGGAGAGAGAGAATGTCAGCGACGCCTGAGGACACGGCAACTTCGCGAAATCTTATTATTCTTGTAGTAAGCCTTTTATTTACGACAGTCGCTGTTGCAGGTATCGCTGCAATGGTTGCTTACTGAGGCGACGATCAACCGCTAGACTTTGCTAACCTGGCAACCGCAGCACTCCTAGAAGATACGGAATCTGAGTTATACGATTGCAGCGATCTTTTGCGTCCCTTGTCTGTATAAACAAGTCACTTAATAGTTCTCCATGAAGATTCCTCGCCCGTCGGAGAATTTAAAACATAGGGATCATTGATCGCCTGCCTGTCGTTTAACCCGCCAGCATCACCTTCGACCATACGCGTCACCTAAGGGTTTACCAAAAAAGGCTTCATGAATTACGCTGCCACCTTAAGGTTAGAGGCTGCTATCGTGATTTCTTGTTACTCCAATAGGCGCTAAAAGGAACTTGTGGTGATGAAAAAATCGCTGTCTCTTCCTCTGTAAATTCCCAAATAAAAGGTCACCAGTACAACGAGGTTGCAAATTATTTACCTGCCGCATCAAACACTTGGCAACTGGAGCCGCTCAAAACCAAATCAGTTGGCCGACTGAACTTCCCAATACTTCAAGTCAACCTTTTTGGTGAGTACGTCAGCATCCCAAACCACAAAATTCACTACTCCCGTATTCGTTGCATCAGTGAAGTAGATCTGAATTTTCGGTCCGCTTCTAGTGAATGTGCCGTAATGAGGTGTAATCACCATCCCACCATCATTCAGCATAGCCCTCGCCTGACCCGTGATGGTTCCGCGAGTTCGATCACCGTCAACAGATTGAAGATAATGGGTAGCAAATACAGTACCGTAATTTTCAACTGGGCCTTCAAAGTCGATGGTTGTGCCCTCGCTACCTATAGAAATGCTGGTAATTGTCAGCTCACCAGTGCCAGTCGGCTCCGCCATGTCGACAGCGCTCGCAGCTGCTGATGCTAGCAGCAATAGTGTCACCAGCATATTTCCAAAAAAATTGCTCATAACTTTTCTTTTCCTTATTGATATTAGTAGTCGGACCACAGCTGCAAATTGGCAACTAATTGTTTTGGGCGTAACTATACTGTTCCGTTAGCACTGTAATGCCCAGGGTATGTTTGCTTTTTCTCCAAAGATAAAGCTACTCAATCAACATGAACCCTCAGGGTATTGATGCTCCGGCCGATTGACAACCCGCCTCTTTTCTCGCAAGGATGTAAAACACCTTTGAATTATTCAACAGATTATCTTCTGTTTTGTGCCTTTTAAAAACCGCCCGCACTGCGGCTAACTCAAGGTCCTCATACCGCGCAATTATCTGAATCGTATTATGGTCTTTTAATTGATTTTCCTCGTTGCATTCAAAGCGAGCAACTTCAGAGTGACACGTACTCTTCAATTTTTTTTAACAATCGCGATATCGTCATTCCTAACTGACGGTTATGCTCTCATCGGGGCTCATCATCCCCAGACACGAAGAATTGGGGTTTCAACTCCGTACTCTCGCTTTTAAAAGCGTACGTTATATCGCGCTCAACTAAAGCTTTAAAGGTGGCAACCGATTACCTTTATGGCGGCAAAAGATTGCCGGTTTGTGTATCTGTGTTTGGAAAAGCCCGTGATTGTTAGCACTAACCTGTCGGCCCTTAACTCTCAGAGAGCGCTGTTTGAGACCACTAAAACAGTGTCCGTTGCAATGGAGCGTTTGGCGACTGGGTCTAGGATAAATTAAGCACAAGATGATGTTGCGGGATCCGCCATAGCTGATCGAATGACATCTCAGGTGCGTGGTTTGAACATGGCCATAACAAACGCTGAAGATGCGGTTTCCTTGCTGTCGGTCGCTGAAACGATGTACGTAGATCAAACCAGTATTGTGCAAAGAATACGTGAGCTCGCCGTTCAGGCTGCCAACGATAGCAACTCTGCAAAAGACCGTGAGTACATGCAGGTGGAGGTTTCTGCCCTCGTAGCCGAGATGGATAAGATCGCCAATCAAACGATGTTCAATAACGAAAGTATCGGGGGTTGGAAAAACTTTCAGCTTGGCACGGACGCTGGTCAGAGCATTGAAACCCACATAACCACCCTAAGCGGGCATTCTGGTACAACGTATGGGACTGCGACGCAGGATTATGCTGCTGGCTCTACAAATCTTGAAATCAAAGGCATTTCTACTTCCGGACCTTTTGCGTTTGGCGATATTATATTGGCGGGTCTCTACAATCCGGATACTTACTTTATCCAGGGCGTATCTGCGGCTCAGATGCATGATGAAGGGACCTTTACTCAAACCATTGCACTAAGTGCAGGTTTGGCTGAGTCCATTACCGCAGGAAACGAAATAGTCTCGTCAATTGGCACGATCGATTTTTCCATTACTGACGACCCAAATACGGTGGAAAATGAACAGTTTACTTTAGGGGGGCGCGGCAGCTTATATAGAATCGATCTGTCTAACGACGCTTCGGGAGCCTTGCTCGGCATTGACTCAGCCCTGAAAACTTTGGCATCGGTGCGAATAGGAGTCGGGGGTCTCCAGAACCGGTTAGAACACACTATCTCCAACCTTATGGGTATAACCGAACAAACTTCAGCAGCTCGATCAAGAATTGAAGACACAGACTTTGCCACAGAGAGCGCAGTGTTAGCTAAAATGCAGGTACTTCGACAAACAGGCACAGCCATGTTAGCTCAAGCAAATGCTAGGCCGCAGTTAGTGTTGCAGTTGATCAAGTAGACAATCCCAAAACCGCTCAAAATATCCGCAGATTCCTGTATCCGGGTACCAGGTGGAATTGTCACCCTCCCCCAAGGTGATACCTAACCTTGAGAGCTTGTCTACTTTTGCCTTCGAACTAACGATTTGTAACAGTGCTTTCTAAACAACTTCGGTTTTTGCCAACGAGCTTATTTGGTTCCAAAAAAACCTACAAAAAACACTTTACGAGTGATCAGCTTTACAACTTCTACAATTTGGACGCGTAAAACTGTGTGCAACTGGCTGTCTTGGATTCGGAGTGCCGAAACAGCTTACTCACGCTTGGATTGTTAAAAACCAACGAATCATTGCGGAAAACAATGCGTGTCTTCCCATTGAAGACAAACAGCAATCGGCACTGAGGGACCTTGCGGATCTGAGTTTTGAAGGGTTAGGTGGGCCGCGCGCGACGATAATTGCAGAAAGCAATTACCCAAAAAGAGCAACTTTGAGAATCGCTGAAGGCGGTATCGTTATGCCTTAGCAGCGCCTTACCCTCGCAAGTCCGTGCGAGCCTACTGGGCGAGTTTAAAATAATAGCGTGTAGATGGTGCCCCCAGAAGCGCCAATTAGAAGCGCCAGAAGAGAAAAAAAACAAAGAATAAATGCAGGCCTATGACTGTAATTAGTTGGATAGTTTCTTGCCCACCAAACCCTGCCGATGAAATACGTGAACCCAAGTATGGAAGCAATACCGTCGGAAACGCTCACCGCGAAAATCCAAAGTGCGGGCAAAACAAGAATTAGATGTTCCAACAAATTCTGATGGTTGCGGAATACGACCATGAAACCAGGATCAGAATATAGTTCCAACGAATGAAACTTTTCTGGCTGTTCGAGCGCGTCAGCGAAGTTTGCTCTGGCTCTTCCAACACGAAGGCTCAAGATCCATGCCAAAGCGACTAAAGACAGAGTGACCAAAGACGTAAGAGGGTATATGTTCATTTGAGGCATCTTTTTCTCGGAGCCTACCAAAAACAAGCTCCCCACGGGCGCACTACAACGTTAAGCAGCGTGCCTCGATCGGTAATAAGAGCCTCCGATTAATATCACTTTTCAACAAAAAACTAGCTCTAATCGGCGCAATGCAATCACTTTCAAGAAGGGAATGAACTCAGAGCCCTCAAAGAAGTACCTCAACCGCCCTCCTTGTATGGCGTTCGCTGCTAAATCGCTTGCCTGATTACTCAAAATCTCCTGAATGGCGCTGCGCTGAAAGCCACCGGCAGTGTTTGGCTCATCTATTTTTGAGGACTTTCCAATCCTCTTTGACGGCATCCCCTTAAGAAGAGACAAAACTCGACCGGTGGCATTGCCAGTGAAGCTTATAAATCTTTATTCCGAAATTCGGGTCTTTAATAATTGTGCAGCCAAGCCTGGCGAGTTTTTAGCAGCACAAGATGCAAGGATTTCTGAAACGTCCGAGCAAATCTGGCTCAAGGAAACTGACTTTTCAGTGCGCTTTCAAGGGCTGCCGCGTACGACAGCAATGCTTTATCACTCCAGGGCTCCCCAATAACCGATAAACCTACGGGCAATTTATGCATTGAAAACGCGGGGATCGTTATGTGAGGCATACCGGTGATAGCGGCAAATTGTCCATTGCCAAACCGGGGCACCTTAGAAATGGCGGCGTCATCGCCCGCAACATAATCGATCTGCCATGCAGGACCTCGGGTGAGGCCAACGAATCCATCGAGGTCGTTCTTATGCAGTAGCATTAGAGTTTGCTGACGAATTGCAGCGACCGCTTCGAGTGCAGCTTGGTACTCAGCGGTTTCGTCTTTCACAGCAAGCGCGTGCTGGAAAATTTCTTGTTCAAAATATGGCATAACAGCACGCCGGTTTTGCTCATTAAAGGCCATGATTTCGGAGAGTGTTTTTATTGGGCTGCCGCCGCTGGCCAGATAGTTTTCCAGCCCGCGGCTAAACTCGTAGAGCAAGATTCGGTAACTCTCGTCTGAGGGGTAATCACGCGAATCCTCGATATCCACTACCTCGCCTCCAAGTCCTACAACTAATTGACGAATTCGCCGCAATAGCGCTTGCGCCTCGGGGTATTCTGAACCTGAAGTCAAAAGTCCAAAACGCTTGCCGCGTAAAGTGCGGTTAGCAGCAGCTTCTGTAAGATCAAAATCAAAATCGGCAGGGATTAATGCGGTTGCTGAATCGTTACTATCCGGACCTGCGATAGCCTCCAGTGCTCGCGCAACAATTGCCACATCTTTTCCCATAGGTCCTGCAGTGTCCTGGGAGGCCGCAATGGGCACGATGCCGTGGCGACTTACCAATCCAACGGTCGGCTTCATGCCAACAACGCCGTTCACGGATGCAGGGCAGCTGATAGACCCGTTCGTCTCAGTACCAATGGCAACTTCGACTAATCCGGTCGCAACAGCCACCGCAGAGCCAGAGCTCGAACCGCAAGGATTAAGGCTATTGCCTGCTACATTGGTTGTTTGACCTCCATAACTCGACCAACCGCTTATCGAGTTCGTTGAACGAAAATTGGCCCACTCCGACAAGTTTGTCTTGCCCACAATATGAAATTTCGCTTCACGTAACTTCTCAATAAGATAGGCGTCTGTGCGAGCAACATTTTCAGCCATCGCCAAGGATCCTGCAGACGTTACTCGACCGGCAATGTCAATATTGTCCTTAATCGCAATAGCGAGGCCGGAGTTGGTAGAGATCTCATAGGTTTCTATGAACGCATTGTGTGTGTCTCGTAATTCCAAGTCGGCGGCATGCCCGATGTCTATTGACGATCCAAGCAAGCCTAGAAGCAGCAGCGCACCAAAACTGCGGTGTTTCAAATTGGGCGCAACATCCTTTAGCTTAGATGCGACACTCGAGCTGTGTGGAATGCCTGCGCGACTAAGTGCCACTCCTCGAGCGCCAAGTGAAAATATTTTGGTGGCATTAGTCGATCGTCGATTAATCATCCAAATACTACAGTGCCTAGTCACTTAAACCCCTTAACTTCGTCAGTTTGAGTATCACGAGAGCTCAATGTTCTAGTGTTGAATTAGTTCCGTCTTCGTTCAGGCAATCGAATTCTCTTTCTTAATATAAGAAGTCGGGAATCTCAGCCCGTCAAGATAGCAATCCATTCTTTCCCGGCCTCCCCTGACATCAACACTGGCGAGCACAGCCTCATCAAAAGTAAATATCTGATAGATCGTGACGGCAGACTTAGCTTTAATCACGAAAAGGCGATTGATCAAGGTGTTTTCATTAACTTCGTCGGTTGCGGTCTTAGGTACTCCGTGATTGTTCTTTACTTTCTCTAGCTTGAATTCATTTAAGCGTGCTTCCCCAACCTAGCTTACCAGCCCATCTTTTCCTCCCTGCAATGACTAAAAATACTGAGCTTAAATTAGCCCTGAAAACAAAGGGCGGGTTGTCAACGTCGAATTTAGCTCGGAACCGTAAGACCATCGACGCGAACAAGACACGCGAGAGCAGATCGTTTCTAATGTCTAGTCGTCGCAAATTTAGGTGCTTTTGCCGAGGCAGCAAAATATCTCTTGCCTGTTAGAAAACCTTTCTGCGCAAGATTCAAATCGCTTTGAAAAATTCTATCGACCAGGCGGATACTCTGATGCTTTCTTTGAGATAGGAGATCTTGCTCTGGCGCCTTTGAAGCCTCCTGACTCCGTCGATATTGATCCTAATTCCGTGCCAACGAATTGGACCATCTTGCAATCCGGAAAATATTTAGCGAAAGCTTTTCTCGATCTCTTTCCTTCAGAGCTAGTTTCGACAGTTAGCTCTGACCCTGCGGATGGCTCCGCTAGGAGATACGTAAGCTGACTACGTTGTAGCTCAATCGGCTCGCCGCTCGCGCTGGAAGAATAGAAGCGTATTTTTAAGATTCGAGGGATTACTGGGGAAGGCCGTCCCACTGCATTTTCAACCAAAAGCCCAGACACGGAAAAAGCACCTTCACTTTGATCTCTACCAAAAGAGGCACATCGCAGTTCCTCAATCGTGATTGCAGGATCGGTTGTAGGAGCATACTGGTCTGTGAAGGCTACATATTGGTCGAAACAAGTTTGTTCGGCGCCTGCTCCGTCACAAACAAAGTAAGAACGATCCGTTCGCACAATTTTGGTCAATACCACTGGCTCCGATGCAAAACACGCTTCAACGCAAGGTAGCAAGAAACAAAAGCTAATAAGATGAACTCTAAGCGTTGAAATGTTCTCAAGAAATTTTAAGATTTCCACGAGCCCCGAATCTGCCTAAGTTTTTATCAGATAGCGTTTTATTGGCCAACCAGTAGGCTTTTTCGACAAGACCTACGCAGTACGATAATTCGTCGCTCCTTGTTGGTGGATGCATTTAGTACTCACCGGCAAGACAAGTTGATATACGTTTTTGAAGTTAGCGCAATTCTAAGCCCTGTAGCTCCCCATTTTTGCGCCATTCACGTAACAACTTTATGTATGCTCCGACACCCTTGCTGTAGGTCTCACGTCGCACGTTTCGGTAGCGTTTAGTGGTGCCCTCCTGGTTGTAGTAGCCTGGCGTGCAAGTCTCTGACGCCCCTCCTAGCACAAAGCCGCCGCCTTTTGTTTCCAACTGATCAGCAATCCAATGCTCTTCGGCTTCGAATGTAACATTCGCAGATTTGACACCGCGGCTGTTCAACTCACTAATCGTATAGGCCACATGTTCGGCTTGAACATCGATGCCGTGGGCATAGTTGGCGCCAAGCTGAAACACAAATCCGCCGCCGCAGAGAAATAGATTTGGGAAACCGCTAACCATCAGCCCATGCATCGTTCTCATACCCCCTTGCCAATGATCGTATATTGACTTGCCGCCAATACCAAAAACTGGAATACCTAAGCGTCGTTCATAACTAGATGTGATTTCAAAGCCGCTGGCATACACAATGCAGTCGACACAATACTCTTTACCAGAAGCCACGATTCCATTTTCAGTGATCTTCTCGACTCCTCGAGTAGCACTGACGTCAACCAGCTCCACGTTCCTACGATTAAACGTGTCGAGATAAAAATCATTAAATGTGGGCCGCTTGCAAAACTGGTTGTAGTACGCCTTTAGTTTTTCAGCGATCTCTGGGTCGCGGACGGTGTCGTCAACGATTCCCCTGATTTCCTCCATCGTCTTGAAATCAGCCATCTGCAAGAGGTTGGGTACCTTGCCACCTGTTTGATTGGCTAATTCCGCTACGTTACGGGTCAGCCGTGTCCAGCCGTCGTCGGCGAAGGCTGGATCTATCGGGCCTCCCAAAAATGCTTCACCAAATTTTTTCTGTCGGTCCTTCTGCCATCCCGGTTTGAGATTACTTGCCCACTCTGGATCAGTCTCAGCGTTATTTCGAGCATCTACCGATGATGGAGTCCGTTGAAAGACATAGAGCTGTTTCGCCGACTCGCCCAGCGCAGGAATGCATTGTACAGCCGTAGCACCGGTACCGATGATGGCAACAGTCTTATCTGCCAGACCAATAAGTCCACCCTCTGGACCGCCTCCTGTATAGTCGTAATCCCAGCGACAGGTGTGAAAAGAATGACCTCTGAATTTTTCGATACCTGGGATGCCCGGTAGACGAGGCCGGTTGGCCGCTCCCGTTCCGAGGCAAACATGACGAGCGAGCATCTCATCGCCTCGGTTAGTTTTTATCAGCCATAAACACTCATCTTCAAGCCAAAGAATCTCTGTCACCCAGGTTTGAAAAACAGCCGATTTATAGAGATCAAAATGTTTGCCGATTCTTTGCGCGTGCTCGTAAATTTCCGAAGCGTAAGAAAAGCGAAGCTTTGGCACGTATCCGGTTTCTTCCAGCAGCGGCAGATAACTGTAAGACTCGATATCGCACTGTGCACCGGGGTAGCGGTTCCAATACCAGGTACCGCCGAAATCACTACCGCTCTCGATGATTCGAATATCGGCGATACCCGCCTGATTCAATCGTGCTGCTGTGAGCATACCTACCCAACCGCCACCAACAACAATAACCTCGCACCGGTCTTTAAAGGGCGAACGATCTGAGGTTTTGCAATAAGGATCAGACTCGAGGTATTTATTCGCAAATGGCGAATCATGCGAAAGTTGTTCGAACTGCTCTTCAGCGTCGTTGCGGATTCGCTTGTCGCGTTCCGAAGCATATCGTTGGGAAAGTACTTCGGGATCAAATCCAAGTACCTCGGGTGACATCAAATTGTTGTCATTCATGCTTCAGCTCCTCTTCGCTCTGACTAGACCATCATAAGGCATTGGCTCCGCAATTAGGGTGAGAAAGCAAAAACGGATCAGAAATCACCCCTCGCCTATCCCATCTTAGGCAAACATTCGATGCGTTATCTATGGTGTGCTGATATGAATGATAGGCCTGCAAACGAACAGCTAAAAATTTCTCGAGCGCGCAAATACAATTTGAAAGACTTCCCAAATCACAACCTTTTCGTTTTAAGATTTGAGAAACGTTTGCGTGTATTGACGTGCTTTGCAGCGTAGCGATACGAAGGCAAATATGGCGGACGATGTGAAATTACTTACCTAAAAACCTAAATAGCTGCGGACGCTGGGGCACCCCAACGTCGCTGGGTAGCGCCCAATTGCCTTACCCGGATGTTGCAGCTTGGCACGCGCCTTTTAGAGTCGAAAAAGAAATATGGCAATAGATCAAAACAAAGACATTGAGCGTTGGATTGAAGCCGAAGAATTAGAGTCAGTCTTGGAGCCTGAACTTCCAATAATTGACCCACATCATCATCTATGGGACCTAAGAAAGCTTAACGAGCTCGGGTTTCGTCAAGAGGTCTACCTGTGTGAGGAAATTTCTAACGACATAGCGCAGAGCGGGCATAATATCCACAAAACCGTTTTCGCTCAGTGTGGTGCATTTTATCGAGCCGATGGCCCTGAAAACATGCGCTGCGTGGGGGAAACTGATTTTGCCAATGGCATTGCTGCTATGAGCAGATCAGGTCTTTACGGAAATACCGACCTTTGCGCTGGTATATTCTCTTCAGCTGACATGAGGTTGGGAGAATCTGTTCAGGCAGTATTGGAGGCACATCTCGAAGCCAGCCAAAATTTTCGCGGTATTCGGACAGCTCTTCCCAGTGAACTTCACAGCAATTTTATTGATGCATTCGGCGTCGTTGAAAAACTCGACCTTACATACGATAACTGGTCACCAGATTTTTTAAGGCTACCAAACTTGGCTAATTTGGCGAGACAATTCCCGGGCGTAACGATAGTGGTGAATCATCTTGGAGGAAAAATCGACGTGCGCGCAAGCGACGCCGACAAACTATCTTGGAGGTCTGCCATAGAGACGATCGCAAAGTGTCCGAATGCAGTCATGAAATTGGGCGGGGCTCAAATGAGGGTTGGTGAATGGGAGCCGCACTTCCATATGAACAAAATAACAAGCCCCCAAAGCTCCGAAAACTTCTTGAACGATCTGCTACCTTATTACTCGCATGCGATAGATTGCTTTGGCCCCGAACGGTGTATGTTCGAAAGCAACTTCCCCGTGGACAAGGAATGTATCTCTTACAGAACGCTATGGAATCTTTTTAAGAAGATAGCGAACCAACTAGGCTTGTCCGAGACTGAAAAAAGCAGCGTTTTTTACGACTGTGCCAAATCTACGTATAAGCTCTGAGATTGTCTGAACTCGAACACGGCTTCGCCAAGAACTCGATGAAGAACAGACGCTGAAGTACGAATCACCTAAGGTTTTGGCGCGAACGCTAGAGATATATCGGTGTAGATACGTCATTAGGATCTTGAAAGTAAGCGGCTTTTTCCCATAAAAGATATCGCTTGGTATTGGACCATCGAGTGCTACGGATGAAGACATCTGTTGGGGCTTTGCTGATAATTTAGGGCAACCAGCTTGTTTTTATGACAGCCGGAAAAGATGACACCACAAAGTGTCTCGAGCACATCAAAGAGATAACTCATAAAGAATTAGTAGCACGCAAGACATCTCTGGCGTCCCAATTGATACCTTGAGATAGCAAGTCTTATGTAAACCGTTAGGATCTACAGATCGTAGGAAATCCTTTCGTTTATAACAACTAAGGTTTTCACTTCACTAAAGTAGATGCCTCAATGCAAAAGCAATTAATCAGGTAGTTATCCCGCGCAGTCCGATCCGCGATCATTTGGTTCGTAGGAAAAGTTCGCAGTTGATTCCGTTCAACATTTTCGGATGGCTAAATTAATCGAAACCATCTCACCTTTATGTGGAATTATTTCTCGAGATAAAGCCTATAAGCTACTGATTTAATGAAATAGGTTAACCAAAAGCCTGTCCTTGCACGCATCTATCGTCGCCCTACGTCCCAATAGTGAATCATATAAGAGGTTCTTTTGAGGTCTCAATGACCATCATATTTAATGGATTAAGTTCCTAACAGACTTTCACGCCGTTCCTCCAACGCCGCCTGCACAGCGGTAAAGTTACTTCTGGTAAGCGTATATTTACTGATTAAAAAGGTAGGAATGAGCAACAGTGAGTTCACGACGATCGCGTCGGTTATCGCGAGCCGAAATAACACATCTTCACTGATTTCAGTCTGTCCTTGGCCTGCCGGAAACTGAATAAAAAACTCCAGCAAAAATCCTCCGACAATGACCCCAAGGCTACCCACAGCCTTAGTAGAAAACGCAACACCAGCGGCAAAGACACCCTCCTGTCGCTGCCCGGTTTTTAACTCCTGATCGTCCACTAAATCTGCAATCATAGAGATAAACATAATCGCAGTAAGCACCGAAAAAAAGAGATTCATGGTCGCAATGCAAGTAATTGTTGGTAAGAAAAATGGACTCTCATATTCGGGGAAAAGACCGCTCAATCGGGCGGCAACACCGACCATACTCATAATCATGCCACCTACTAATGCGAACACTAATCCATGATGTTTTTCGAAATGCGCTTGAAAATTCATAACCAGCAGTACTGCGATAAGAGGACCGATCCAGACAAACAAGGCAATAATTCCAAAATCTTTCGCTTTTAATTCCCAAAAATAGGTGTTCACGTAAATATCGAAAAAACCCAGAACACCAAACACGCCAAAGGCGATTAAGCTGGCGCAGAGAAGCAAGGCGAAGTTTCGGTTTGTTAATGCCGAGCGGAGTGATGTGAAAAGAACAAGCAAACCAAATGACTGGGCATCCGTGCGTTGGTAACTGTATTGAATCTGATCCCGGGTGAAGTGCGTGGTAATCAGGCACCAAATCGTAATCAACGTACCAAGCAGAGGCGCAAAAAGCGTGTAGTTTTCTGGATTGAGCTGCCCTTGAGGGAACGCGTCGGACTCGCTGAAGATGAAGGTGAAGATCAAAAACCCATATATTGCGCCCAAACTGTGGCCAACAATCTGGCGCCAACTGACTACCTCAGATCGTTCAGAGTAGCTGTCGGTCAATTCTGACGTCATTGCGCTCCACGGGACGCTGAAAAGCGTAAAAGTCAGTCGCGCCAAAATCAGAAAAGTTGTAAGCCAAGCGACGAGAGCCTCGTCACCAAGTCCAGCAGGAGGTGAAAAGAGCAGGGCCATAAAAATGCCAAGAGGCAACGCGGCAGCGTACATGAGGGGGTGTCTGCGCCCAAGGTTAGTTTTGAGATTATCCGAGTACGTTCCCACAACAGGGTCAGAAACGGCGTCGAGAAAAAGGGCCAGCCCCATTGCAATAGCTATAATGCTGGCGGAGGCCCCTAGAATTTGGTTGTAATAGAGCGCAAGCAAAGTGCCGATTGCGCTGTTCATGTGACTGCCTGGCATTTCCCCCAAGGCGTAGATTATTTTGGTTTTTAGAGGAAGCCTGCCAGTTCTCTGACTCTCGCGCCAAAAATCCGCTCTCTCCATATCATGCTCCGCAGCAAAATAAAGTTCTGTTGAACGAAGCCTTTTATGGTGCCTATCCAAGGGCCTCAAGGTTAGTCATTATAACTGTCTGCCAAAAAGCCCCAAAATCAACACTAACGCAAAAAATGCCGTATGAATCCACAGCCGGTTAACAAGAAAATTTCTAAGAGAAAATCCTTGATCAAAAGCAATGCTGCTATGGAAGCGTATTCGTTGTACTAAGTATGGCAAATGCCCTCGGAAGGCGCGTTATTAAGGGCCGATAATCCTCTGCAAGGAAGTCAATTCAATATTTACGTGGGCGTGTGGCCCGAAAGTATGTTGGACGGTCTCTTCTACTGGCTGGAATCCCTCGGATAATTTTGGTCCTCGCTACAGAAAGAATTGATGGGATTTTATAGGTTCTGCAAGCGAAGCAGAGAGATTTGTGATTTTGATAAAGCCCTACCCCATTGGGCTAGGGGGCTGTCTTTTTGTTCCCCACGAAGTTGGAGCGTTACATAACTCCAGGGTGAGCTGTCCACCCTTCTCAATCTCACGGTGATAAACCCAAGCACGATCAATCGGTTCGCCATTTAGCGTAGCTGCAGAAATAAAAAGATGCTCCGGCGACGCCTTCAATGCCTTAATCACGAACGTTGCTCCGGACTCCCCAAGTGTGATCGTAGAGGACGTAAACGCCGGAGCAGTCAAAAAATACCAGTCCTGTCCCATCATTGGGTACAAACCAATCATCCCGCACATGAAAAAAGCACTATGACAACCCATATCCTCGTTGTCAGGCAGTCCATTTCGCGCAGTTGAGTAGGCTTTCGCCAGAATCGTTCGCAATGTAAGAGATGATTTGTCTGGCCGGTACGCATAGTGGTACAAGAGCGGAATGTGCATAAACGTTTCTTTCGTTGCTCGGAGTTTCTCATTGAAGAAATCGTCTAATTTCTGCTCAAATGCGGAAGCGCCTCCACACCGTTTAACCAATTCAGCGAAATCGTGCTGGGTATTGAAGCTCCATGCACGACTCACGCCCTCATAAAAATATGGGTCGTTCCACGAGTCTGGCCTCGCATAGTTGATATCGAATGGCTCCGCCCAGTCGCCACCTGGCGTTTTGGGTGCGAAGTGCAATAAGTCCGGCCTCCACAAATTCCAAAGTTTTCTTGCACTTTCGAAATACCTCTCGGCCACGTCATGTTGTCCGATTTGTTCTGCGAGACTGCCGATGCACCAGTCCTGATAGCTATACTCCAAGTGCCTACTCACGCAATTGATCGCTTTTGTGGAAACAAACCCGAGATCTCGGTAGTCGGCTAAATATCTGCCATGACTGTAGGGATCCTTTGATTCAACTTCGTTGTTCTTGCGCATGAAACTAAGAGCGTAGGCATAGTCGATACCGGTTATGCCCTTCAGTGCGGCTTCATTAAATAAGATGTCGGCTGAACTTCCGCCTTGAATTTTTGTGCTATGGCCGGTGATCCAAGCATCCGGCAACCAGCCTATGTTGTTAGCGACGTCCAAGAGACAATTAAGCATGTCTCGCTGCAACTCTGGCGCAAAAAGCATCAGCAGGGAGTTTGCATTTCGCACGCTATCCCACAAACAGTAGAATTCGGAAAAATGACGAATATCGCTCTGCCAGTGGTTCATTTCGTCGGCGATACCAAGGTCAGTTGGCATGCATAGCAATCTGTAGAAAAAGGTTTGGAAGATTTTCCTTTGCTCTTCAGTTCCGCCCTCAACTTGGATGCGATCAAACCAGCTCTGCCACTGAGCTCGATGTCGATCAGTCAATTTTTCGAATGAAAATGGCTGACACTCCTTATTAAGGCTGTTTTTAGCCTTAGGAATACTAACGAACGACACGCCGATGCGAACCTCGACACTCTGAGTTCGACGAAAGTGGGCGACAGTCACCGCCTTTTCGCCGACGGCGTGGTCATGTTCGTGCAAAGCATCTGCATCCCCGACCAAAATCCTATCCGGCGTCGTATTGAGCGACCCCGAGAAGAAAATTTTGTATGGATAGTCGTATTCCCAACCTTTCTCGTGCAGAGCAAGCATTACAGCCTGAACCCAGGGTGAGTGGTCATTGCCATAAAGCTTAACTGTGGTTATCTCGCTCAACTCTTGCTACCTGAACTTCCACCGCGGGTTTTTTAGCTTAATTCATACCGATGTGACCGTTTGACCAGCTTTATAAAAGAGCCGTGCTTTTGGCAGCGACGGCAAATATTAATTGTCAACGATCCCTTTTCATTTATTTTTTGGCGGGGTTTTGTTAAGCGAGCTATGGGGCCAGGCTCATCCAACCAAAGGACCGCAAAATATAGGGTTGCCTCCTTCCGATAGCTTGTCTCGTATGTTGAGGGTCATTCGAGACGTTTCACTGGAATGAACGAACTGCCTTCTACGCTGATCAAATAGTCGCCAATAAATCCTCGCTTAATTACAACCTCATCCCCTGGTTTGGCGTTAAGAGACCTTTTCTTAACCAATTGCCAAACCTGATTGTTAGCGAGATAAAGGATAGCTCCAGACCTAGGGAGTTTGTTGATCTCCGTTAGTCTCGTTGTCATTACAGGTCTGTCCCGATCCGCAAAGATGTTGTTGGCGCTACCAATTTTTGAAGACTTATTCCCTTGGGCTTCTGGGGTTTGAGGCTCGGATTGGTCCTTATGGCTATTGTCGTAGCAGGCCAGTCTTTCAAGGACATTATCTATACTTCTGCAGTTGGCATTATCGGTAGCACTCGCCTGTCCAAAAACGATTGATAAGCCAAGTGTGACAAGGCTTTTTGCTCTAGAAATCTTCAAAACATAAACTCATGACAAAACGCTGGAATTTTACGCTGAAAGCTCAGGGGTTTTTCGCACATTTACCTCTCCGGCATTACTACCTTAAAAAGGCGCCCAAATTTAAAAAATGCGAGACGCCATCCTAGCGTGCCAAAGTTGAGGTCTCAATCGAGAGATTTCCGCCCTTTTTTATTTCGGAGGCACCAGACGAAGGGTTTGCTCCATAGATTCTTCAGCGCTTGGCGATAGCTCTGCAAATTAATTAATTAACCCCAAGCGATAGTACGAATCGACTGTGTCGCGAATCGTCGTTTTAATGTCATAGGTCTCGAGCCCCAGCTCTTGACGTGCGAGTAAACAATAAGCTCTTGGAGCGTCGTAAGTAGCCTTGGCTGGGGTACCCTCGAGCATGGGTTCGCCTCCTACCTCTTTTACCGAGGGAAACATTGATTTTAGGAGGGACTGGAGTTCCCAAGTAAATAGCTCACCGTCTCTGTTCGATGCGGCTAGAATATAGCGACTGGAATTCGAACCTCGATCCGTCTCAACGCATAAGCGGTGTGCACGAGCCACGTC
>CABZTD010000023.1 GCA_902528515.1 K189A clade bacterium
GTCGGGATTTATAATGTAGCTGCGCCTAAGGGGTGGCAACAGCCTGAGATAGCAGAATCTGCTAGACCCTTTGAACCTGATCCGGTTAGCACCGGCGTAGGGATAGGAAAGCACCTTGACCTGCGTAGTGCATGCCAACCAGACGCCATCTGCCTTGGGCCCCAATAGCTTAGGAGCCTTCAGATGCCACAGATAAAAGACCATTCCATCCTCCGCAAAATCATCATCGTATGGGTCGCCGTGTGTGGTTGCTTCGCTGCACAGGTCTATGCAGATCAATCCGAAAGTCCAGTTCTCGAAGAGGTTGTGGTCACCGCGGAATTTCGACCCATGTCTGCTGCGGAGGTGCCGGGTAGCGTGTCGGTGCTGGATCCTAAAGCGAACGGCGACTTGATCAATCACCTGGATGAGTTGCTGTCACGTGCGGCTAACGTAAATTTGACGAGTGGTGCTTCTCGCGCACGATTTTTCCAAATTCGCGGTATTGGTGAGCGAAGTCAGTTTGTCGAGCCCTTGAATCCTTCCGTAGGGCTTATCGTTGACGGGGTTGACTTAAGCGGTCTGGGCGGCGCCGCTACCCTTTTTGACGTGCAGCAGGTCGAAGTGCTGCGCGGACCACAGGGCACCCTCTATGGCGCAAACGCTATGGCCGGTTTGATTAATGTGGTGACCCCGGATGCGACGGAGACGCTTTCAGGGTCCCTGCAAGTTGATGCGGGTAACTACAGTGCGCGCGGTGCCGGTGGCGTGCTCGCCGGACCCATCGGCGAAGATATTGGCTTTCGCATCAGCGCGCGTACTTATCAAGACGATGGCTTTATCGACAACATTCACTTGAACCGCGACGACACAAATGCCCGGAACGAGCGCAGCCTGCGCGCAAAAGTGCAGGGAAAACTGTCCGAAGGCTCCTGGCAGATCGTGGCAGGCAGCGTCGATGTCGATAATGGTTATGATGCTTTCTCCCTGGACAATAACCGAAACACGCGGTCGGACGAGCCTGGTCGGGATGCACAGGAGTCTTCCTATATGGCCTTCAACGCTAGCAGCAGGCTGAATAATGCGGTGATCGCGGAAGTGGCCGTCGGATGGGTGGACAGCGATATCGCCTACGGCTACGACGAGGATTGGACCTTTTTAGGATTTCATCCCTTTGGCTATAGCTCAACAGATCTCTATCTACGCGACGTGGAAACCCGCACCGCAGATGTACGACTGCTTTCGGTACCGGGACAAGCCTTGGTAGTCGGTTCAGTTGACTGGGTGGTAGGCGTGTATGCGCTGGACAAAGAGGTGGACTTCTCGCGTGATTACACGTTCGCCGGCGGATTGTTCTCCAGCGACTACGCGATCGATCGCCTTGCCCTTTACGGAGAGTTGGCGACAAAGCTCTCCGATAGCTGGCGGATTAGTCTTGGGCTGCGCGCCGAGCAGCACGAATCTAGCTACAGCGACTCTGAGGCCGTGCGGTTTGCGCCGAACGATGACCTAATCGGAGGACGCTTGCTGTTGGAGCGTTCCCTGGCTTCGGGAAACATGCTCTACATGAGTCTTACCCGTGGCTATAAGGCAGGGGGCTTCAACACCAGCAGTTCCCTGGATGCGGATCTTCGCGAGTTTGACCCAGAGTCACTCTGGAATATTGAAGCAGGATTCAAGGGTAGGCTAATGGATGATCGACTAGCGTTGTCAGCATCAATCTTTCGGATGCAGAGACGAGACGTTCAAATCGCCACATCGATCACCCGGCTGCGTAACGACGGATCGGCAGAATTTATTGGCTACACGGGCAATGGTGCTGAGGGCGTAAATCAGGGTTTGGAATTTGAGGCGGTGTTGCAGGCTGCAGATCGATTACAGCTAACGGCGAGCGTTGGTGTGTTGGATGCCGAATTTGAGGATTACGTTAACGGATCAGGGGAAGACTTGGACGGTCGGGATCAGGCCCAGGCGCCTGGATATCAGTTCTATTTGGCTGCGAATTATCGGTTCACCCAAGCGCTGGGATTGAATATTAGTATAGAAGGCAAGGACGATTACCACTTCTCCGACGGTCATGCGGAAAAGTCAACGAGTTATGCCCTATTTCATAGTGCGCTTCGCTACTCACTGGACAATTGGGAGCTATCGTTATGGGGGCGCAACCTGGGCGATAAAGATTACTTCGTCCGCGGCTTCAGCTTTCCCAATGACCCACGAGACGGTTACACTGCAACCCGCTGGACACAGCTTGGTGCGCCACGTCAGTTTGGTATAACCGCGCAAACCAGTTTTTAATGCTGGGAGTCTAGCCAGACTCACCCCGGATCAGCGCGCGCTCCTGCTCAATAAGGTACTCGGTCACTTCTAGGGCGCGCTGTGAACCTTGGTTCATACCGACCCGGTATTTGCCCGCAATGACCAAGGTTGGCACCGCTCGAATACCTGAACGGCGCGTATCTTCAGCGGCTAGATTGAGTTGTCGTGAAACGCCTCGGCTATCGAAGGCGCGCATAAACTCCCGAGCAGGTAGTGATTGAGAGTCGAGATAATCGGCAATGTCTTGTCCGCTGTTGAACATACGCCCGCCATTGTGAATACCCTTAAAGAGCTGCTCATGATTTCCCTCCAGCGATTCGGCTTTTTTCAGCGCATAGTAGGCCCGTGCGAGAATGCTCCAGGTTCGAGAGAATGCAGTGGGTTTACGCTCAAATCTGACATCGTCAGGAAGCGTGGTTAGCCATTCCTCTAGCTCTGGATCAAAGTTCTTGCAGTGAATACAACCGTAGGAAAAATACTCCTCGACGACCAGACTCCGAGCTGGCTGCGTCAACTCGACCCCGTCGATGATCTCATAATCGGTGCCCGCCTGAGGCACTGAATTTTGAGAGAGTCCGGAACCGAAATAGAATGTGGTCGTCACAAATCCAAGAACCAAGAGACCCAGAAAGCCCAGAATCAGGTTGCGGATGAGCCGTATTTTATCGGCTGAACGTTTCTTAGCTGCTGCCATATTTACTATCCCTTCACATCAGATATGTTCGGATCTTGAGTCTACTGTTCCGCGAAGGCTAGGTCACCGCTTGCCGATTTTCAGGCTAGGGTTACCATGACGACGATCGAGACGGACGCTACGAGAGGGAGCGAGAAATTGAGTGAGCAATATCAGTTGTTTAAATCCGACACCTGCGGGTTTTGTTTTCGGGTTCGCGCCTATGTCGAGCAGCTGGGTATGGAGCTACCGCTCCGAGATGTGTACACAGATGCCGAGGCGTTCAGAGAGTTGCTGCAGGGCGGCGGAAAAACGACCGTGCCATGCCTGCGCATCGAGCGGTCAACGGATTCAGGAACCCAAGTCGAGTGGATGTATGAGTCCTTAGATATCATGCGGTACTTGGGCGAGCGTCACGCAAGTCGATAAAGGCGCGTTGCTGACAAAAGTTTAAAACCACTGATCAAAAACAAGAGAGGTCATTATGAAGCTGGGAATATTAGCTGGATATTCGGGTCGTAAATTCAATATTGCGATGGACGCTATCAAGCATGCCGAGAGTCTGGGCTACGACTCGCTGTGGACAGCGGAAGCCTATGGCTCTGACGCGGTCACGCCTGCGGCCTGGATTTTGGCTCAGACCGAACGCCTCAAGGTGGGCACCGCAATCATGCAAATGCCGGCGCGCTCACCTGCTATGGCGGCCATGACTGCTATGAGCCTCGCAGAACTTTCCGGCGGTCGCTTTATTTGTGGCCTCGGTGCCTCGGGACCCCAGGTGGTCGAAGGTTGGCACGGGGTGCCTTACGGCAAGCCAGTTAGCCGTTTGCGTGAATACATTCAGATCATGAAGAATATTTTCGCTCGGGAAGGCGAACTAACTTTTGAGGGAAGTATGTATAACCTCCCCTATACCGGTGAGGGTGCGACGGGGCTTGGTAAGCCTCTAAAGAGTATTTTGCACTGCGAGGAAGATATTCCCATTTATGCGGCAACCATTACCGACAATGGGGTGGCGGCGTCAGCAGAGGTCGCCGATGGCTTTTTTCCTGTTTGGATGGATCCTGACCAATATTCTGTGTTTCAAGGTCCAAT
The DNA here is from genome assembly GCA_902528515.1 of K189A clade bacterium. Taxonomy (GTDB): domain Bacteria; phylum Pseudomonadota; class Gammaproteobacteria; order Pseudomonadales; family Azotimanducaceae; genus UBA4421. The sequence goes on from CABZTD010000023.1 coordinate 4,067, forward strand.
CGAAAAAGGATTTGCAAAGACTGGTGACAAAGACCTAACGCAATTCGAAATTGCTCCATTTGTAACGGTGGTAATGGGCGACGATGTGGATCAGTGCATGATGCCGGTGCGTGGCCAGATGGCGCTTTACATTGGCGGCATGGGTGCTCGCGACAAGAATTTTTATAACGACTACTGCAAGCGCTTGGGATTCCCTGACGCCGCTGTGAAAATTCAGGATCTGTATTTGGCAGGGAAGAAAGATGAAGCCATGGCCGCAGTGCCAAAAGAGCTGATCGATGCCTGCGCCTTAGTCGGTCCGGCAGAGCGAATTCGCGAGCGACTCGCGCGCTGGAAGACTGCCGGTAGCCAGGGACATGTTTCTAGCATGCTGCTTGGGTGCCAGGATCCGGCCGCACTTCAGGTAGTGGCTGAGGAAATGCTCTAACTTCAAGTTTGAGTGGGTGATCTAACTAAAAGGGGCCTTGATTGCCCCTTTTTTAGGTCCATGAACATAGTTTGCTTCACCGTACGGCTACGTTGTTGTTGCTCGATTTTAGGCCTCGCCTCCAGCTTCCACCAATGCCCAGCCTCGTTCTGAGCGCAACCGTGCTGCATCGGCGTATTCCAATGCTTTTGCAGAGCTGGCGTTGCCATCCAAGCCACGCTTATAGACACCCTGGATGATGCCTGCGGAGCGGAACATGTTGTAAATAAGGTAAAAGTGCCAGTTTTGGATGCCATCGCGTCCTGCATGGCTGCAGTATTCGGCGACGAATTCCTCTTCGGTAGGTAGATTTAACGCAGCGAAATCCGCGCCGGCCAGGCCTTCGTCGTCGTAGGCATCGCCATGGTAGTCCTGGCACATGTAACCCAGATCTGCGAGGCCATCTCCAAGAGTTGAAAGTTCCCAGTCGAGTACAGCGACGATCTTGGGTTCGCTTGGGTGTATGAGAACGTTACCCAAGCGGTAATCGCCGTGTACGATCACGGAACCCGCATCGTTAGGAATATTTCTAGGTAACCAATCCATGAGTTTGTTCATGGCGGGAAGCTCGTCGGTCTGTGATGCTAGATATTGCTTGCTCCAGCGCCTGATCTGGCGCTCATAATAGTTACCGGGGCGACCAAAGGTCTCGAGCCCCACTGCAGCAGGATCCACGCTGTGCAGCTTTGCCAGCACTCGGGCTAAATCCAGGTAGATGGCGCGTCTATCTTCATTGCTTACATCGGGTAGGCGCGTTTCAGTAAACAATCGGCCTTCCACCATTTCCATAACGTAGAACTTAGTGCCAATCACCGAGGTGTCTTCGCAAAGGCAGAACATCTTGGGTACAGGAACTTCAGTACTCCAAAGCCCGTTCATAACTCGATATTCGCGGTCTACCTGATGCGCTGAGGGGAGTAGCTCACCAGGCGGCTGTTTGCGCAATACGTACCGCTGTTTGGGCGTGATCAACTGAAATGTTGGGTTGGATTGGCCGCCCTCAAATTGCCTGATTTCTGTGGGGCCTTTGAAGTCTTCGACATGTTTCTGCAGATATTGCTCGAGGGCCTGCTCATCAAATCTGTGGGCGTCCCGGACCGGGGTTAGTTCAACGTCACTCATAGCACTCTCCGCCTCTATTTCCTCCACCAAGCGGACAAGGATACGGCTTGATCTCATACAGGGCAAAGTGCGAGGCTTCGCACTTCACATTTCTGGAGGGGATCTTATGCCGCAGAAACGCATTGCCGTCACACTACCCGCTGGGCCACGTATTACCGACACCATTGATAGGATCCGCTGGGCGGAAGACAACGGCATTCCCGATGCATGGTTTAGCGACTCCGGCGCGCCAGATACACTAACTCAAGTGGCGGCTATTGCGCATCACACCTCTAGCATTCGAATTGGTACGGCAGTAACTCCGGTGTACACACGCTCGCCTTCGGTGCTTGCAGCTTCGGCGAATGTGATTGGACAGCTGTTGCCCGAACGTTTCGTCCTAGGCCTTGGGTCGTCAAGCCAGACCATTATGGGCCAGTTCAACGGTATTCCATTGGAAAAACCCCTGACCCGAGTCCGTGAAACAGCTGAGCTTGTAAAAATTATGCTGGCGGGTGAAAAGACAAACTACGACGGCGAAACGGTATTTAGCCGCGGATACCGCCAAGCGCCAATGGAGAAAGCGCCGGCAATCTACCTTGCGGCACTGCGTCCTAAAATGATCGAGATGGCCGCAGAAGTAGGTGACGGTGTGATCTTTAACCTCTGGCCGAAAGCGGCGCTGCCAAAAATGATGGAGCATGTTGCGATTGGTGCGAAAGCTGCGGGTAAGGATCCAGCTGGGGTAGAGATCGTTAACCGCGCGATGGTGTTGTGCACTGATGACAAAGAATATGGACGCAACCTCTTCAGAGCAGCTTTTGGCCCCTACTATGCAACTCCAGTTTATAATAATTTCCTCGCCTGGGCCGGATATAACGAGGCCGCCGCGCAAATAGCCGAGGGTTGGGCAGAAAAAGATCGCAATAAAACTGCCTCGGCAATGTCAAACGAAATGATTGATGAAATTGCGATTATCGGCGATGAGGGCGAGATTCAGTCGCGAATACAAGCTGATGCAGATGGTGGTGTAGACACCCACATCATTGCACCGCTGGCTGGCAATAAAGCCGATGTCGACCGAACTTTCGCGGCGTTTACCGGTGCCGCGTTTCAATTTGCCTGAGTATTGTACGAGCATTGACGGATAGGATCAGGCTAGCATGAGCCGAAAAATTTACTTGTTTCGACACGGCGAAACCGAGTGGAATGTGGCTGGCCGGATGCAGGGGCGTCTGGATTCCCCCCTTACTGAGCGTGGGCGAGAACAGGCGCTTGCCCACGGCCGACAGCTCGCACAGCTGGGGACACCAGATTGTTACTGGGTGTCTTCTGCAGGACGCACTCGCGCAACCGCCAAATTAATACATGAGTCGGTACAGGCCCCCCAGCATTTCAGCGATGCCTTACTCGAGCGAGACTGCGGTATCTGGTCAGGCAAAACGCCGGAACAAGTGCGACTCGAGCATGCTAATGAGTGGGCCCAGTTACAGGCAGATGCACACCACCATCGACCGGGTGGCGGCGAAAACCTACCGGATTTGCTGGCTCGATTTCGCAAGCTTTTAATGGGGTGGCAGCAGCCGGATTGTTTGGCGATCGTTACTCATGGTGTGGTTTCCCGCGCGATTCTAGGTCACTTTTTGAGATTGAATGAGCAGCAGATTCGTCGCGTGAAGCACCCCAACGCGCTGTTCTATGAACTGACGTTCAGCCAGGGCTCCGTGGGTGTGAAGCATTACCTAGCTGAGCGCTACGGCAGCGGCTTGAGATTTGAGCACTCTGGTTCCGCAGTAGCTGGAATTTGTGAAGAGCTACCGCCGCAAGCGGTTAGCGGCGAGTAGCTGGACTCGCGATGGGGAAACTTGTTCTTTTTGGAGATAACGCATGAAAGTAGATGGTGGTGTTGGGCTAAATTTAAGTACGGTTGGGGCGCAGGCAGCAGAACTAGAAGAGATGGGTTACACCGGAGTGATGACCGCTGAAACAGCTCACGACCCTTTTTTCCCGTTGCTAGTGGCCGCGCAAAATACAGAGAAAGTGCAGCTTATGACCTCTATAGCCGTGGCGTTTGCTCGCTCCCCCATGACTCTTGCGAATATTGGTCATGATCTCAATGCTTACTCCAAAGGGCGATTTGTGCTCGGTCTTGGATCGCAAATTAAGCCGCACATCACCAAGCGGTTTTCTATGCCATGGTCCAGTCCTGCGGCGCGCATGCGCGAGTACATAAAGGCGATGCGGGCAATTTGGGAGTGCTGGCATGAGCAAAAGCCCCTGGAATTTACTGGTGAGTTTTATACTCATACCCTTATGACCCCTTTCTTTACTCCGGCGAATAATGACTACGGTGCACCAAAGGTCTTTTTAGCTGCTGTCGGTCCCATGATGACAGAGGTCGCCGGTGAGGTGGCGGATGGGGTTATCGCGCACGCCTTTACCACAGAGAAATACTTGCGAGAGACGACTCTGCCCGCTTTAGAGCGGGGATTCGCAAAGGCAGGTAAGTCGCGTGATAATTTTGAGATCAGTTACCCTGCTTTTGTGGTGACCGGCCAAACCGAGGAAGAGCTGAGGGAGGCAGAAACGGCAACCTGCAAGCAAATCGCCTTCTACGGCTCTACCCCGGCCTACCGACCGGTACTGGAGAGTATTGGTATTGGCGACATGCAGGATGAACTCAATCGCATGTCGAAGCAGGGACGATGGGATGAAATGGGTGAGCTCATTACCCCCAACATATTAAAGGAATTTGCAGTCATCGGTGAGCCAGAAACTATCGCAGGACAAATGAAGGCTCGCTATGGGGATGTGGTAGACCGCACATCCGCTGCTTACGCGAATATTCCAAAAGACAAGCGTCTAGCGATCATTCGAGAACTTTCCGAATAAAACACACAGGAGTTCAGAGGACTCACCATGAAAGTAGATACTGGTATCAATCTAGATCTTCGTGCCATTCCAAACGTTGTAAAGACCATCGAATCTCAAGGATACGACGGTGTTCGCACCGCCGAGATGAATCATGACCCCTTCTTTCCGCTGCTATTGGCAGCTGAGCACAGTGAAAAGTTAGAAATCGCTAGCTCCATCGCCGTGGCATTCGCGCGCAGCCCGATGAACCTAGCCAATATCGGTCATGACCTCAATGCCTACTCCAAGGGACGTTTCACTATGGGGTTAGGCTCTCAGATTAAGCCCCACATTACTAAGAGATTCAGTATGCCCTGGGGTGGTCCGGCTGCTCAGATGCGCGAGTTGATTTTGGCCATGCGTGCGATCTGGGCAAACTGGTACGACAGCGAACCGCTGCAATTTGTGGGGGAGCATTATCAGCACACGTTGATGACGCCTGCCTTTACCCCGAACGATACCGAGTATGGCGCGCCCAAGGTGATTTTAGCAGCGGTGGGGCCAAAGATGACCGAGGTTGCTGGTGAGGTCGCCGACGGCATGATCATTCACCCATTTTCTACCCAAGCCTATATCGATGCAGTAACTCTGCCGGCGATCGAAGCAGGACTGGAGAAGGCAGGGAAGTCTCGTGAAGGATTTGAACTATCCTATTCTTGCTTTGTGGTCACTGGCCGCAACGAAGAGGAGTTTGCAAAGAGCAAGGTTGCGGCGCAAGAACGCATCGCCTTTTACGGTTCGACACCCGCTTATAGGGGAGTGCTCGACTCCATCGGCATGGGTGAATTGCAAAGTGAGCTCAACACGATGTCTAAACAGGGGCGTTGGAAAGAAATGGGCACCTTGATTACCGACGATATGATCAACGCCTTCGGTGTGATGGGAGAACCTCACCAGATCGCACCAGAAATGCTTCGTCGTTACGGTGCGTACGTAGATCGCACTTCTGCCTCATTCCCGGTTTCCAATGATGAGCAGCGTTCAGCAATTATCGAGGCTTTGAAGGCAGGATAGCAGTTTTGCTTGTTTTTTTGTCAGGCGCTCTGTTTGCACTAGACAGGGCGTGAAGGTTGAACGGCACTAACGGCTCACGTTTTTTTCACATCATCGTGTGCAGTCTGCCGCGCTATCACGTCAAGGGTAGGCGGATGAGTAACAAATTGTGGAACATCTGGTGCCACTCCGTTGTGGCTTGCTATGACTTGACCGTGTCGCGACCACGGCTGCCTTTACCCGCCTGTCTGGTCGGGGCCTTTGTGGTCATCGCCCTTATGGAAGTTCCCGAAACGAACGGTGGTCGCCCGTCCGGCGCCGCTAAGGCAACTGTGGTTGCGTTACCCTCTGTTACTGTGTCCCATGGTCCCAAGTTGAACTTGCGCCTTGCCTTGCCCGAACTGCCTAGTTCGACGCATATGGAACAGGCCGAGGCTCTCGCCGTCAAACTGGTGGCAGGTTTCGGTGTGAAATTGCCTGTTGCCTTAGAATTCAGCGACTGGATCCTTGAGGCTTCTGCACGACAGCGCATGGAACCAGATTTGATTGCCAGCCTCATATTCGCTGAGAGTTCATTTCGCAAATTCGCGCAGTCGCGTGTTGGGGCGGTTGGTCCAGCACAGGTTCGACCCCATTACTGGGGAGCGTTTTGCGGTCACGCTGATCTTAACGACCCCGAAGAGAATATTTACTGCGGCGCCCAAGTGCTGGGTTATCTATTTGAGCGCTGTGAAGGCGACCAGCGGTGCGCACTGTCTGCCTACAATATTGGTATGAACTCCAAACGCTTCGCTGCAGGACTGCGCTACATAGATAAGATCGATCGTCATATGCAGACGCTCAAAACGGTCAGTCTCTGAACGCGTTTGCACAGGCGCTTATTAACCCTGAGTTAAAAGAGCCATAGGTAGCGCGATAGAGATATTTTTTCGACTTCCCTTACTCAAACCATTGTTTTTGCTTTAGGTCGTCGAAGAGGAGGATTGGCAGATGGACTTCGGATTGCTGATTTTTGCAACAGATTATGCGATCGCGCCTGATCTGCTGGCGCGGGAAGCGGAAGCTCACGGCTTTGAGTCACTTTTTTTGCCAGAGCATACGCATATTCCCGCCAGTCGCATCTCGCCGTGGCCGGGTGGGGCAGACCTTCCTCGTGAGTATTGGCATGCCCACGACCCCTTTGTTGCGCTGTCCATGGCTGCCGCGGTAACAACGGATTTAAAACTCGGCACAGGCATTTCGCTGGTGACGGAACGTGATCCGATTTTGATGGCGAAACAGGTTGCCAGCTTGGACTTCCTCTCCAATGGCCGAGTGCAACTCGGTGTTGGTGCTGGCTGGAATGCTGAAGAGATGGAGAACCACGGTACGCCTTTCGCCCAACGCTGGAAAATCTTGCGAGAGCGTGTGCTTGCTATGCGGGAAATTTGGTCGGCAGAAGAAGCCGAGTTTCACGGTGAGTTCGTTGATTTTGACAATCTCTGGGCGTACCCGAAGCCGGTACAGGCTGGTGGGCCGCCGGTGCTACTTGGGGCGTCTTCGCGATTCGTTTATCAGCGTATTGCCGAGTATGGCGATGGCTGGTTCCCTATTTATCAGGACGCCAGCCGCGCCGATGCGAGCGGCGAGTTGGACTATGCGGCGGGAATAGCACAGACCCTAGATGCATGGGAGCAGGCGAATCGTGAGGGCAGGCCAAATTTCAGTATTTTTGGTGTTGGCCCGAACGCCTCTGCGGTCGAGTCGCTGGTCGAGCTGGGTTTTGATCGGGTGATCTTTGCATTGCCTTCTGGCATCGCAGATGAGGTGCTGCCGATTCTTGAAAAGTATGCCGCCATCGCTCATCGGTTTAATCAGTGAATTGTCGCCCTGGATGCGGAGCCTGCTGCATAGCTCCCAGTATCCGCTCGCCCATGCCGGGTATGCCCGAGGGTAAAGCAGCAGGCGTGGCCTGCTTACAATTAAGCGAGGATATGGCCTGCCGGATTTTTGCCTCTCCTGAGAGGCCCAGCTTCTGCGCCAGTTTTCAGGCAGAACCCCTAATTTGCGGGAATTCTCGAGACGAAGCGCTTGCAACTATTAGGGTGCTAGAGCGCGACAGCGGCTAGAGGGGCTTATAAGGATTTGAGGACCTTGACGACTTCGCTCTCGCTGCGAGTTAGGTGGGCGTTAAAGCCTGCTGACTTCGCCCCTTCGATATTTTCCTGGCTGTCATCCAAAAACGTTACCTGATTGGGCTGGCATTGCAGCATGCTGCAGATTTGTAGAAATGATTCCGGTGCGGGCTTTCGGAATCCAACTTCATGGGATAAATAGAGTTGATCGAAGTTCGCAAACACATCCGGGTACAGGTTTAGAAAACTCTCGGCGTGTACAGCATTTGTATTGCTGAAGGCGCACAGCTGGAATCGCTTTTTGAGACTTGGAAACAGAGCGTTTACGTCTTTATACGGCTGCGTCCACAAAGCGTTCCAGCCTTCTCGCCAATGCTTGTCGCTCATAACTACATTTAGAGAGCGGCTCAAATGCTCGGTATAACCGATGAAATCTAACTTACCGGTTTCTTGGGCCTTATAGGCATCGTCGAGCTTCCAATTGTCGTAAAAAACTGACTCGTCAACGCCTGCGGCATTGGCCCAGTACCGAAACACGCGGTGAAAGTTAATGCCCAATACAACACCACCGAGGTCCAGCAATAGGACCTTGGCGACGCTGTCAGAAGCCTGCATTCGCGGCGTCTAGGGCTTCGACATAGTCAGCTTCTAGTGTCGTATAGACTGTCTCGCCATTTTTCATCACATAAACTGGACCGTCTATCTGCTCGATATCATAACCTTGTTTGCGAAGATCGCCCTTGAGCATCTTAAACGTGCCGGTGACGTCGATATCCGCATCAATGCGTAAAAAAACGGGTACGGCATAGCTGGGGAGAGCAACCCGCACGAAGCTCGAAAATTCCTCTAAGTCGAATGAGGTTACATTGTCGTTCAGTGTAATGGATGCCATGCCGGCTCGGCCATCGGCGCCAGGGATCTCCACACCGTAGACGTTGCAGAACTTTACCTGGTCAAAGCCATTGATGATTTCGCCCACCTCGTTGGTGGATACGTTTTCTGACTTCCAGCGGAAGGTATCGCCAACGCGATCGACGAATTGGTAGTGGTCATAGCCGAGTGTAAAGCCGACATCTACCACTCGCATTAGATCACCAGTATTGAACCATGCGTCGCCATCGCTCAATGCGTTGCGCAAAATTTTGCCTTCGGTGGCCTGAGGATCTGTATAGCCCTCAAATACGGTGTCAGGGGTGATTTTGCCCAGCAAAAGTCCTGCATCTCCCTTGCGGACTTCGATGCAGCGACCCTGGTTATCGCGAATGATTTCATCTTGGTCAACATCGTACTGGACTAGGACTACCTCCGCAGACGTCATGCCAACGGTGAGATCCTTATTCATCAGGTTGGCGAAGGCCACATTGCCCTCAGATGCACCATAAATCTCGCAAATCCGCTGAATGCCATACCGCTGTTTGAAGCCCATCCAGATGTCTGGGCGCATACCGTTGCCCATGATGGAGTGCAGAGGTATCTGAGCGTCACCAGCTTCTCCTGGAATATTGGTCAGATATCGACAGAGCTCGCCGATGTAGACCATGTGCGTACAGTTGTTGTCACATATGTCACTGCGAAAGGCGCTGGCCGAGAATTTGCGCCGCACGAACATACTGGCGCCAGTGGTTAGGCTAGAGCCTACGCCCAGCAGCAATCCGGTAGCGTGATAAAGCGGCAAGCATAGATAAATGCGATGTCCTGGCTTTGTTTTCAAGCCAGCGGCCCCGGACATGTCCGCGCTTATCAAGTACCGACGATTAGACATAACCGCTGCCTTGGGTAAGCCTGTCGTGCCTGAGGTATAGATGTAGAGGGCTGTTTGGCCAATGGTGTTGTCGCCGGTTTCTGGCGGGTTAATGGCCTCGGCGGCCTGCTGCAGTGTGTCTAAGTCAAGGGCCCACTCGGGACAGCTTATATCTTCGCAGCTAGGGTCGCTAACGAACAAAAAATCTGCGCCGGTCGCGAGTTCAAGCTCACCCTGGACCTCGGCAATAGCGGCAATTACCTCTGCGCCAAAAATGCACTTCTTTGCCTCGATCACGCTAATACAGTGCTTTAAAGAGCGGCCCGTTAGATTGGTATTTAGAAGGCCTGCGGTCACGCCAAGTTTGTTTAGTCCGATCAGCAGAGCGAGAAACTCAATACGGTTTTCCATCATGATGCAGACGGTGTCGCCGCGGCCCAAGCCTTGGGCCTTGAATACGTTGGCGTACTGATTGGACAGCCCGTTGAACTCGATCCAGTTAAGTTCTTTGCCCTCGCAAACGATGGCGCTCTGGGTTCCCAAATTAGCCGCATTCGCCTCCACGCGGGCGCCAAAACAGTCTTTTACGTCCTCAGGACGCGGTGTCATACCCTTCTTGAGCCTCAGCAGGGCGGGTAACTGGCCGAGTGTGGCAATATCCTTCAGCAACGACATGAAAACAATCCTCTACTCCTATAAATCGTGGACGAGCTTAGACCTTGCGTTCGCTTGCGGAAAGCCCTAGAAAAGCCATGGGAAACAGATCAGGGGGAAGAAAATGAACCAGTGGCAAATCGGAGACGTAAAGATTACTAGGGTGGTGGAGATTGAGAGCCTCGGCGGCTCTCGGTTTATATTGCCAGACGCAACGCGAGACGCCTGCTTACCCTATGGTTGGATGCAGCCTCACTTTATGGACGAGCAAGGCAATCTGTTGATGAGTGTTCATGCCCTGGTGGTAGACACCGGCGAACACCGTATCTTGGTCGATACCTGTATTGGTAACGACAAGGAGCGCAACGTACCTAACTGGTCACATCTGCAAACCCATTTCTTGCAGGATTTAGAGACCGCGGGGTATGCACCCGACACCATCGACACCGTATTGTGCACGCACTTGCATGTAGATCACGTGGGTTGGAATACCATGTTGGTTGACGGTCAATGGGTGCCGACGTTTCCCAACGCACGATACCTATTTGCCCGAACCGAATGGGAACACTGGGACGCACATGATGATGAAACAGTCTACGGACCCGTACTAGCGGATTCAGTTCGTCCCGTGGTGGAGGCCGGACTCGTGGACCTGGTGGAGATGGATCATCGAGTCTGCCCCCAGGTTTGTTTGGAACCCACACCGGGTCATACGCCCGGGCATGTCAGCGTGCATATTCGATCCGGCGAAGCAGAAGCTCTGATTACCGGTGACTGCATTCATCATCCGGTGCAGATGACCCGCCCAGATTGGTGTTCCTCGGCAGATGTTGATCAGGCGCAAGGTTTGCAGACGCGCGAAACGCTACTCCAGCAGTATGTTGATCAAGACATATTGATCATCGGTACTCACTTCGCTACACCCACCGCCGGACATATTAAGCACCTCGAGGTAGGCGGTTACTATTTGGACGTTTCTGGTTAACAGTAAGTAAGAGAAAGTAAGGCCCTTGTGCTTGCTAATGTCAGTGCGAGCCTGGTTTTCTCTGTTGCTGTTTGCCAAGGGCCCAGGCTCTGTTACTTGGTTGAAAGCAAGCAGCGAGCCGAAGAAAGTCCAGATTCCCCCGCCATCCTGTAAAAACTAGTGTTTGAGCTAATTAACTTACAGTTTTTACGCAAAACTCCCGATCTTGTGATCTTTAAGATTCAGAATCAGGTGCAGATGGCGATGGTTGGACAAACGATGCGCAGATTGGTTTGGTTGACTTTCGCGCGTCAGGCCTATCCTTGCCCTTTTGGTTTACAGCACGCCGAATCGCGTAGTAGCGACCAGCGTAAAGTCGGAGCCGTGACTGCAGAAGCCGTGATAGCGGCGGCCCACGAGCCTTAAACACTGTTTTAGGCTGCAGAGTGAATCTCGTCTAATAGCTCGCGGACTTTGGACTGCATGTTGTCCCATTCTTGAAACAGAAATTCCTGCACATTTTCTTTCGGCAGATCGGCATAGGGAATTCGCCAAAAGTGCAGGCGCACTTGCTGATTTAGCCAGTTACCGTTGAGTAAATCATGGATGTCTGCCGAGCCTTCAAATCCGGCATGAGCCAAAAATACTAAATCCTTACCTGGGTTCGCCGTCATCATGCCCAGTACGCCGCCAAGTCGGACCGGCAAAAGGTTAGGCCACCGATCCAGTTGCGGCTCAAGTTTTGGGTGCTTAGCGCGCAGTTCGTCATGTTTTTTTTGGGTAAAGCGCGTGCCTTCAGGATAGATCAACACTGACTCATCGCTGCCTGCTGTGGCGATCAGGTTGCTGACCTCCTTTACGGCCTTGGCTGAATCAGCACCCGACCGATCAACAAAAACGTTGGGCAGGCGGTGACCGCCAATGTCCAGGCACGGTAGCAGTCGCAGCTCCTGCTTTAGCACATAGCGCACTCCTTCGCCGCGAGCTTTGCCAAAAAAAAGCAGCGGCAGCACGGTATCACCTATGCTCGAGTGTCGCGATAAGACTAAGGCGCAGTTACCTTGTAAGGCTTCGGTGCCGGTTACCTTGATGTTCAATTGGTAAAGGCGTTTGCCCAAATTTAACAGACTTTGCGCCCACCAAAATTGGATAGCGCGGTTTTTCTCCATGTGACGACTTCTTGGGTAGCGCACCAGAACCCAGATAAAGAGGATTAGGCCTGCCCACTCGCGCAGCAAAAAACCGTAGATAAAGGCGACGGCTTGCGGTGCAGTTCGATATCTGGGTGTCATGCTCATCAGCAGCGTTGTCGCGACCACCAGGGGCAACAGGGCAATTGCTAAAAACGAGATGACGACTAGGCCGCTCAGTGTTAGCAGACGTCTTTGGAACATGTTGAGCATCCTTTTTTTTGATTCGGTTTCCAACGGCATATTTAGGGGTTTAACGTCGAATTTAGTGCTGATGCGCAAGCTGTCGAGACATTGCATTTAAACGTTGGGCAAACCACATTGCTCCCACAATGCCAAACAGCGCATTGCTCAGGGCGGTAGCGATAAAAATACCCACGAAGCCAAAGGCATCGTTGAGCAAGGTCGCCAGAGGAACATATACAATGATCATGCGCCCAAATGACAAGGCGGTGCTCGGTAAGGGTTTGCCAAGCGCATTGAATGAAGCAGACGCCATCATAAGGACGCCCCAAAGGCCATAGCTTAGAGGCACGATGGCAAAATAGATGGCTGCCACCGCGATAACCGGGTCCGAGCCGTCAATGAGTGAGGCAAGCTCCCGACCAAAGAAAAACAGGGGAAGCGTGACAAGGAGTCCCCAAAATAGGCAAAACATGTAACTGACTCTGACCCCTGCACGCACACGGTCTACCATATGTGCTCCCCAGTTTTGTCCGACGAAAGGACCAATGGAGCCTGATAGCGCAAACATCAGCATCGCGGCAACAGCTTCAATTCGGTTGGCGACGCCAAATCCTGCCACAGCTTCTTCGCCGTAATCGGCGATCAAAAAGGTGATGTAAGCTGCTGTCAAAGGTCCGATAAGGTTTGTTGCCATGGCCGGCAGACCAACATGCAGGATGCGTTTGGCTGAGCGTAGCCAGCCCGAGAAATGCCCCTTCCGAACCACGAGGTTATCGGCATGTATGTACCAAAGGAATATCACCAGCGTGCCGAATCGAGTCAATGTCATGGCGGTAGCAGCACCTGCAAGCTCCATAGCGGGGAAACCGAACCAACCGAAAATGAAGATCGGATCTAAAATCAAATTTAATAGAGCACCAATGGTCATTATCGCGCCGGGAATGTTGGCGTTGCCGCTGGCGCGCATGATGCTGCCGCAGATCATGGTGGAGGTAAACAAAATGGTACCCGGCAGGTAGATATCCAAGTACGAGTGAATCAAGGGGAGCAATTCGGGTGATGCGCCCATGGCCAAGAATAGGGGGTCTATGACGAGCCAGCATAGACCAGAGATGACGATCATTAGCGCGAAAACCAAGATTAAGCTATGGGTGCCTAATCTGGCGACCTCGTCTCCACCGTGGTCTTGAGCGACGCCTTCTTCTGCCGATACTCGCCGGTTGCCCACACTCCGGGCGATCACCGAAGACGTACCGATGCTAATGCCCAAGGCAATACTGGTTAGCAACATAACCATGGGGAAGGTGAAAGTAATGGCCGCCACATGGGCCGTGCTGAGTTGTCCAATAAAGCCCAGCTCCAGCATCTGAACCAAGATGCTGGACGAGACGCCGGCCATCATTGGCGCAGTTAAACGCGCCAATGATCCTGAAACTCGGCCCTGGGTGAGATCGTGTGTGGACATTTGGTGCGAGTATGTCACGCGAGAGTGCCCAAGAGAGATGAAATCTGTTTGGCAAGTTCACTCTTGGTTGACTATGAGGCCATCGTATCTATCCATCGTGCTGCAGGTTGGGCTACCAGTGGACTAATTAGTGGACTCGTGAGAGGGCTGTCGGAAATGCGGGAGTGATGGTCGGCACGACAACCAGCAAGCCGGTGTTAGACTGAGCTGTCCCAAGGAGAACTCCATATGCCAGCGGAATTTGGGCACACCCCAAAAGTTGCAATATCCGAACATCAGCGCGACGAATATCTGCAGTTTGCGTGCTCTGCTGTGCGCGCCGCGGGCCGGGTGATATTGCCGCACTTTCGATCCGGCGTTCAGGTTACCAACAAAGTCGATAACGGTGGCTTTGATCCTGTGACCTTAGCAGATCAGGCCGGAGAGCGAGCTATTCGCGAGGCCATAGAGCTCGCCTATCCAGAGCACGGCATATTCGGCGAGGAGTATGGCTTCAATGCCGGCAATGGTCTGACCTGGGTCATAGACCCCATTGACGGCACCCGGGCATTTATGACGGGCATGCTGCATTGGGGTGTATTGCTAGCCCTATTCGATGGCGAATCACCAGTCGTCGGCGTCATGTATCAGCCTTTTACCGACGAATTGTTCAGCGGTGATGGCGCTGCTGCTTGGCTCGAGCGCGGCGGAAACCGTCAGGCCCTTACGACAAGCCTGTGTGAAAATGTCGCAACTGCCAGCCTCTCTACAACGGGAATCGAATGGCTGGCAGCGAAGCAGCAAGAGCAATTCAAGCGGCTGAGCCGCGCTAGCAAACTCACTAAAATGGGCGGCGACTGCTACCTCTTCGGAATGTTGGCCATGGGATCGCTGGACCTGGGCGTTGAAGCGCGGCTGAAACCCTACGATATTCAGGCGTTGATCCCCATCGTGAAAGGTGCGGGCGGGGTCATCACCAGCTGGGATGGCGGTAATCCAAGCATGGGCGGTACCGTGCTGGCATCGGCGACGCCCGCACTGCATACCCAAGCGATGGAATTGCTGAACGGAGCCTAGAGGATGTCGAGGCTACCCGAACAGATCTTTTGAAGGGTGTCTACCAACAGTTTGCCTTCAGCGGTTTTGACCCGCTGTTCTATGGCATCCACATCATCACCGGCTAGTACCGGAACCTGAATTTGCGCGATGACTGGTCCGGTATCGTACTCGCAGCCCACAAGGTGCAGGGTCGCGCCGGTCGCGCTCACGCCGGCGGCGTGAACGGCTTCATGCACCCTGCGCCCAAAAAAGCCTTGGCCACCAAAATTCGGTAGTAGGGCAGGATGGGTGTTGATAATGCGCCCCGAAAACCGGCTTAAAATCGCCTCGCCTATCTTTTTCATATATCCCAGCAGCAGCACCCAGTCCGCCTCGGCATCTGCGAGAGCGTTGGCAATGGCATAATTCGCCGTGTCCTCACTACCGTGAGTCTTGATGCTGATATGCCGAATGTCGATATTTGCTGCGACTGCTCGGCGCAGCGCGCCGGATTTGCTATTGTTGCTGACCACGAGGACAACTTTGGCATCCAAGGATTGGGCTGCGCAGGCGTCGATCAGGGCTTGTAGTGTGGAGCCTTCGTGAGATGCCAGAACAGCCAGTCGTATCATTCGGCTATCCGAAAAATCGCACGATGCTCTATGTCCACTGCCACCTTATCGCCGCGCCAAAAGGTCAAATGAATGGCGATGAACTCATGCCCCTTACGTTCGGATCGATCCGTGACCACGCTGCGCAAGACAATCTCGTCGTTTACCTGCAAAGCCGAGCGGTGGGTGATTTTCGATTTCACGTGAATCCACGCAGGCATCACGTATTCCTGCATTAAGGCTTGGTTGGCCAGCGACAGTAGGTAATGGGGATGAATATGACGTTGATATAGCGCATCGTCATCCCCTATCTCGTCGCAATACCGCTGGTTTTCTTCAAGGCTGAGCCTTACAGCCCACGGGGAGAAGACTTCACCAACGCAGACATTTTCCCAGGCGATATCGGGCCGTCCAGGCACCTTAATCTTACCTACGAGGCCTAGCTCGCCGGGTTCATTAGAAATTTCCTTGGGCGAACGTGTGGCAATAATCGCAACTAGCTCACCGCGCTGATTCGTCGCGACCACATCCTCGCCAACCCCGGGCCATTCGATCTCTAGCGCGTCACCGTGATACGAGGGTTTAATTAGCCGCACTTCTACACAGCTGTCGTTTAGCCAAGTGGCACCATGATAGTCGACCAAGGGTTTTATTAAATGACCGTAAATGGCCACCCCCGGTACCAGTGCCCCCTGAAATCCGTAGCGGTTTGCCATCTCGTCGCTGTGCATGCGATTTTCGCTATCGGTGCTGAAGTTGCGGGCGACGACGTGATACGCGGTCATGGCGAAATCCTTACTTTACGGGACTGATAAACATGCGGGAGATTGTCCCTTGATCAAGGGTGCTTATCCATAGGCTTGGGCCGGCAACCAAGTTACGATGGCTTGCCAGTTGAAGATAATCAGCATGCCGATCACCTGAAGCACGATAAAGGGCACCACGCCTCTGTAAATGGTGGTGACTCGTATGCCCTCTGGGGCCACCCCCTTAAGGTAAAATATGGCAAACCCAACCGGCGGTGTTAGAAAGCTGGTTTGCAAACAAACAGCGAACAAGATCGTAAACCACACCGGATCAAAGCCGAGATTAGCCACGACGGGAGCCACCAGAGGCAGCACGATGAGGGTGAGTTCAATCCAATCCAAAAAGAAGCCCAACAAAAATGTGGCGAACAAAATGGCGATGATAATGCCGGTGGGCTCAAAAGGTAGAGACAGGAGCGCACCCTCAATCAGTTCGTCCCCGCCAAGCCCCCGCAGCACTAAGGAAAATGCCGTAGCACCCAGCAGTACGCCAAAAATATAGGCCGTCGTCTTAGTGGTCTCCTGCAGAACTTCGCGCATCGCCCCCGCAGACATCTGTCTCTTGATAATCGACAGCAGCAACGCTCCCGCGGCGCCGACTCCTGCAGCTTCAGTGGGGGTGGCGAGACCCATGAAAATGCTTCCCAATACCGCCAGTATCAGAAACGCAGGAGGTAAGATCGCAAGAAAAAGCTCCTTAATCGCGGACCAGTCGAAGGGTTCTGTGGGTGCCGCTGGCGCTCGGCGGGGCTGCAGAGCGCCCACCAGTAGCAGATAAGCAATGTATAGACCGCCTAGCAGAGCACCTGGGAAGACCGCACCCAAAAACAAGTCACCAACGCTCATCGCCATGCGATCTGCCATCAGCACCAGCATTATGCTGGGCGGAATCAATATGCCTAGAGTACCAACTGCACAAACCGTGCCTGTGGCCAACGATTTGTCGTAACCTTGCTGCAGCATGGCGGGCAGTCCGAGCAGCGCAAGCAGTACGACAGATGCACCTATTATGCCGGTGGTGGCAGCCAGCAGAAGGCCGATGACGGTAACCGTAATGGCCAGCCCCCCGCGCAAGCTGCCAAACAGCCGAGCGAAACTACTCATCAACTGATTGGCGATACCAGATCGATCCAGCAGCAGGCCCATGAGTATGAACATGGGGAGGGCCACCATTACCCAGTTTTCCATGACATTCCAAATACGCTCTACGGTCAGAGAGGTGTAGTCCCAGTCCATACCCGTAGCAAGTTGAAAGTCCGCCTCGGCAATTACCGCCAATGCGCTGAAGACGATGGCAATTCCGCCCAATAGCCATGCCACAGGGAAGCCCGTGAAAACTAGCGCGATGAAGCTGACGAACATGCCGATGGCCAGAATTTCATTGGCCGGCATGAGCATCTCCTTGTGCCGCACCAGGTGTCTCAAGAAAGAGGAAGTGCCATACCCTCAATAGTCGGGAAATCACCGTTAACAGCAGCAGTCCAAATCCCAGGGGCAGTGCCGCTTTGATCAGCCAGCGTAGTGGTAGACCGCCTGGTGATGCGGATACCTCCGCCACCGCATAAGACGATGTTACGAAAGGCATGCTGTAAATCAATATCAGTGCGATAAAGGGAAGCAGCAGCAATAAAATGCCGTAGAGCTCGACCCATGCCTTTACGCGATGACCGAAATGCTCGTGCAGCACATCGACACGTATGTGGGCATCGGCTTGGTAGGCGTAGCTAAGGCCCAGCAAAAATCCGACGGCATACAGGTGCCACTGCAGCTCTTCGAGCTCGATGCGGCCTTCATTGAGTACGTAACGCATAAGTACGTTTATGACGATCACCCCCAGCAGCAGGAGCCATACGTAGGAGACACCTCGACCAATATGATCCGCCAGGCGGTCCAGGCGCCGAGACCAGACGGTGTTGGGTAAATAATCCTTAGCGTTCAATGGGGTCACTAGAAGTCTCTGGGCAAATAGGCCCGCCTTTTCCACTCGGCATACTGCTCGCGAAAGGCACGCTGGGAGGCCAAGATCTCGGCAAAGTCCGCATCCTTGGCGGCTTCTTCCTCAAGAATCTGATCCGATACCCTATTCAATTCCCGCAGCAGGGCCTCGGGTAAAATCTCTGCCGACACTCCGATCTGCGCGAAATCTTGAATGACCTCACCCTGTAGGGCTTCGGCTTGCGCTAGGTTTCGCGTAACCGCTGCGGTACAGCCGAGGTTGAGCATCGCCTGGTCCGCCGCGTTTAGTGACCTCCAAATGTCAAGGTTCACCACTAAGTGCGAAGACGTGAAGGGCTGATGCCAGCCGGGGTAATAGTTGTAAGGTGCGACCCGATTAAAGCCCAGGGCCTGATCAACCACAGGAAGCGCAAATTCTGTCGCATCGATGGCACCCTTCTCCAGAGCCTGGAAGATTTCTCCACCGGGCAACATGGTGACGCTGGCTCCGAGGCGTTCGATCACGCGCCCGCCCAGGCCCGCGAAGCGAATTTTGAGACCCTGCACATCTTCCAGTGAGTCGATGCGGCGGCGAAACCAGCCTGCCGTCTCCGGGCCAGTCATACCGCAGTAAATGGGATGCAGGTTGTAGCGGACATAGATCGACTCAGTCAGCTCGCGCCCGCCACCGTGATACCACCATGCGCTGTACTCCCATGGCTCCATGCCAAAGGGAACGGCTGCAATGAGTGGCGACGCGGGAATTTTGCCTTGGTCATAGCCCAGCCAGGTATAGCCTGCGGGCACCTTGGCGTCGCGTACTGCATCAGTAATCGAGAAGGCGGGCACAATCTCACCAGGCTCAAACACCTGCAGATCAATCGCTCCACCGCTCGCCTCACGGATTGCGTCAGTTAAATAAACTGGATTTTCGCCCAGCACCGGCATGGTGGTTTGAAAAACCACGGGCAGCCGCCACTTGATGCGCGCGGACTGCTTGTCGCCCTCGTTTTCTGACAGCTCGTAGACGGGTGCATGCACTGGCCTGATCGCTAGGGAACCGATGATGCCTACGATAAAGGCCACCATAACGGCGAAGAGGGCAGCGCGATTGCTGATGCGTTTGCCGTCGGATGTAGTCACTAACTCTCTCCCAAAGTTGGTGTAGTCGGCTTGTTCGAAACGGGTAGTGATTGTGAGAAGCCAGGTTCCTACATGCAAGGTGTGCGTCAAAATGCGCAATAGCTTTTTCCACGCTACAAACACAATTACCGCTTTAGATTGCGTGCGTGACGAAAACAGGGTCTTGCCCGTTGGGAGTGTATTGCTTGTGAGGTATTCCTTTTTCTGAACCTAGGCGCGCTGATAACTTGCCGCCGCCGTAACGGGAGACGGCGTATCTTTCGCCATTCTCTAGCTTTGCAAGTTTCAAAGCTTGGCAAATGCTGAATTTCAGACCAACCAAAATTGGGGGCTTTATGCAGATCGGAGTACCGAAAGAAACCTGGCCAGGCGAGGTTCGCGCCGCCATGGTTCCCGCCAACGCAAGTAAATTAATTAATCAGGGTTTCTCTGTTGCGATACAAAGCGGCCTCGGTTCGGCATCCGGCTACTCCGATGCAGAGTACGCAGAGGCCGGTGCGACGGTTAGCGATGATCGCGCATCTCTCTTGGCGGGGTCAGACATCGTGATGGCGGTGAGAAAGCCGGACGCCACGGATGTCAGCTCACTGAAAAAAGGCGCTCTATACCTGAGTTTTTTGGACCCCTTCAACGAAAAGCCTCTGGTGGAGAGCATTGCGGCCCAGGGGGCGACCGCAATCTCTAT
>CABZTD010000024.1 GCA_902528515.1 K189A clade bacterium
GTGAAATAGAGACCCAGTACCGTGTCGCGCATATGTGACCAGCTCTCTCCACTGGGTGCCAACGCCGCGCCAACCAATACGACAATAGGCAAAGCGACAGGCACCGCAATAAGCAACGTACCGATAAGCCATGACGGTGAGTTTGTTCGTTTGGTCAGCATAGGGCAGGCACTATACCTAGCCGCCCGGAGGTTCGACACAGCCGACGACGGCCTGTACCAGAAAGCAAACACATCCCTGAAGCCCTACGCAGCATTGGGCTTAGTCTGCGCAATCGGGCAATATTGGTCGTGTTCAATCATCTGTTGCTTCATGAGTATTCAACTTAACGCCGTCAGCCATCACTTTGGCGAACATTTGGTGCTTGCCAACATTTCACTATCTTTGGCAGACGGTGAGATTCTGTGCGTTCTTGGCCCATCCGGCAGCGGCAAGAGCACTCTGCTGCGAATTATCGCTGGACTGGAGAGCATTCAATCCGGTGACATCTCGCTGGATCAGGAATTGTTGGCAAATCCAACATACTGCCCGCCGCCAGAACAGCGACCCATCGGTCTAGTCTTTCAAGATCATGCCTTGTTCCCGCATTTGACCGTGGCAGAAAATGTGGAATTTGGTTTGCACCAACTCACCGTGGCCCAGCGTGATCAAATCGTGACCCCGCTCCTTGAGCGCGTTGGGTTGGCGGCTCTTGCGAAGCGGTACCCGCACACCCTCTCCGGCGGTCAGCAGCAGCGCATCGCGCTGATCCGCGCCCTAGCTCTAAAACCCAGAGTCATGTTGCTTGATGAGCCCTTCGCCAGTGTCGACACCCCGCTACGTCGCCAACTCCGACAAGATTCCCGGCATGAGCTTAAGCAAGCAGGCAGCACGACGATCATGGTCACTCATGACCCTGAGGAGGCCATGGCCATGGCAGATCGAATTCTGGTCCTCGTTGACGGCAAGGCGGTACAGCTCGATGCCCCGGAAGTGCTGTGGCGAGAGCCAGCCCATCGCTTCGTGGCAGAGACTATTGCTGGCCTGCAAACGCTGCGCGGTACTGTCAGCGCCGACTGCATTACGACCGCCTTTGGTCGTTTGCCAATACGCAATGTGCGCGGCGCTAGCGCGCTTATTGATGGTGCATCAGTCACCTTGGGAGTCCGCGGCAGTACCGTTGGTATCACCGACGAGATAACTGACGAATCCGCGCAAGCGGCAGTAGAGGATATTCGGTTTGACGGCATGCATTGGACTGCACTTATTCAGCGCCAAGACCAGCAGCTGCGCTTTGTATTGGATCACAAATCACAGGTTCAGACCGGTAGCCGAGTTACCCTGCGCTTTACGGATGCCGAAGCCATCCTTTATAGTTGAAAATGATTCTCATTTAGAAAATCAAGCCTAGTCCGAATTTACATTATTCGAGCAACCGACCGTCTGCCCAATCCAAGGGTTTACTGGGAGAAATTCATGAAAGACACGCTTATCAAAGCCATTTCTCGACAAGGGTCTGACCGTGTATTCGCTTTGTCAGGACGCCTTACCACCTTACTTGCGCTGACTTTGGCGAGCGTTTGGCCAGCAACACTGGTGGCAGAGGAAGTCGTCAACGTGTATTCCGCCCGCCACTACGACACAGATATGGCGCTTTACGAGGAATTTACGAGACAAACTGGCATCAAGGTCAATCTTATCGAAGGTGGAAGCGATGCACTGATCGAACGTATCGTCAATGAGGGCGAATTTACGCCCGCGGATTTGTTGATTACTGTGGATGCGGGAAGACTCTGGCGTGCCAGCGAAAAAAACATTTTCCAGCCGGTTGAAAGCCAGGTAATGGACCAACGCGTACCTGCCAACCTAAGGGATCCCGACGGCCTGTGGTTTGGTCTATCTAAACGTGTGCGGGCGATTGCCTACAATAAAGCCGCCGGCCTGCCCATTGATGTCATGCGTTACGAAGACTTAGCAAATCCTGCGCTGACCGATTCCGTATGCATGCGCAGCTCTTCTAACATCTATAACTTATCGCTGATGGGCTCGATCATCGAAGCCGCAGGAGAGGCGGCAGCCGAGGCTTGGGCAGCA
Source organism: K189A clade bacterium (assembly GCA_902528515.1). Taxonomy (GTDB): domain Bacteria; phylum Pseudomonadota; class Gammaproteobacteria; order Pseudomonadales; family Azotimanducaceae; genus UBA4421. The sequence goes on from CABZTD010000024.1 coordinate 2,074, forward strand.
GGTGTGGTCAAGAACTTTGCGCGCAAACCCCAAGGAAATGATACCGCCCAGCTACGCGCAGTAGCCTCGGGTGAATGCACTATCACCATAGCCAACACCTATTATTTGGGCCGAATGATCGGCTCTGATGACCCCAAGGACAACGCTGTCACAGACGCCCTTACCGTGGTGTTTCCCAATCAAGAAGATCGCGGAGCCCACGTCAACATCAGCGGCGCCGGCGTCACGCGTTACGCGCCGAATAAAGGCAACGCCATAAAGTTTCTCGAGTACTTAACCAGCAACTTCGCCCAAGAACTGTTCGCACAGGGCAATAACGAATACCCCATCATCGGCCCAACCTCTGGACCCGTTGCAACCCTGGGAGCCTTCCAAGAGGACGCCATCAACGCTGCCGTTCTTGGTGAGCGCCAAGCCCAAGCGGTGCGTGTATTTGACCGAGCCGGTTGGCAATAGTCGGTAGAACTCAGACAAAGGAAGCACAAGTACCCATGGACAAAATCCTCCAGCCTCTAGAGTCGGTCCTCGGCGTCACCGGACGCTCTTTGCTGGGCCTGTACTTTGTACTGCCGGGCATTACTAAAATCACTGGGTATGGCGGCACGGAACAGTACATGTTGCAACATGGCGTACCTCTTACAACTGCACTGCTGCCACTTACCATCATGCTACAAATTGGCGGCGGTGCTGCCTTGATTCTGGGTTGGCAAATCCGGGCCGTGGCCTTGATGCTTGCGGGCGTGACCATTGTCATCAATCTGTTTATGCATGATTTTTGGAATGTATATGAGGGGCTGAGCCAGGCCCACGAAACTCAGAATTTCGTCAAGAATCTGGCCATCATGGCGGGACTGCTCGCTCTGGCAGCGGGTCCAAGCGCCCAAGCACTATCCCTGGATCGAAGCTTAAATCAGACCACTGCTTAGTCAGCTCGCACCACCGCCGCAATCAGTCCTGCCAACGGGGCGTATCCGCCCCAGGGCCGCGCGGCGGGCTGTCCGGTAGCAGTGACTGGCCATTCATTCGAAAACCTATGCCCGGCAAGGAGACCTGGGTTTGTTCAGCGCCCACAGCCAGGGTTTGCAGCATCCCTCGAGCCTGGGGCTGACCCTCGGCCAAGGTCTCGCTCAACTTTCGAACCCGGCTCGCTGGCACACCGGCCTCGTCGAGTAGTACCTCCCACCGTGTCGCAGGCTTCGCCAAGAACGCCTTTTCGAACACCTCACGCAGTGACGCTTGGTTCGCAGCCCGGGTTCCTGGATCGATCCATCGCGGATCCTCCCGCCACTCTGGGTGCCCAAGCACTCCACACAATGCAGCAAACTGTCTTTCGTTGTTTGCAGCCAACATCAACAAACTCCCGTCTTGGGTCGAAAAACAGCCCGACGATGGCACGCGACTGGCAGCCTCATTGCCCAGTTTCGGCAGATCCTCATTGGTTGTGGCGACAGTGACCAAGTTATTGGCCATCATGGTCAGAGCCGTGTCAAGCATGGCCACGTCGACATGCTGAAACGCGTTGGTGAGATCACGCTGGCGCAAGCCTGCCATCACCGCGAATGCCGCGTTTAGCCCCGTCGCATAGTCGATATAGGGGGCGCCTACCTTAACCGGGCCCATGGCATCTGTACCCGTAGTGCACATGATGCCACTCATCGCCTGAACAACATGGTCGTATGCAGGTCGATGCCCGATCGGTCCTATGTCACCGTAGGCTGATATTGAGCAGTACACGAGGCGCGGATTTATTTCCGCCAGCACGTCTGCACCAAGACCCAGGCGCTGCGCCACACCGGGGCGGAAGTTCTGCACAAAGACATCGGCCTGCGCTACGAGAGACAAAACTTGCACGAGTTGCTCAGGGTCTTTTAGATCGAGCTCTACACAACTTTTTTGCGCGTTCTGTGTGCAAAAACTTAAACCCAGGCCCTGCTTCGCAAGTTCTGGCAATGCTCCGCCGTAACGGGTCATTTCGCCACCCGGCGGCTCGACCTTCAGCACCTGAGCCCCCAACAGGGCCAGCTGATAGGTGCAATAGGGGCCGGCGAATACCTGGGTAAGATCTAATACGCGTATGCCCTTGAGGGGGAGGTGATCAGACATGTTTGTTCCAGTAGTTCGCTGCAAAGTCGCGACGTTAGCGGGTATGAGCAAACACCACTACCCGTTAGCCGTTGTGGAAAAATAGCCCACAATTGCGTTAGCGTAAATTGCTGTACTATCTGATGGGAAAGGATTGTGAGCACAACGCCTGTCGCCCTGGTTACCGGCGCCTCTGGTGATATTGGCGCAGCCATTGCAAAAACCCTGGGCAAGAATGGATGGCATGTCATCGGTACCTATGTTGGCGCCGCAGACGCTGCCGCTGCAACTGTCGCCGCCGTTATCGATAGTGGTGGCAGTGCAGAGGCCATGCAGCTCGATCAAAGAAACCCCGCTGCTATCGACGAGATCATCGCGGCCATCGGCGAAAACCATGGTCGCCTAGACGTGCTCGTTAATAATGCCGCCTGGAATATTGGCATTCCTTTTCGCCGCCTCGAGGATCTCGAGGCAGACATTTGGGATCGAGTCCTGGAAACCAATCTGCGCGGACCTTTTCTGCTCGCGAGAGCAGCAGCAGATCTGCTGAAAGCCGGTGACGGCGGACATATCGTCAACATCTCCTCCGCAGGGGGTATCAGTCCGGGCAGCAGCAGTATCGCTTATTCTTCTAGCAAGGCTGGCCTGAATCACCTCACCAGTTGCTTGGCGGTAGCCATGTCTCCGGAGGTAGCCGTAAACTGCATCGCGCCTGGTTTGGTCGAAAATACGCGCATGGCCCAACGCCTGCCAGACAATGTAGCCCAGGGTGCTCGACAATCAGCAGTGCTTGGACGAGTGGGCCAGACAGACGATATCGCAAACCAAACGTTAACCTTCGTGCAATCCAGATCGATCACTGGTCAAATTATGGTTATCGATGGTGGTTTGCCCGGAGCGATGCGCTAGGCCAACTGCGAACCCACAAAAGAGGACTGTTAAAACACCATGCTGAACGAATGGCTTTTGAGCTTGGCGCGTTTTCTCGATGCACAAAACTGGAGCACCCAGATTCACGAAAGCATTTATCTTTATGCATGGATTGAAACCACCCATGTGCTCACCCTCATGGTCTTTCTCGGTATGCTTTTCGTAATCGATCTGCGCATGCTGGGCCTGGCTTTTTCTAACGTTCGCGCTTCCACCATCGCCGAACGCCTCGACAAGCCCATGATGATCGGTCTGGTCTTAATGGTGATCACAGGGGTTTTGCTCTATTTCGCCATTCCGGTGCGAACGACCCAAAGCCTTTGGTTTCGTATCAAGGTGGTGCTAATTGTCTTCGCCGCCGTTAATGCCTTTGCGTTCCGCGCACGCATGCAGGCCTCGGTGAGCACCTGGGATACGGACCCCACACCACCCAGGCATATACGCATGGGGGCAGCCGCCTCGATACTGCTATGGGCTGGGGTAGTGGTTACCGGGCGCACCATTGCCTACGATTGGTTTGATTGTCACAAGGAGTTGCCCTACGCCATTTATTGGGCTGCGGGTTGCGTTGATGAAATGGCAGCATTTGCCAGTGAATAGTTTCGATACCCCAGGCTTATGCATGACACATCTTCTGACGACGTTGTCATGGCTTAGAGAGAGGACTTTGTAAATGGATCTGTATCCTTTTTTTGACTGGTTAGATACATCCATGTTGGCCGATATTTCCAAGGCTCATGGAGGCGTTTTTGCCGTGGTGCAGATGTTCCACCTTCTTGGCATGTCGATTCTGGGCGGCATGGTGCTTGTGGGTGATTTGCGGCTGCTCAACGTGGTGATGAGAGACACGCCCTCCGAAATCGTCATCGAAAACACCCACAAATGGTTCAGCATTGGTCTAGCTACCATGATCATCAGCGGCATTTTTTTGAGTTCAGCAGTATCCCTGAAGCTATACTACAACGAAATGTTTTGGGCCAAGATGAGCGCACTAGCGGTTGGCATCGCATTTTTCTACCTGGTGCGCCGCCCGCTGCTAAGCGTCCCCCACGAAGGCATCAAACCCGGTTTGCTTAAACTGATGGCTCTTACTTCTATCGCCATCTGGTTTACGGTCGCCGCCTCTGGCCGCTGGATTGGTTTTTCTTGATATTTGGAGTCCGCCGCGATGAAAAGTGAGGCCGAACGACAGTCCTCAAGCAGCCATAAACCCCGACAAGTTATCGCCACAGTTGTCTGCGTTATTGTGCTGGCATCTTTGGCCTGGTTCTGGAGCGAGCAGGTGAAAGAGGTAATTGAAATGCTGGAATTGGCCTACGGCGACGGGGCCTAGCCACCACCGATACCTTGATGCACTGCGATAAAGGAGCAAACATGACCGAAGCTATCGTCGAAATACGCGACTACACAATTGAAGCCGTGTCATTTAACGCCTACAAACAGTGGGCAGAAGAACTCGCAGCACCCTGGCTTAAAGCTAATTTAGACGTTATCGACTTTTGGATGGACTGCGGCATCGAAGCCGAGGTGGGCGGCAGCGATTCATATGTATCGCCAAACTGCCAACCCAAGGTCACTTGGATCATTCGGTGGCCTAGCGTTGAGGATCTTCGAGCACGCTTCGATACGACCTTGTCCTCGCCAGAGTGGAAAGCCATTTGGGCCAAACACCCCAACGAGAACGCTTACCTGCATATGAACGCACGCTTTTTGAAGGCTTCAGCCTGAAGCTGCAAACACGTGAAAATACTCGTTACAGGCGGTGCAGGCTTCATTGGTAGCTGCGTCGTTAGGCAGGCACTGCAAGATCCAAAGCTGCAAGTCGTTAATGTCGATAAGCTCACCTACGCCGGCAATCTCGCCTCTCTGGGGGAGGCTGAAAAAAATCCAAATTATCATTTTTGCCAAATAGATATCTGTGACCCGGCTGCTCTTGACCGGGTTTTTGCAGATCACTCCCCCGATGCCGTCATGCACTTGGCTGCCGAAAGCCATGTCGATCGTTCCATCGACGGTCCGGAAACCTTCATGCATACCAATATCATGGGCACCTACCAGCTGCTGGAGGCCAGTCGGCGTTTCCTCGACAGCCAGTCCGAAACCAAGGCTTCTAACTTTCGCTTCCATCACATTTCAACCGATGAGGTCTATGGTGATTTGGAAGACCCGAACGACTACTTCCGCGAAGACACAGGCTATGCACCCTCGTCACCTTACTCCGCTAGCAAGGCCAGTTCCGACCACTTGGTAAGGGCTTGGCACCGCACCTATGGGCTGCCGGCGCTCATCACCAACTGCTCCAACAATTATGGACCCTACCATTTCCCCGAAAAACTTATCCCCCTTATGATCTTAAGTGCTCTTGCGGGTAAGCCCTTGCCGATTTACGGCGATGGCTCGCAAGTACGAGACTGGCTGTACGTGGAGGATCACGCAAAAGCACTTCTGACCGTCGTGCGCAGCGGTAAAGTCGGCGAGACTTACAATATTGGTGGACATAACGAGCGACGAAATCTGCAGGTCGTCGAGGCCATCTGTGATTTGCTAGAGCAGCTGCGTCCCGAAAAACCCTCAGGGGTTTCTGCCTACAAAGAGCTGATTACTTTCGTGACAGATCGCCCAGGTCATGATTTGCGCTACGCCATTGACGCCAGCAAAATCGAAAACGAGTTGGGCTGGCGGCCCGTCGAAACCTTTGAGAGCGGCATGGCAAAAACCGTCGCCTGGTATTTAGAAAATACCGCATGGTGGCAGGCGATTTTAAGCGGTGAATACCAGCTGCAGCGCAGTGACACAAACCCTCGGTGAAGATCCTTGTCATCGGCAGCAACGGCCAGCTTGGGCGAACACTTTTAGCATCGCTGCCACGCTCTTATCCCACAACGATTTTCTATGATCGCCAGGCGCTGGATCTTACCCAGCTTGGCAGCATTCGAGCGAGGCTTGAAAACCTAGGACCACAGGTGATCATTAATGCCTCTGCCTTCACAGCAGTAGATCAGGCGGAACAAGAGACCGAACTCGCTCTTGCGGTAAATCGCGACGCGGTAGGTGAAATTGCAAGCTACTGCGCCGCTGTGGATGCAGTACTCATTCATGTGTCTACCGACTATGTTTTTGATGGCGCAGCCAACGTCCCCTACGTCGAGACAGCAGACACTAACCCCCAAGGCGTTTACGGCACGAGTAAACTCGCTGGCGAACAGGCCATCGCGGCCAGCGCGTGTCGCCATCTGATCATTCGCACCGCATGGGTGTTCAGCCCTTATGGAGAGAACTTTCTAAAAACCATGCTGCGGCTTGGTGGCGAACGCGACACGCTGAGCGTGGTAGCCGATCAAATCGGCAGTCCGACCTTTGCCGGCGACCTGGCCGAGGCCATCGTCGCGACCTTGAAACCAGTGCGCGAGGGCAGTTGCGCCTGGGGCCTGTATCACTACGCTGGTGACACGTCCGTGTCGTGGCATGAGTTTGCCTGCGAAATATTTGCCCAAGCACAACATATGGGGTTCTCGGTGCCGGATACTGTGGATGCCATTTCCACCAGCGAGTATCCGACGGCGGCCCCAAGACCTGCCTGGTCAGTGCTCGATAGCAGCAAATTCACTAAGATCTTCGGCCAGCCAAGCTCTGATTGGCGTGTAGGCATCGCCACATGCCTTCAGGCCTTAGGACAATTGTCCAAGTAGCGACGCAAGTTCCTCACGGATTCTCTGATTCGAAAAGTGGGCTTGATAGGTCCTATTAGCAACACCAGCACCTACGCCTGCCACAGGCTCGCTACCGAAGGCTTGAGCGAGGGAGGATGCAATAGCCTGGGGATCACCTGGAGGTACCCAGAGCAGTCCGCAGCTTGAGCGGTGCAGCTCATCCGGATAGGCGTCGGCCTTAATCGTAATCACAGGCCGGTCGCAGGCGAGGGCCTGGTAGACCTTGTTCGGGATTACACGATTCGTTTTCTCGCCAACCCCGAACACACCAAGGCAAAGATCACTGGCACCGATCCGCGCCCCAAGCTCAGTAATGGGCATCCAATCTTCAAAAGTAACCTGCACCAATGGATTGCTGGCGCGAGCAGCTACGTCCTCGCAAGCCTGTCGATCTGGCCCGGCGCCCAGAAACGTGAGCCTGCAGAGTGGTCCCGAATACAGCGCGATGGCCTCGGCGATAAAGGTTGCGCCTTGCAATCCGATAAACGTGCCAAAGAATAGGGCTTCCGGAACGTCGTTAGTGGTCTTTGGCTCAGGCTTAAACAACGCTTCTTCTGCACCCACTGGCAGGACGCAGATGCGCTCCAGGGGATAGTGATGTTGCTCGGCAAAGTAGGCTGCATGCTCCTTAGTGTCGGCAATCAGCCGGTCCGCCATCGCAAATCGGCTACGCTCCCATGCCAGCAGGCGCTGGCCCTTGCGGGAATCCGCCGCAAATTTACCGCGTTCGAACACCTGCTTATCAAACGCGCTGATTAGCGGATCGAAGACGAGGGAGAGCCCATGGCGGCGCGCCCAACGTGAGGCTGCGGCAACATCCCGCTGACGGAAACAGGGCACCCAGACTAGAGAAATGTCTCTAGGGCCCCTAAGGCTGGCTTCGAGGTGTGCCAAAGCCGACAGCTTGGGTTGAAAGCTGACAACCTCCCAGCCGAGGCGTTCGAAGCTATCCATAAGCGTCCGATTGCGCGGATAGTCTGGACCGTAGTTACCAAAACGGCCCCACCACAGCACCCTGGGCTTTGAAATTATGTTGGCTCGATAATCCAAAGGACCACCAATATCTGCTGCAATTATCGCCGAAGGCTCAGTGCTCGGCGGATTGGTTGCTATCTTAAACTCAGCCTACTGGGCGCGTCCCATGGTTTTATGTGACCATGATGCGAGCTAAGGGAGAAAACTTTGCACCCCATTGATCTTGCAGTCGTCATCGTTTACGTGGGGCTCATCACCTTCGTCGGCATTCGCTTTAGCCAGCGCGTCAAAACCGCAAAGGATTTTTTTCTTGCGAGCAGATCCTTGGCATGGTGGGTTATCGGGCTCTCGATCATTGGCACCAATGTCGATACCAACGGCTATATCGGTGCTTCCGGCAACGCTTACAGCATAGGAATCGCCCAGGCCAATTTCGAATGGATTGGTGCCATTCCTGCCATGATCATTGCGGCACTGATTTTCATACCACTTTACTGGCGGGCTGGTGTGTACTCGATTGCCGAGTATCTGGGCTTGCGTTACAGCCAAGCCGTGCGCGTCATGGCCGCAAGCATTGTCGTCGTGATGTCAATGTTCGCCATGGGTGTTGCTATGTGGGCTCTGGCGATCACCCTGCAAACCTTTATCGGCTGGCCAATCTGGCTCGGCATCTTGGTTTCCGGCACGGTGGTCGGCTTGTACAGCGTAGCCGGGGGCCTGGGGGCCGTCGCCATCACAGACAGTATCCAAGTCTGCATCATGTTCGTTTGCGGACTTGTTATCATCGCCATTGGCGTTAGCGATGCGGGCGGTGCGGGGAGTTTCGTCAGTAAGTTGACCGCAGAGAACCCTACGCACCTAAGCGCTTACCTTCCCGCCGATCACGAAACCTACCCCTGGCACGGCGTTATTCTAGGGCTTGGCCTGGTGCTATCACCCGCCTACTGGGTGGGTGGCCAGGCGATCTTGCAGCGCACTCTGGGCGCACGCACACAATGGGATGCCAGCGCTGGGATGATGTTTGCTGCGCTGGCAAAAACTTTCGTACCGGTCTTGATTGTCTTTCCCGGTTTGCTGGCAATCGTGATGATGGCGAATATTGAGTACCCCGATATGGCCCTGCCTTGGGTAATCAAAAACGTACTGCCCGTTGGCCTCTCAGGACTGATGTTCGTCGCGATCATCGCGGCGCTGCAGTCGTCTATTGACTCTAGCATCAACTCCACCGCCCTGATGATCACCCGGGACATTCGGCACGTACTTATGAAGAACCATAACCCAGAGTCAGACCTTAAAATTGGGCGTCTGCTGACCCTGGGACTGCTGCTCAGCGCCATGTCCATTGCCCCCTACGTTGGCAACCTCGGGGGCATCTTTAACTTTCTGCAATTACTGCTGTCTTTGTTTCAAGGCCCAATGCTCGCACTATTGCTGCTGGGCGCCCTCACCAAACGGGCCACCGCAACCGGCGGCATTATCACACTGGTCAGTGGGGTAACTCTCGCGGGAATATTGACTTTTGTGGTCAAGCTAAATTTATTGTATGTGGCGTTTATCTCGTTCTGCTATGCGGTACCCGCGCTGTGGATCATTAGCGGCTTCACCCAGCCTCACAGTGATGAGCATCTAAAAACCCTCACCTACTCACCCTGGGATGAACGTTAATGTTGAGAACGAACCCGCATCTAAGAGGACTATAAAATGGAACTACCCGTCATCTGGGCAAACTACATCTCTATCGCTCTGTTTTTAGCGCTAAGTTTTGGGGTTTGGAGTATTCCCAAGTCTGCAGTCGTACCCGAGAAGTACGACGGTCAATCTTGGCGTGATCTGCGGGTTTGGGCCACTGGCTTGATCGTCTTTCAAATTGTTCTATACGCCTACTTCACCTGAGTCCTCGCCGCCAATGCGAACCAGAACTAAGCGTGTTTCACCAAGTCTGCGCTAGTTGACCGTGGTATTCGCACAACACGACAACATCATCTTGATTGGCATGCCCGGCGCCGGCAAAAGTACAATTGGGGTGCTGCTCGCCAAGGCCATTGGCTATGACTTTGTCGACACTGACCTGCTCATTCAGCGCCAGGCAGGCATGCCGCTGGGCGACTATCTTCACAATCGCGGTTATCAGGCTCTGCGACAGCTTGAAGCAGAGGTGATTCAGGGGCTCAACGCTACCAGCACTGTAATCGCTACGGGTGGCAGCGCTGTTTACAGCGACGAGGCCATGTACCACCTTAAGGCCTCGGGATATGTCATATATTTGCAGTGTGCCCTTGACGTGCTCGATGGCCGTATCGCCAGCATGAGCGATCGAGGCATCGCTGCACCAACAGGACAAACCCTGGCCGACGTGCTGGCCGAGCGCACTCCACGGTACGAGCACTTTGCAGACGTTACGGTAGAGGTAAGCAATCAAGATGCGGAACAGGCCCTGGCCAGAATCCGCAAGCAGCTGCCGCTCTGATCGTTAGGCGTCTAAGCACGCTGTGCACCTCAGTAAAAGCATCACCCCGGTGTACAACAGCCTGCTGCAAATGGATAATCCACCGCTTTGCTTTGCAGCAATTGCAAATCATGGCGTCTCTAAAGTGGACCCGGTTTCAATGCGGTTCGCAACGGCGAGAGTCAAGCATCAAGTACACGCACCACTAAGAAGAAAGGATCGTCATGGGGGATATGGAGAAACTGGCGGAATCTGTCTCGTCGCTACAGGCAGCGTTTGAGGCGCACCGCTATATCTGCAGCGAAGAAATTGCTACGGCTGTTTTTTTAGCCTACCAGCTGCGCAAACCGATACTGATCGAAGGCCCCCCGGGCGTTGGTAAAACCGAGCTGGCGAAGACCGCCGCCAAAATGTTCGCCCTGCCGTTAATCCGTTTGCAGTGCTATGAGGGTCTTGACGAATCCAAGGCCATCTATGAGTGGAAGTATGGCAAGCAGTTGCTCTATACCCAGGTGCTCAAAGAGGCCTTGGGCGAAGTGCTCGGCAATGCCAAAGGCTTTCGCGAGTCCGTCGAGCAGCTACACAAATTCGGCGACATCTTTTTCTCTGAGGAGTTCCTTGAGCCTCGGCCCTTGATGAAGGCCATCAAAGAGGAAGACGGCTGCATTTTGTTGATCGACGAGATCGATAAGGCCGACCATGAGTTCGAGTCCCTGTTGCTGGAAATCCTCTCGGACTATCAGCTGTCGATTCCGGAAATTGGGACCATCAAGGCCGCCGCCGAGCCACCCTTGGTGTTTCTAACATCGAACAACACTAGGGAAATTTCCGATGCGCTCAAGCGACGTTGCCTGCACCTTTACATACCGTTCCCCGATGTTGATCTCGAGCAGCGCATTGTTGCCGCGCGGGTACCGGAAATACCGCCTGCACTGCAGCAGCAGCTTGTCGCCTTCATCCACGAATTGCGCACACTGGACCTGAAAAAGATGCCGGCAATTTCCGAGACCATCGACTGGGCGAGAACCCTGCTCCTTCTGCATGCCGATGCGCTGGATGCCACAGTTGTTAGAGACACATTGAACGTGATCTTAAAGTTCCAGGAAGACATCGATAACGTGAAGGGCGAAGTCACTGCCATCACTGCCAAGGTAGCTAAGTAGGCGGCGTCATGGGGGTTGAGCGCACCATCAGTAATTTCATTCGCGCTCTGCGCAACGCCGAGGTGCGAGTCTCAACCGCTGAAACCTTGGACGCGATGAGTGTAGTCGACCTGGTTGGGTATGAGGACAAAGCGCATCTCAAACGCTCACTGTCCCTCGCACTGCCAAAGACCGCTGACGAGAAAAACACCTTCGACGCCTGTTTTGACCAGTTCTTTCAATTTCAAGACGTGCGCGGTGAAGCCGCCAACGATAGCAAGAGCGAAAGCGAGCAAGAAGGTGAGGAAAGCGGTGAAGGGGGAGACGGCGAAGGCGGCGGTGCCGGCGGCACACCACAGACCCAAAACCGTCGCAAGAAAAAATCTAAATCTAAGGCCAAGCAAAACAATCTCTATGAAGAGGAAGAAGAAGCTGACCTTGGCCCCGGCGAGATTACCGAGGCCCATTCACCGTTAGGCAAACTGCTGATGGCTAACTCACGTGTGGAATTGGCGCAGTCCATGGCGAAGGCCGGTGAGGCGATCAACGTGCGCGAAATTCAAATCTTCACGCAAAAGGGCTTGTATGCCCGGCGCATCATGGACTACATGGGCCTGCCAGACCTGAATCAGGAAATCAGCGATTTGCGCACGGACTCGCGAATTCCGGCTCGACGCCTCGGGCAGGAATTGAAGCAACGTCGAGACTTTTTGCGCGAGCAAGTACGCGACTACGTCGAGCAGCAATTCATGCTTAATGCCGATGTCTCGGGAAAGCGTCTACGTGAAGAAATGCTCCGATCCGTAAAACTCTCCAATGTCGAGCATCGCAACTTTCGCCTGATTCAAGAAATGGTTTACAAGATGGCGAAAAAGCTGAGCACCCTACACAGCCGCCGTCGCAAGGTCTTTAAACGCGGCCAGCTCAACGTACCGAAAACCCTGCGAAACAATATGTCCTATGACGGGGCCATCTTTGATCTGTACTGGAAGTCAGTAAAAGTAGATCGCCCCAAGGTCTTCGCCATCTGTGACGTATCAGGGTCCGTGGCGAACTACGCGCGCTTCATGCTGATGTTCTTGTACAGCATGGACGAAGTCATGCCCAAGGTGCGCAGCTTTGCCTTCTCGTCAGATTTGGCAGAAGTCACCGAGCTGTTCAACCGCAATAAAATTGAGGACGCCATCGCCAAGGTACTGCATGACTACAGCGGCGGTTCTACCGACTACGGCCAGGCCCTACTGGACTTCAAAAAGCTTTGCCTAGATGACGTGGACAACCGCACCACCATCATCGTCTTAGGTGACGCTCGTAACAATCACGGCGAAACCCATGCCGAGGTGCTGAAAGAACTCTATGACCGCTCAAAACGCGTCATTTGGCTCAACCCCGAAGCCAAGCTCGCCTGGAATACGGGAGATTCAGAGATGCGCAAATACGGCGCCTACTCTCATCAAGTCGAAGAATGTAACTCCCTCATGCATCTGGAGCGTGTGGTGAGTAATCTGCTGCGGCAGACCAACTAGGAAAGCCACGAGCAGCCTTTTTCAGACCGCTTCTGGTGGCTCTATTGTGTTAGCGCATCTTAGTCTTCTGATCGACCCCAGGGTGCAAAATCAATGCCCCGCATTTTCTAGGCTGATTGGTTAGAAATACTCGAGGCTTTGCGGCAGACTCTGTGCTTCAAATTTTAGTGAACAATCGTCATTAATAGCCGTTCTCCGAATCGCCAGCTTGCGACATTTTTCGCCCTCGCCTTCGCCGCTGTGGCAGCACTAATGCTGGTGCTGCACCACGCCAGTAAGAGCCTGACCGGAACGTTCACCGATGTTTCGGCGGTAGATGTCGAGGGCAATAGCATCTCCATCCTTATACGCGAAGAACCACCACAACTCGACAGCAGTCGTGCCACCGATGCGGTTTCTGGGATGGTGCTTGGCCATGTAATGGAGGGTCTGGTGCGCATGGGCATGGATGGTCGCCTTGAAGGCGCAGTGGCCGAGGATTGGGAAGTGACACCGACTAAGGCAACTTTTTGGCTTCGCAATGATGCCAAGTGGAGCGACGGTCGACCGGTCACCGCCGCCGACTTTATTTTCTCTTGGAAAACTGCGCTGAAGCCCGAGACCGGCTCCGAATACGCCTTCTTACTTTTTGCCATCAAGAATGCCGAAGCCATCAATTCTGGCACCCTGCCCTCAAGCGCACTCGGCCTTTCCGCACCGGATTCCAATACCCTAGTTATCGAACTTGAGCGACCGGTGCCGTTTTTCGATAAAATGCTGGTCTTTCCCACCTTCTTCCCTATTCGTGCGGACTTTTACGCAGCCAGCAAAGGACGCTTTGGCGCCGACGCTGATCAATTGCTTTACAACGGCCCTTTTAAGATCACGCGCTGGGTGCACGGCTCTAGCATGACCTTTAAGCGCAATCCGCACTATTGGAACCAGGAGCAGATTCACCTCGATGCAATCCACGTCCCCTACATCACATCTGATGCCACCGCGTCCCTAAACTTTTTTAAAGACAGCAAGATCTCCATGACCGGCCTGCAGGCGGAGAATTTAACCGAAGCCATGCGCATGGGCTGGCAGATTCGCCAACACCGAGATGGCACGGTTTTCTACATCGACTTTAATTTTCGAGAGGGTCGGGCAACGAATAATTTGAATCTCCGGCGGGCCATCCAGGCGGCACTGGACATGGAGGAATTGGTTTATAAGGTGACCAAGTTGCCGGGATACGAACCCGGTTTATCGCTGTTTCCAGGCTGGCTAATGGGGGAGAAGGACCTTCTACGGCGAGAATATCCGCCTACCAAAATAAGCCCGAACGCCGGCTCGGCCCAAGCCTATCTACAGACAGCCTTGCAGGAACTTGGTCTCGGCGAGCCGCCACCCTTGGTCTTGCTCTCCGGTGACAACCCCATATCCAGCGTGCAGTCCGAGTGGGTACAGCAGTCACTTAAAAGAACCCTTGGTATCTCGGTCAAAATCGACAAGCAGATCTTTAAGCAGCGTCTTGCAAAAATGACCGCCGGTGACTTCGATATGGTGCTGGCGGGTTGGGGCCCGGATTACAACGACCCGCTGACTTTTGGAGACTTGTACGCTTCTTGGAATAAAAACAATCGCGGCGAATACAACAGTCCAGAGCTGGACGGCTTGATCGATACCGCCCAAAACCAGCTGGAGCCAGCTGCGCGCATGCGCGCCTTTGGTGATATTCAGCAGCACCTTATCGAAAATGCCGTGTTGCTGCCCATGTACGAACGCGGCGTCACCTATGTAGTCGACCCACGCATCAAGCAGCTCAAGCGCAGAGTGATTGGACCCGATCCAGATTGGAGTCGGGCCTACATCGATTCGGGCAGCGAATGAGCTACGCTTGTGGGCAATAACATGAAGAAAAGCAACGAATGCTGACATATTTCGCCAAACGTATAGCGCTTGGTCTGGTCACGATTTGGTTCATCGCCAGCGCGACCTTCTTCGGCATGCATGCAGTGCCTGGTGATCCGCTTGCCGGCGACAAAGCCATGACCGCGCAAATACGAGCCAACCTCGAAGCCAAATACGGCCTCGATAAACCCTTGGGCAGCCAATATTTAATTTACCTAGGCAATATTGCTCGAGGGGATTTTGGCATCTCTTACACACAGGAGAACCGCCGCGTAAACGACATTATTCGCGAGCACTTCCCGATCTCCGCAACGCTAGGAATATTAGCCATTGTCTTCGCTGGGTTGGGCGGTGTGTTATGGGGGGCGCTCACTGCCCTTTACCGCAATCGCTGGCCCGACGTCGTAATTATGTTCTTAGTTATCCTGGGCATTTCGGTGCCCAGCTTTGTGGTCGCTGCCATCAGCCAGTGGTCCTTGGTTGGCGCCAACCTTGCCGCAGGTACCACAATTCTACCCATTGGCGGTTGGGGAACCGTCTGGCATATGTTGGTGCCCGCTCTCGTCTTGGGCCTGTCTACCATGGCCTATCTGACACGCCTTATGCGCTCCTCGATGCTAGAGGTGGTCAGCACGGATTACATACGTACCGCCAAGGCTAAGGGGCTGCCCGCCACTCAGATTTTCAGTCGTCATCAGCTGCGCAACGCCATTTTACCGGTCGTTACCGTGCTCGGGCCTGCCATCGCTGGCATTACCACCGGCGGGTTCGTGGTGGAGATCGTGTTTGCAATTCCTGGATTGGGTCGCTACTTCGTGCAGGCTATTCAGCAACTTGATTACACGGTAATTATGGGCACCACAGTATTTTACGGTGCGTTTTTGGTCTTTATGGTGATCCTGGTGGACCTCGTGTACGGGTTGATTGATCCCCGCGTGAGAGTAGAGAAATGACCGCCCCAAGCTTAAGCCCCGAAGACTTCCACCCACTGCAAAGCAGTGTTTCCGATCAGCAGCTCGGCCGACCTTCCCTGTCGTATTGGGCAGATGCCTGGCGACGTTTAAAAGAAAACCCCAGGGCCATGGCCTCTCTGGGACTGATCGCTTTCTTGCTAGCCTTTGTGAGCATTGGACCCTACCTCTGGCAGGTGGATCCATCTGCCCAGGATCTTGATCAAATAGGCATTGGGCCCGGCGCAGACCGCAGCGTCACATTGGCTGCCCCGTTTCAGCCATGGCTGCCAGAGCAGCAAGCCACCACGCTAGACGATGATGTTCTGGGCTTTACGTTGGCGATGCCGGCTACTACCCAGGCAGTGCGTCTTGTTTGGACAATGGAGCCCGGGTCTCGCTATCGCCTGTATCGCAATCTATTTGACCCAAGCGATACCGGCAGCTTTGGCCTGCCTTTGGCTGAGCTGGATCGCAGCTATTTCGAGGACCGCCTAGACCTGCACGCCGGCACCTATTATTACTCTCTGGTTATGCTGGACGCCAATGGCGCAGAAACCTCGAGTACTGTCACCGAGGCCGTTCAGGTAACGCGCGTCATCTCCGCGGCAGAAGCTCTGCAGCGCGGACTGATTGAAAGCGAGGGCGATGCCCAGCTTGGCATGGCGCTGGAGCTTGCATGGCATCCCTTGGGCACCGATTACTTGGGCCGGGACATGTTGGCGCGCTTGATGTACGGCGGCCAAGTATCGCTGTTCATTGGCATCTTCGCGCCCTTGGCATTTGTGCTACTTGGTGTGATCTACGGATCCGTCGCAGGCTTTCTCGGCGGCGCTACGGATCAAGCTATGATGCGTTTTGCGGACTTTGTTGTCGCACTGCCGTTCTTGCTCTTCATGATCCTGTTCAAAGTGATTTTTGGTATCGGCCCCGGAGAGAGCGGCATTTGGCCCATGCTGGTGGCGATGATTATTTTGCTCTGGCCGGCGCCGGCGCGCTTAGTGCGCGGACAAATTTTACAGATTCGTGAAGAAGGCTACGTTAGCGCTTCACGCCTTCTCGGGGGCACCACGGCCTATGTGGTAGGCCGTCATATGCTGCCCAACACCCTCGGGGTGATATTGGTAACCATTACCTTTCAAGTGCCCAGCGCCATTTTCACCGAAGCTTTTTTATCTTTCATCGGCATGGGCGTCGCACCGCCAACACCGTCCTGGGGCGCCATGTGCAACGAGGGCATCAAATCGATGCTAACCCGTCCCCATGAACTGATGTTTCCAGCCCTACTTATCAGCATCACTGTCCTTGCCTTTAACTTATTGGGCGACGGTCTGCGGGACGCCCTGGATGCGCGTATGCGGGGTGCAGAGTAATGATCATGCTCCAGCTATATATTTTTCGACCAGAGAGGTTGCCAACCCTATCGAGACAGCCTCATGTCTGAACCCTTGCTACAGGTCGAGAACCTACACGTCGATTTTCAAACTTACGGAGGTGTGGTGCAGGCGGTGCGTGGTGTCAGCTTTGATGTCATCGCCGGTCAGACCTTGGCCATTGTCGGTGAATCGGGCTGCGGCAAGTCGGTCACCGTACAAAGTTTGATGGGCCTAATTCCCATGCCTCCGGGACGCATACATCAAGGCAGTGCCCGCTTGCGCGGACAGGACATCTTGGTCTCTAAGATGATTGCTGGGCAGGATATCCGCGGTAGCCAGATCAGCATGATCTTTCAGGATCCCATGACCTCGCTGAATCCCACCATGAATGTCGGCAGTCAGATTGCAGAAACCCTTGAGGTGCACAGGGGTTATAGCAAGAGTGAGGCCTTTGCCAGGGCCATCGAACTACTGGATATGAGCAAAATCCCCGAGGCGGCCAAACGCGCCAAACAATACCCCTTCGAGTTCTCAGGAGGCATGCTGCAGCGCGCCATGATCGCCATGGCTATCGCTTGCGAGCCAGCCATCTTGGTGGCCGATGAACCCACGACGGCACTAGACGTCACCATTCAAGCCCAAATTCTTGATTTGCTGAGCGACCTGCAGAAAGAAACAGGCATGGCGATCATCCTCATTACCCACGATCTGGGAGTAGTTGCCCGCATGGCAGACGAAGTGATGGTAATGTACGCCGGCCAGGTGGTAGAAAAAGGCAGCGCGGACGATATTTTTTATCGCTCAGGCCATCCCTACACCCAGGGCCTGCGACAAGCCATGCCGACGAATAACAAAAGCACCGAGGCCGAACGAACCCTCGAGTCCATTGACGGGTCACCGCCAGATTTATTCAACCCCCCGCGCGGCTGCGCCTATCACCCACGCTGCCCCTATTCGATGCAGGTATGCGCAAAGCAAGTCCCATCCGCGAGCAAGCTCGGGCCGTCCCACCAGACACAGTGCTGGCTCCACCATGATATGGCGGGCCCTCTACCAGACGGCTTGGTGTCGGTTGATGGGGCAGCCCGATGAAGCCCTTGGTAGACATCCAGAATCTAGTAAAATACTTTGACCTCGGCGGCAATCTGCGCGTGCATGCCGTAGACGATATCAGCTTATCCATCAATCCACGAGAAATTGTCGGCCTTGTCGGCGAAAGCGGTTCCGGTAAATCTACTCTGGGCAAAACGCTGTTGGGCCTACACGACAAAACCGACGGGAGGGTTTACTACGACGGACAGATGCTCCCTCAGCGATACCAAGCCAGGGATTTTCGCGCCATGGCGCCAAAGATGCAGATGATCTTTCAAGATCCGTATTCATCGCTTAACCCGCGGATGACCGTTGGCGAAATCGTTGGTGAAGGCCTGCGCCTGCGGCCAGAACTCAGTGCCAATGAAGTACAAGACCGAGTAGCGTACTGGCTCAAGCTGGTCGGATTAAGTCCAGAACACCGCTCGCGATATCCCCACGAATTTTCCGGGGGCCAGCGGCAACGCATCGGTATTGCACGAGCGCTTATCCTACAGCCGGAATTTGTCGTCTGTGACGAACCCATCTCTGCTTTGGATGTCTCGGTACAGGCACAGGTGGTCAATCTGCTAGGTGAGCTTACCGAAGAGTTGGGTCTGACCCTGCTGTTTATCGCCCACGATCTTTCCATGGTGCGCTACATCAGTGCTCGCATGGCGGTCATGTATTTAGGCGGGCTAGTAGAGATTGGCACGTCTTCCGAGGTCTTTTTCGACCCTAAGCACCCCTACACACAGACATTAATCTCATCGAACCCCGAGGCAGATCCGATTCACGAGCGTAACCGACAGTCCACCACGATTCAGGGCGAGATACCTTCTCCGGTCAACGTGCCTGCTGGCTGCCGATTCGCCAATCGCTGTCCTCAGGCTATGCCACGCTGCTCGACAACGACGCCGGCGCTAAAGCCAGTGCCAACTGCCTCTAAGGATTTGCAATCCCAGCAGCTGGTGGCCTGTCACCTCTACGATTAGCTCTGGCAATTTTCGCAGACCTCTCTCTTTCTCTCGCTTCCTCTCTCTTTTTCTCCCTCTTTCTCAAAAAGTACACAGACCTAATTTTGGGCTAGAAACCTCTCGGCCCTGCAAATCCCGAGCAAAAAAAACCCCGATGAAAACACCAGGGCTTTTTTGCAACGATGGCAAAGTCGTTTTAGAAACGACGACCGCCACCCCCGCCGCCAGGGCGTTGCTTGCTTTGTGCTTCATTGACCCGTAGTGCTCGGCCTTTGAAATCTACGCCGTTTAGCGCTTCGATTGCGGCTTCTGCGCCATCTTCCATTTCGACAAATCCGAACCCTCGCGACCGTCCAGTTTCACGATCAGTTATGACGGACGCTGATGCGACGCCACCATGGTCTGAAAATAATGATTGAAGATCTTCATCGGTGACCGCCCATGCGAGGTTACCTACATATAGTTTTTTCACAGCTGCCTTAAGCTCCTTGTTTGATTAGCTCTGAGTTTTCCTCTCTCTGGAGAATTCGACCAATCAAACCTAGAAGCAGAGAAACTTGCGTTTTCCAATCTTGTCTGGCCTCTGTAGGTCTTTCTTGCAACGCGGAATACGCTTTACGGTCCAACACGAACTGAGGTGTACCAAGTACAATCGGGCGAGAACCACTAGCCTAGGGTATGCAGTCTCCAGTCACAAGGCATTATTCCTCGGTAATTGTGATACCGCTATGACAGTCGACACGATTCCCAGCCACGCGAGTGGGCGTTTTAAACCTCAAGCTGGACTTTTTGCCGCCACTTGCCTCGCATTCGCAAGATAGATTCTTCATCGGTGTAGGACTCAAGCTGCTCGATGGACACCCATGCCAGGTCTATGGATTCGGCGCTAACGACAAAATCATTGTGCTGGGCTTGGAGCATATACCGAATATCAAAGTGCTCGTGGGCAGGATCATCCTTACGCGCTGGAATTTTGTGTACATCGATATCAAAGATCTCGTCGCTAATTAGGCTTACGGGCAGTCCAGATTCTTCCAGCGCCTCGCGCTTTGCAACGGCGGCGGTATCGGTCTCCCCATCACTATGCCCACCAAGTTGAAGCCACATATTCAGCTTGCGATGGTGAGTAAGCAACAGCTGGGTTCCACTGGTATCGACTAACCAGGCCGAACCCGTGATATGTCCAGGCCAGCAATCGCGTTCAAAGCAGGTTGGATGATCATTGAGCAATGCGGTAAACCGAATAACCTTAGCCCGCTCGTCAGGGTGGCGCTGGGCATAGCGCGCTAGCGCCTCCTGTAGTTTGCGTCGCTGCATTGGAATCCTTATCCTCCCTCCGCTTCAAACCTTAGCGCATGTCTGCTTCCTGTGTTCGGGTTATTGGCAATTCATTCTACATTTTCGTCTGAAAGAGGAGAGAGAGACATGCTTGCAGTTATCGCCAAGCTAAATGTGCTTGCGGGGAAGGAGGAAGAATTTGAGGCCGTAATGCTGGATCTGGCAGCCAAAGTCAACGCGAACGAACCGGGCTGTCATTTGTACAAACTTTGCAAAGATGCCAACGGCGGCTATACGGTGATGGAGCTTTACGAAGATGCCGACGCCATGGCGGCGCATGGGGCGTCAGAGCATTTCAAGGCCTCCGGCGCTGGCTTCAAAGGTTTAATGGGTGGCGCGCCGGAAATAATTCGTATGGATGTGGTGGGCTAACCGACCAAACGAGCTGCCCCGGCGATTGCACCGGGGCCATTTCTTCAGGGTTTGATTTCAAACAGTTCCGCTAGCTGATCGGTCATGGCACCACCCAGCTGCTCCGCATCAGTGATCGTGACCGCGCGCTTGTAGTGATGCGTTACATCATGACCGATGCCAATGGCCACTAGCTCTACCGGCGAATGATCTTCGATCATGCTGATGGCATATTTCAGATGCTGCTCTAAAAAATTGCTGGGGTTTACCAGCAGCGTCGAGTTGTCTACCGGCAAGCCGTCGGAAATCACCATCATAACCTTGCGCTGTTCTGGGCGCGTCACCACTCGGTTGTGAGCCCAAATAAGTGCTTCTCCGTCGATGTTTTCTTTTAGCAGCTCCTCACGCATCATCAGGCCAAGGTTGCGTCGCGAGCGCGACCAGGAGTCATCCGCACCCTTGTAGACGATATGCCGCAGATCATTCAAGCGCCCTGGATTCGATGGCTTGTTGTCGTTGATCCACGCTTCTCGTGACTCACCACCGCGCCAGGCTCTGGTGGTGAAACCAAGAATTTCTACCCGCACCGAGCACCGCTCGAGTGTTCGACCCATAATGTCGGCGCACATAGCGGCTATGGTAATAGAGCGGCCGCGCATGGAGCCGGAACTGTCGATGAGCAATGTCACCACGGTGTCGCGGAACTTGGTTTCTTTTTCTTGCTTGTAGGCCAAGGGGTTCATGGGGTCGACCACCACTTGGGTCAGACGCGCGGCATCCAAAATGCCTTCTTCAAGGTCGAATTCCCAGGTGCGATTTTGCTTCGCCATAAGGCGACGCTGCAGGCGATTGGCCAGCTTCGAGGTGGCATGCTGCAAAGACAGCAACTGCTGATCAAGTAACTGACGAAGCCGAATCAGCTCATCCGCATCACATAGATCCTCTGCCTTGATGATTTCGTCGAAACGCTCCGTATAGGCCTTGTAGTTGT
>CABZTD010000025.1 GCA_902528515.1 K189A clade bacterium
TAGGGCAGGGCGCCGATATGATCCATATGAGCATGAGTCGCCACAATGCCAACTAGGGACTTGGTGCGCTCGCTAATGAAATGCGGGTCCGGCATTTGGACCTCATTGCCCTGCAGGGTTTCTTCAAACGTCACCCCGCAGTCGACCATTAGCCAGCGTCCATCATGGCCAAAAAGATTGAGGTTCATACCAATTTCGCCGCATCCGCCGAGCGGCACAAACCAGAGATCCTCAGTACTTGGTGTCATAAATTGGCGCGCTAACGATACGAGGGTTTAGCTTAGGCGTGAAAGAGAATATTGGGTTAGGACGCGCATGGCTTCGACGTAGGCATTGGTCGGCAGTACATCTAGCTGTGCGATGGCATGGTTGCCTTCGTCTACCGCTGCCTGCCGCGTGTAGTCCAGTGCGCCGCAGCCTCGCACTATTGCATAGATGTGCTCAATGCGATCACAGGATCGATCGTGAATCGCTTCACGGATGAACTGTTGCTCGCCCGCCGAGGCAGATTTTAATGCTCTGATCAGTGGTAGGGTGAGCTTACCTTCTGCGAGGTCGTCGCCCACATTTTTGCCCATCAGCTTGCTGTCGCCAGCGTAGTCTAACCAATCATCAATGAGCTGATATGCGAGGCCGAAATGCTTCCCGAAGCATCGCAATGCTTCAACGGCTTGTGAGTCGTCTGACTGGCTGGTCGCTAGCAATGCGCCCGTGTGGGCTGCGGCTTCAAACAGCAGCGCTGTTTTGCAGCGAATGACTTCTCGGTAGTAAGCTTCACTCATCTCGCAGTTGCCGATGTTGGCAAGCTGCATGACCTCACCTTCCGCGATGGTATTAGTGGCTGCTGCCAGCACTGCCATCACATCCAGATCTGCTAGTTCGACCATCAATTGAAAGGCTCGTGAATACAAAAAGTCGCCAACGAGCACACTTGGCGCATTTCCCCATTTGTCATTCGCGGTTGCGCGTCCACGTCTTAAAGCAGAGCTATCCACCACATCATCGTGGAGCAATGTGGCAGTGTGGAGAAACTCGATGATGGCGGCCAAGCTGATATGGGAATCGCCCTTAAATCCTAGTGCTTGGCTGCTCAGAAGGACCAGCATCGGGCGAAGGCGCTTACCGCCGCTCTCCACGATATATTGGCCAATTTCTTCAACCATGGCGACATCAGAGGTGAGCTGATTTGGAATTAGCGCGTTAACCTGATCGAATTCGCTGGCGACTAGGCGATAAAGATCATCCAGCGGGCTCACAGACGAAGCGTTCGAATTAACCTCAGCCGCTCGATTCATGGCAGAGGTAACCTAGGCACATCTATCGAAGGCATCCTGCGCAGCAGTGCTGCCTGCACAAAAGGCTGCAAATAGAAGGAATATGACGCGGGTAGCTGCATGTACGTTGCTGACTGATGTTGCCTTTATGAATATGCGTTGGCCTTTGGCGGCAAACCTTACCGCCCGCCGGCTTTCGGTCGAACCGAACCCGCGGGGGCGCTATGAATAAGTATAACTGCATCGTTGTGTATCGTCGTTGGCAAATTTTTCGGACGCAAGGTCATCGGGCAGCACCGGTCACGTCAGTTTGATAACGGCGCAGAATCTTCCATGCTTTTGGAGTCTTACACTTGTTCCCCAGCGCGATGACAGTAATCTGTCTATAACGTCGCACACTGCGGGAATGGGGGGAATATGGAGACTCAAAACGCACAAGATGAAGAAGCCGCTATGACATCTTTCGATGCCATTGTCGTGGGCGCCGGGGTGGGCGGAATGTACGCCCTTCACTATCTGCGCGATGAACTTGGATTACGGGTTCGTGGATTTGATGGCGCAAGCGATGTTGGTGGCACCTGGTGGTACAACCGCTACCCGGGTGCCCGGGTTGATGCGCCAAGTAGTCCTTTCTATGCGTATACGTTTTCCGCGGACCTCGCCAAAGAATGGTCATGGACCGAAACTCAAAGCACTAGTGATCAGGTCAGAGCTTACTTGGAGCATGTTGCGGATCGATTTGACCTGCGCAAGGACATTGCGTTCGAAACCTGGGTAGACGAGACGTTTTTTGACGAGCGCACCCAGCGATGGAACATCCGTACACGCGATGGATCCGAGTACTCGGCGAGATTTCTTATCTGCGCTGTGGGCGCGCTCTTCGTGGCGCATCGCCCCAACTATCCGGGCATCGATGAATTTACCGGCGAGTGTTATCACACCGGTCGCTGGCCGCATGATCCTGTGTCATTCGCTGGAAAACGTGTCGGCGTCATAGGTACTGGCTCATCGGGGATTCAAGCCATACCGGAAATTGCTCAAGCCGCAGCACATGTCACGGTGTTTCAGCGCACGGCACAGTATGCACTTCCCGCGCGCAATCGACCCATGACAGACGCCGAACGCGGGGCTTTTGAATCCAACTGGCAAGATCACTGTATTTCGATGCGCCGTCGCGGGGGTTGGCCATTTGCCACGTCTAAGTTCAATGCCCAGGAAGCAACAGCCGAGGAGCGACAGGCGCGCTACGAGGAAATGTGGGCGATGGGTGGCATGAATCTAATGATCAATAGCTATGTGGGGGCCATCGTCGATGCCGATCTGAATAATGAAATCTCTGACTTTGTGCGCAACAAAATACGGCAAATCGTAAAAGATCCGATCACTGCAGAAAAATTGATGCCGAACTACCACATCGGTACCAAGCGAATCATTCTCGACAATGGCTACTTCGAGGCCTATAACCGCGACAACGTCAGCTTGGTGGATTTGAACGCCGATCCGATCCAGTCGTTTTCAGCTGATGGCGTTAGCACGCAAAGCCATGATCACCCGATAGATATGCTGGTACTTGCGACGGGCTATGACGCGGTTAGCGGTTCGATGCTTCATCTAAATCCGCGAGGCCGTCAGGGCGTATCGCTGCAGCAAAAATGGGCTGAACGATTCGACAACCATCTGGGTATTACGGTAGCCGGTTTCCCCAATATGTTCATGATTCACGGGCCTGGTTCGCCAGGGGTCTTTTTCACCATGCCTTTAGGAGCCGAGCTGCAAGTGCAATGGGTGGGGGAGTGCATTCGTCACCTTGATGGCAATGGTCATGGCACCATCGAGACAACGCCGAGTGCTGAAAAAGCCTGGGACGAGCAGATTCAGCGTATTGCAAATAAAACGCTCTATCCGCGCACCAATTCTTGGTACTTAGGCGCGAATATTCCCGGCAAACATAGGCAGTTTTTGGGGCATCTGGCGGGATCGCAGTATTTTGATCAATTGACCGCTACCGCAGACGGGGGTTTTCAATCTTTTTTATTTGAACCCGCAGTCGCAGAGACCCCGCAGGCTTCAGAGTAGCAGCTATGAAATGTCGGTCAGAATAGGGAAGTGATAGATGTCGGTAGATGGCTGAGTTTCCGCCTTGAATCCGTTGTATTCAGCAGACTCTACCCGTAAAATTTGCGCCTCTTTAAACTCGGCGATCGTCTTGCTCCGTCTCGGTCCCGAATCTTGGCATAACGAATAAATTGCTTGCGCGGGATGCCGCGTAACCTGGAGAGCAAAGATGTTTGCAGTATTTCAAAGTGGCGGCAAACAGCACCGCGTGAGCGAAGGCGACGTGGTCAAGCTAGAACTGCTAACCGCAGAGCCTGGCGAACAAGTGGTCTTTGACAAAGTGCTGCTGGTCGCCAATGGCGACGCTGTCAACGTTGGTGCCCCCTACGTCGAGTCGGGCAAAGTAACCGGTGAGGTCGTACGGTCTGATCGCGCGAAGAAAGTGAAAGTGATCAAATTCAAGCGACGAAAAGATTTTTTGCGTCGCCAAGGACACCGCCAGTGGTTTACTGAAGTGAAAATCACGGGAATCTCGGCCTAAACGGCCAAAGCAAAATAAGACATCGTTAAACACAATTAACTAAGTAGAAAACTTATGGCACACAAGAAAGCAGGCGGAAGTACCCGTAATGGCCGCGATTCGGAGTCGAAAAGGCTCGGCGTCAAGAAGTTTGGCGGTCAACAAGTGGTCGCTGGGAACATCCTTGTCCGTCAGCGAGGTACTAAATTTCATCCCGGAAAAAACGTCGGTTGCGGTCGCGACCACACGCTATTTGCCAAGGCAGACGGACATGTTGAGTTTACTGTTAAGGGGCGTTTGCAGCGCAAAACCGTCAACGTAGTCCCGCTGGGTTAGCGTATCGACGCGAAGGCGGGATCCTTCCCGTGGCAGTGCGCTCATGATCAGCGGCAGCCGTCAGTAAAAACCCCGCAGACGCGGGGTTTTTTGTAGGCGCTGAGAAAAGCGAATCATTTCGTGGGAAAACTGCCAACGAATAGGCCCTTCGTCAAACGCCTGTGTGACTGGGTATGATTGTGACTGACTATCCCGCATTACTGTGCGATGCCCGTTAAAGGTGACCTATGCAATTTATCGATGAAGCAAGTATTCGCGTCGAAGCCGGCAAGGGCGGCAACGGCTGCTTGAGTTTTCGTCGTGAGAAATATATCGAGCGGGGCGGTCCGGACGGCGGTAATGGCGGCGATGGTGGCAATATTTTTCTGGTGGCAGATGAGGCACTAAATACGCTTATCGATTTTCGCTATCAGCCTGCCTATCAAGCCTGCAATGGACAGGCTGGTGGAAGCCGCAACAAGACCGGTGCCAGAGGCGAGGACATCTATGTCAAGGTTCCCATGGGCACGACGGTGGTCGATGAGGAAACTCAAGAAGTTCTTGGAGACCTCAGTGCGCCAGAGCAAATCCTGTTGGTAGCTGAGGGCGGCTCGCGAGGGCTGGGTAACGCCACATTCAAGTCCAGCATAAATCGAGCGCCACGCAAAACCACGCCGGGCCAGCTCGGTGACATACGTCGTTTGCGTCTACAGCTTAAGCTGCTCGCCGATGTTGGTCTGCTGGGATTACCCAATGCCGGAAAGTCTACATTAATCGGTCAAGTATCCGCCGCTAACCCCAAGGTAGCCGACTACCCATTTACGACCTTGACACCGAGTTTGGGCGTAGTGCGAATAGCCTCTGACGCAAGCTTTGTCATGGCAGATATTCCCGGACTCATTGTCGGGGCTGCACAGGGAGCAGGTCTTGGGGCTCAGTTTTTGAGGCATCTGTCGCGCACTAAGGTGTTGCTGCACTTGGTCGACGTCCTGCCCGAGGATCAGAGCGACCCAGTCGATAATGCATTGGCCATTGAGCAAGAGCTTGCCGAATACAGTGAAGCGCTCATCGAGCGTCCGATATGGATCGGTCTGTCTAAGGTGGACCAAATAGACGATGAGGCTCTCGACACCATACTCCGGGAGATGGCGGAAACATTTCCTGAACGCCCGATCTATGCTTTGTCGGCCCTGGGAGATATTGGTTTGACGACGGTGACGCGAGACCTGATGCAGTTTTTGCAGGAGCAGCTTCATCGTGCCGCTGACGATCCTGATTTCGCGACTTATTTGTCTAAGCTGGAAAGACGCATTAGTGATGACGTCTATCTGCGTTCCCAGCGAATGCGTTCAAAGCGTTTGGGAGACAGTGCAGAAGTGGAGAGTTTTGACGATGAAGGTGTCTCAGGCGATTTGGATGAGCCAGAAACTGAGGTGATCTATGTCCGAGAATGATGCCGCCTTCCATCGCTCCGACCTAGCCAGCGCCAAACGCATAGTGGTGAAAGTGGGCAGCTCACTGCTGACCAGTTTAGAAGCCGGTCTTGCACGAGAAGAGATTGGCCAGTACTGCCGCGAAATTGCCGTGCTCATGGCGGCAGGCAAAGAGATCATTATGGTTTCTTCGGGCTCAATCGCTGAGGGGTGCAAAAGACTCGGCTGGACCAGTCGCCCGGATGAAGTACACCGGCTTCAGGCCGCAGCTGCTGTCGGGCAGATCGGTCTAATGCAGGCGTATGAAGAGGCGCTTAAGGAGCATGGTTGCGGCTCCGCTATGATTCTTCTCACTCATGACGACCTTGCGGATCGTCAGCGCTATCTAAATGCCCGCGCTACCCTGAAAACGCTCATGGATGTGTCCGTCGTTCCTATCATTAACGAAAACGATACGGTTGCTACCGATGAAATTCGTTTCGGCGATAACGATACCTTGGGGGCCCTTGTTGCTAATCTGGTCGAAGCGGACCTTTTGATCATTTTGACCGATGTGGCTGGTTTGTTGAGCGCAGATCCACGTGTAGATCCGGCGGCCAAACGTATTGAGTCCGCCCTTGCCACCGACCAATCCTTAACTCACCTTGTGAGCGGGGGCGCCGGGGCCCTAGGCCGCGGCGGCATGGTCACCAAGCTGGGCGCTGCGCGTCTCGCTGCACGTTCTGGCGCCCACACGCTCATTGCTTCTGGCGAGGAGCCAGAAATACTGACGCGAATTCTGGATGGCGAAGACTTAGGTACCTGGCTGCAGGCCGAGGTATCTGTGATGACTGCGCGAAAGCGCTGGATCGCAGGACAGCTTCGGGCGAAGGGCGACATTGTGATCGACAATGGCGCGGTACATGCACTTCGACAGCACGGGGTCAGCCTGCTTGCCGTGGGTATTTTGGGTGTTCAAGGTGATTTTCGACGCGGTGATGTGGTGCGGTGTCTGGATCAAAATAACGAGGTTATTGCCCAGGGCTTGAGTAACTATGGCCTCGCGGAGGTAGAAGCGATCAAGGGACTAGGGAGCGATGCCTATTCCGAAGCTATTGGATACGCCGCAGAGGAAGAAGTCGTCCACCGCGATAACCTAGTGTTGACCTGAAATTGGGCAACCTTTGGCTTCTCAAAAGCTGTTGTAGAGTAGCCTCACCAATCGGCGGCGGGCTGCAAAAGGCCGCCGCAAGACTTATGCAGAAAGCGACTTCACGCGTTTGTTGAGTCTCGACTTTTGCCGAGCCGCCTGGTTCTTATGCATGATGCCCTTGGTGACCATTTTGTCTATGATCGGTATCGCCTGAGATAGCGCAGTTCCGGCAGCGTCAGCGTCGTTTGCCTCGACCGCACCGTGAACCCGTTTGATATAGGTACGCACCATGGATCGTTGGCTAGCGTTTTGGGCGCGTCGTTTTTCAGATTGCTTTGCGCGCTTACGTGCTTGTGGACTGTTAGCCAAGGGAGCTCCTATAGGGGACCAGAAAAACGAGGCGGGAATATGCCGTCGCACTTAAGAGATGTCAACCAGGAAGTAGGTTGGGTTCTGCGAGGAGCCCCAAAGGAAGTATAAATCAACGATCAATCGACTAAGACTGAGGTCCACCAGTCCGGTGATGCTGAACCAGCACCACTAAATCGTCGCGCGGGAACCGTAGCTGGCATGACCCTGTTGTCGCGAATTAGTGGATTGGTACGTGATATTGCGCTCGCCTATCTGTTTGGAGCCTCTGCGGCTGCAGACCTATTTTTTGTCGCTTTTCGTGTTCCTAACTTTTTCCGCCGTCTATTCGCCGAAGGAGCATTCAATCAGGCCTTTGTGCCCGTGCTGATAGAGTACAAGGCGAAGGGGCAGAGTGAGCTGCGCCTGTTTTTGGGACAGCTCTCTGGCGTTTTTGCGCTAACCCTGACCCTTGTCGTCATTGCAGGGCTGGCCTTTGCAGGGCCGCTTGCTGCGTTATTCGCGCCTGGGTTTATCGACCAGCCGAGACTCTTTACACAGCTCACCGAACTTGTGCGTATCACCTTCCCCTACCTAGGGCTCATCTCCCTGACCGCTTATGCTGGAGCCCTACTCAACGCCCACGGCCGTTTCGCTCTACCCGCTTTAACGCCCGTAATGCTCAACGTCTGTCTGACATTGGCGGCATTGCTAGGTCTTGTGGGGCATCTTCAAAGCCCGCCCATTGTCATTTTAGCTTGGGGCGTCTTGGTCGCAGGCATTCTTCAGTGCTCGATTCAGCTACCGTCGCTGGCGCGATTAAACTTATTGCCGAAGCCCGTGGTCGCCACCAGCCATCCTGGAATGAAGCAAGTAGGTCAGTTGCTGGTTCCCGCTTTCTTTTCCGCATCCGTCGGCCAGATCAATGCCTTAGTAAACACCATGATCGCCTCTACCCTGGCCACAGGCAGCATCGCGTGGCTGTATTACGCCGATCGGTTGTTGGAGCTACCCGTAGGACTGATCGCGGTAGCGCTTGGCACCGTCATGCTGCCCCACCTATCCCGACTAGTAACCGAGGAAGATGAGCGAGGATTTCTGCAGACAGTGAACTGGGGGTTTGGTTTGGGCCTAATGTTAGGGCTGCCCGCGGCCATTGCACTGTACCTGCTCGCTGAGCCTTTGCTGGCATTTTTGTACATGAGCTTCGCCGGCAGCGCCATGAAAGCCTTTGACGTGGAGATGTCTGGTCAAGCACTGCAGATGTTCGCCATTGCCTTGCCTGGATTCGTCCTGGTCAAGGTACTGGCCCCTGCTTTCTTCGCGCATCAGGATACCAGAACGCCCTTACGTCTCGCAGTAGCCGCGGTGGTGGTGAATTTGATTGGGAGCCTCGCAACATTTCAGTCGCTGGGGCATGTTGGATTGGCGCTCGCTACCGCACTGTCTGCATGGACTCACGCAGGATTGCTGTACGTCGGTCTGCTGCGTCGTGGTTGGATTCGCTTCGACGCCACGGTAGTTTTTGTCCTGCTAAGAACGGTATTGGCCTGCGTTGGCCTAGCGGCGGGTCTAGTTCTCGGCATGGGTTGGCTCAATGGCTCAGAGTTTACCTTGCAGCAGTGGCTGGCTTTGCCGGGCTTCGACCGTGGCCTGCGAATAATCGTGATCTGCATAGTGGGGCTGATCGGATACGCGCTGATATTGCTGCTGCTTGGCGTACGGCCTCGCCACTTCTTACGAGCGCCCCAATAGGTATTCAAAGCCGACACCTTCTAAGGATCTGGCGCAAGTCGACAGCAAACACTGTGCTTTGACGAACTGACTATGGGTGGGCCATGGGCCTATAATCGGCTATGGAAATCATCAACGGGTTACACAACCTGCGCTCCCGGCATCGGGGCTGCGTGCTCACCATCGGCAACTTCGATGGTGTACATCGCGGACATCGTCAGCTCATTGACGCGCTGTGCGAAAAGGCCAAGGCCTTGAGTGTGCCCAGTATGCTGATGACTTTCGAGCCGCAGCCACGAGAATATTTCGCCGGTACAAAACTGCCTGCGCGCCTGACGCGCTTCCGCGAAAAAGTGTACCTACTCGATCAAACCCCGCTGGATCGGCTGCTCTGCCTGCCGTTTAACGATCGCACCGCGAATATTGAAGCAGGCTGGTTTGCCAAGGACTTCGTGGTGGATCAGGTCGGTGCCAAGCATCTGGTGATCGGCGACGATTTTCGTTTTGGACGAGGGCGCAAGGGCGACTTCGCTCTATTCGAGAGATGCGGTCACATTCATGGCTATAGCGTTAGCGCTATGTCCACCTTGCTTCAGGGTGAAGCGCGGATCAGCAGCACTCTCATCAGAGAAAACCTGGCGGCAGGGGATTTCACCGCAGCGACAAATCTCCTGGGTCACGAATATTTCATTATGGGGCGAGTGGTATACGGGCGTCAGCTCGGTCGCCAGCTGAACGTACCCACGGCGAATATTCGACTGCAGCGCTATCGCGCAGCCCTCGAAGGGGTTTACTGCGTGACCGTCGAGGGCATCGCAGGTGCGGTGCGCCGCGGTATCGCCAACATCGGGGTTCGGCCGACAGTCGACGGCAAGGAGCCGCTTCTAGAGGTGCATGTATTCGATTACACAGGCAATCTGTATGGCGACTTGATCAAGGTGACGTTCAAGCAAAAGCTGCGCGAGGAGCAGACCTTTGACTCAATTGATGCACTCAAAACGCAGATCAACCAAGATATTGAGCAGGCACGACATTACTTCGATGAGTGAATCGGCGATCACGTCATGAATCTGCGCGTACAAACACCGGATGATGCATCCGAGCTTGGAGCCTTGGACCCCTGGCGCTGGCGGTGGCTCTTACTGGTGGTCGCTGTGTTTGTCATAGATCAAGCCACGAAATGGGTTGTCGTTTCCGAACTGGTTTACGGCGAGCGAATTCAGGTGCGGTCTTTCTTTGCCTGGGTGCGATGGCATAACACCGGAGCTGCCTTCTCCTTCTTGGCGGATGCGGGTGGGTGGCAGCGCTGGTTCTTTTTGGGCATCGGTTTCGCTTTTTGTGCCTACATCCTGCGAGAGCTCTCGCGTCTCACCCAGGCTGAGCGGTGGATGGGCCTCGTCTATGGCCTGATCATGGGCGGGGCCTTGGGGAACCTCTATGATCGCGCGGTAAACGGCTATGTTGTGGATTTTATTCTGCTGCATTACCAGCAACATATTTTTCCGGCTTTCAACGTCGCCGATTCAGCGCTGTTTTGTGGTGTGGTGATTTGGATCGCCCTGATTATTCAGGAGAGTCGCTCGGCGACGCCAAACCCATGATCCAGGGATAGCGACCGAGGCCTTATGCCCGCCTTTGTGGCTCGATACAGGTTAAGTTTGGGCGCGCTCACCGTCTTGCAATCAGCGAGGAACGCCTCAGACTGCCTCCTAGCAACGTGACGGAGCCAGAGATCCTATGTCCGATTTGATTGCCTCTTCTGATGGTGCTGGGCTAAAGATTCAGATGGGATCGTGCATTAGCCTGCATTTCGCACTGCTGATGCCTAGCGGTGAAGAGATTGACACCACCCGCCGCGGCAAACCCGCCTCGCTTACCCTCGGCGACGGTAACCTACTGCCAGGTTTCGAAGAGGCATTGCTTGGATTGAGCGCCGGTGACGATGTCCAGTTAGTGATTCCTGCAGAGCAAGCGTTTGGTGAGCGGGTCGAAGCAAATGTTCGCCTCATGGCGAAGACGCTGTTTGCGGAATTCAACAGTGAGGAGCCGTTAGAGCCTGGCCTGGTGGTCTCCTTCCAGGCACCAGACGGCGAGCTGCCTGGCGTTGTAAAGGCGGTCTTTGAAGACACGGTCCAGGTAGATTTTAATCATCCTCTGAGCGGGAAGGACATTACTTTTGATGTTTCCATTCTCTCGGTGGCAGCCCCCCTTGCCGAAGATGCATCTCAGTAACCCGTAACGGAGCATTTCTCAGCCAGCGTATCTGCTGCATGCCCCTAAACGGATATGGCCTCCGCAAGAGGCGTTGATGGCCACATCCCGATGCAGGCTGGCATCGTAGGTTGAGCACAGAGTGAAAGGACCGTTTTGCCAGTAAGATTCCGCACTGAATAGAAAACGATTCGCTAACTGCAACGAAAACCCAGGCTACATGTGACAACGCGCTCGCGGTCTGCGGGATGGGAAAGCTCTGCCCTATCTTCTGTGCTGGGTTGCTGGATCCTGTCTCGATCTATCACCACCTGTATGCCGATATGCCAACAAATCTTCATGTCGGAGGGACGCCTCGATCGAGATTGTCTTCACGGGAGAATTCGCTTTTCGTTCGCTGCGCAAAGGAAGATTCGATTACGGTGTGTGATTGCCAGAACCCTTGCCTGTGTGATTAGCGATTACGATAGCTTTGCGCGTTGTTCTAGGTCAAAAATGGTTTTGGCGTGCAGAAGGTTCTGCTCCATCAGCGTCGTTGGTTGCGTTCGTAAATAGACGTTGATCAAGATCTCAATGAGCGTGAAAACCCGGAATTTCAGAGGTGTTTTTGGCGAGGGCAGATAATGAAAAATCATAGTTTGGCTGCACCGCTTTTAAAGTGCCCGGTTACGCATGGCGTGCTCGTCGGATGTTCGGGCTGATGTGTCTGTTAGTCATTGACGAAAGGCCGGTCACCCAGGGTCGTGACCTACAGCAGGAGGACTAAGTTAGTCTATGAAGGGCAAAAAGCCAAAAATACTGCTTTTACTCTTCTCTTCTGGCTCGCGATTCTGCTAGGGCTGGGACGATAGGCTACCCGGCCGAGCTTCATTTGCATTGTCGGGATAGACGATGGTGATGGGTGGAGGTGTGTCTGGTCGATCCATCAGTCCCATGGTCATAATGTTGGCCCAGGAGCGGTCTCGGTTGCGAATGCGCTCTTCCAAAACGAGATTGCCGTTGGCATCAAAATCTGGATATTCCGGGTGGTTGAGCGCCAAAACGCGCAGCGAACGGTTCGCCTCTTCGTTGCGCCCAAGCTTGTAGTAAGCCTCGACCATCCTGGCTAAGGCGTCCGCCCGCGCTACCGTATCCGGATAATTGTCGATCACATAGGCGCCACGATTTGCCGCTGCGACGTAGGCGCCGCGCCGCAAATAGTAATCGGCAGCGAAAATTTCTGATCGGGCCAGTAACTCCCGAAGTTGCAACATTCGTTGACGGGCATCGGACGCATACTGTGAGTCGGGAAATTCGTTTAGCAGTAAGGCAAGCTCGGTGTAGGACTCTCGCAGTGGCGCCATATCCCGACTGGCCGGATTCGCGGAAAAAAGCCGGTCTAGCAAGCCGTCTTTAAATTTATACGCGGAAAGAGCGCGCAGATAATACGCGTAATCGACGTTGGGGTGAGCGGGATGAAGGCGAATAAAGCGATCTGCATTTGCCCGCGCGCTGTCCATGTCTTGGATGAGGTAGTGCGCGTAAATCAGCTCTAGCTGAGCTTGCTCGGCAAATCTCCCGAACGGAAATCGCGCTTCTAACAACTCTAATTGTTCGATGGCCAAAGAAAAGTTCGAGCTACGCAGGGCGCGCTGAGCTTGGCTGTATACGCGCTCTTCGGTTGTCTCAATCGCTTCGATATCCTCTCCATCATTATCGTCCTTGCCGAAAAAAGGGATGCTGCTGCAGCCGCTGGCAGTCATGCTAAACAGCACGACGGCAAGCAGGTGCTTGAGGGGCTTTTGGCCTTGCAGAAACCCTTGATTGCGC
Source organism: K189A clade bacterium (assembly GCA_902528515.1). Taxonomy (GTDB): domain Bacteria; phylum Pseudomonadota; class Gammaproteobacteria; order Pseudomonadales; family Azotimanducaceae; genus UBA4421. The sequence continues at coordinate 12,832 of CABZTD010000025.1, forward strand.
AGAACGTGCCACGAGCCGGCGATAATGTAGGACAAGATGGGCCTCTTTGTTTGGGGAAGACAACGATAAAAAACGGCAGGGCCTAAAGCCTAGCGGAGACCCTACCAACAGCGTACTAAGACGAGCCTACCGTGAAAGTCGCTATTCTTACCAAATTCGGTAGGGTTGCAACCGTTATGAACGATCAAGATCCTCAGAGAATTCGGGAAGAGGTCAGTATCCCTGCCGAGCTGGCTGGCGAGCGCGTTGATAAAGCCGCTGCTCAACTGCTATCGGATTATTCCCGTGCGGAACTGACTCGTTGGCTAGGAGAAGGCTCCCTGACCATCGACGGGAGTGTGGTAAAGCCCAAACACAAAGTGTTTGGGGGAGAGCGGCTAATGCTAAGTGCCCAGCGTCAAAGTCGAGAGGATTGGTACGCGGCCCAAGACATCGCCTTGGACGTGATGTTCGAAGACGACAATGTCCTCGTGCTGAACAAGCGCGCAGGACTTGTTGTGCATCCCGGGGCAGGCAATGCCGATGGCACCTTAGTCAATGCCCTGCTGCATCATCGTCCAGCTCTGAGCCAGCTAGCGCGAGCGGGCATTGTGCACCGTCTAGACAAGGATACCAGCGGTATTATGGTGGTGGCGACAAGCCCTCTCGCCTATCAGCGGCTGGTGCTAGCCATTAGCGAACGATCGGTGCAACGGCGTTATCTCGCCGTTTGCGAGGGAGTCATGATTGCCGGACAAGATATTGATCGACCCGTCGGTCGTGATCCAAGGCTGCGTACCCGACAAGCAGTCCGTGAAGATGGCAAACCTGCCCAAACACAGGTTCGCGTGCGGGACCGATATCGTGCTCATACCGCGGTAGACCTCGTACTGGGCAGTGGGCGCACTCACCAGATACGGGTACACATGCAGAGTATTGGCCATGCCTTAGTGGGCGATACCACCTATGGCTGTCGTCGAATTGTACCGGAGGGGGCGAGCACCGAAACCGTAGCCCTCCTGCAGCGTTATTCGCGCCAGGCACTGCATGCCACTGAACTCAACTTTAAGCATCCTGTCAGCAGAGAGGCGATGCACTTTAGTGCCCCTATACCTGAAGACCTGCAAGCGTTGATGGATGCACTGGCCCACGACCGAGACAGGTTTCACTGAGTTCTGGTGAACAATGCAGTGGATATTCCATGCAACCAAATAACGGGTGGCTTCCTGCTCGCTGGGCCGCATCTTCGAAGGTCATAGCAGGCACTACTCAGCGTTATATTGCCCATTACGCCGGAGCAAGCCCAGGCGATTCGTCTGTGGGCGGTAATTACGGGTTAAAAGTGGGTGATGACCTCGCAGCCGTGGTCGCAAACCGAAGGCGGTTAGGGTCTTTTTTGCAGAAACAGCAATCCGCCAAAATGGGAAAAAGCACGAGTGGTTCCTTGCCAGAACCGGAGATTCAGTGGCTCGACCAAGCGCACGGTCAAACCTGTGTTTATGTTGACAATGATCTGCCAGGTCGAGGCGAGCATCCTCCTAAGGCAGATGCTATGTGGACTGATCTACCGGATATAGCGCTTGCTATACAAAGCGCCGATTGCGTCCCCGTGGTACTCACGGATACGGGCGGTGAACTGATTGCTGCGGCTCACGGCGGCTGGCGAGGGCTGACCAAAAATGTCCTAGCGGTGTTGATTGAGGCCATTCCCACGAAACCGCAAGAGCTGTGCGCCTGGGTTGGTCCATGTATTGGCCCAGCGCACTTTGAGGTGGGAGAGGACGTCTGGGGACTCATGCTAGATAAGTATTCATCCTTTGTTCTCGATCACCCAACCAAGCCTGAAAAAAGGTTTGTAGATCTACCCAATCTTGCCCGGCACCAACTGACGGAAAGTGGCGTGATGAAAGTCGCACTCAGCGGTATATGCACTTACGCCAGCGAGGATTTTTATTCCCATCGTCAGGTGACCCATGAAAACGGGCAAGGCGCGCAGACCGGTCGGATGGCCACGGTCATCTACCGAGGGGACTGAAAAGAGGGTTAGCCCATTGTGGCCTTCGTTGACATGTCGGCGCCGAATCACAAGAATAGCGCGCTTGCGTGCGAGGCAGCCGAAAGCCAGTTCAGTGGGAGAAGTTCTGCGGCTGAGTCCATCTCAAAATCAATAGCTTACGAGTCATTGCATCATTTGTGTCGAGGGCAGGTTACCGCTGCAGAAGCCCTGCACCGAGGAGCCCTATGCGTGCGCATACAGCCTAACGAGCTGCAGTAATTGCTGATGAAAAAGCGCCGGGCTTGATCGTCTGTAGCGGGCAACCAAAAAATCACAACGAGCAAAAGAGGGTGAACATGACGGAAATGCTGTCCGGTGGAGATATGCTAATCCGAGCGCTGCAAGACGAGGGCGTGGAATATATCTTTGGGTACCCTGGTGGGTCAGCCCTGCACATCTATGACGCGATTTTTCGTCAGCAAAAAATCGAGCATATTCTAGTGCGTCACGAACAAGCCGCGACCCACATGGCCGATGGCTATGCGCGCTCGACGGGTGATCCCGGCGTTGTACTCGTTACCTCCGGTCCCGGAGCTACCAATGCCATAACCGGTATCGCTACTGCCTACATGGACAGCATTCCCATGGTAGTTATTTCGGGTCAGGTGCCCAGCGATCTCATTGGCTCAGATGCGTTCCAAGAAACCGACATGGTGGGTATTTCGCGTCCGGTGGTAAAGCACAGCTTCATGGTGCGCGATGCATCTGAAATCCCTGCCGTGGTCAAAAAGGCCTTCTATATCGCGACGACGGGTCGTCCCGGTCCTGTGGTCATAGATGTGCCTAAGGACACGACAGATCCCAGCGCGACCCACGAATACGAGTACCCCAGCGAGGTTAACTTACGCTCCTATAGGCCAGCATTTGAGGGAGACCGCACCCAGGTAAACCGCGCGGTGCAGGCGCTGCTGTCTGCCAAACGTCCTGTCTTCTATGTGGGCGGTGGTGTCATTCAAGCTGATGCAGAAACGCCGCTACGTGAGCTCGTGAAGGCAAGTCGCGTGCCAGTGGCATCAACCTTGATGGGTCTGGGTGCCTATCCCGGAACCGATGAGCAAAGCCTCGGTATGCTTGGCATGCACGGTACCTATGAAGCAAATATGGCCATGCATGAGGCTGATCTAATATTCGCCCTTGGGGCGCGATTTGACGATCGAGTCACCAACAACCCAGATAAGTTTTCCCCCAAAGCGACCGTTGTGCATTTAGATGTCGACCCTGCCTCGGTGGATAAAATCATATCCAGCGATATCGCCTTGATCGGCGACGCACAGTGGGTACTCAATACCCTGTGGGAGGTGTACCAGGATCAGGAAAGTCAGCGCGACGAAGCTACGCGACAAAAACAACGGCAAGATTTGGATCAGTGGTGGCAGCGGCTCGGAGAGTGGCGGAGTGCCCATGGGTTGAATCACAACCTCGAGCCACAAAAGGATCAAAGCATTCTGCCTCAGCTTGCAGTTCAGACCCTATACCGAGTAACCAAAGGTGAGGCCTTCGTTACATCGGATGTCGGTCAGCACCAAATGTTCGCGGCCCAGTATTATCACTTTGATGAGCCGCGACGATGGATCAACTCGGGTGGTCTCGGCACGATGGGCTTCGGGCTGCCATCAGCCATGGGCGTGCAAATGGGTAATCCCGAGGCGGTAGTTGCCTGTGTGACAGGTGAGGGCTCCTTCATGATGAACATGCAGGAGCTGTCCACCTGCCTGCAATACGGGTTGCCTATTAAAATCATTAACCTCAACAATCAGGCGTTGGGCATGGTGAAGCAGTGGCAGGATATGCAGTACGGCGGCAGACACTCACAAAGCACCTACAGTGATTCACTGCCTGATTTTAAGACCCTGGCAGAAGCCTTTGGCCATGTTGGTATCCGAGTGAGTGAGGCGATGGAGCTTGATGCCGCCATGGAAGAGGCGTTCTCGGAAAAAAACAAAGATCGCCTGGTCTTCCTTGATGTCTGGGTTGACCCCCACGAGCACGTTTATCCCATGGCTATTAAGGGTGGCGCCATGAGCGACATGATCTTGAGCAAGACCCAGGGGGCCGCATCGTGAGAAGTATCCTAGCAGTGTTGCTGGAAAACGAACCGGGCGCGCTTTCCCGGGTGGTCGGGCTGTTTGCTCAGCGCAACTACAATATCGAGTCTTTAACCGTGGCTCCCACGGAGGACCCAACGCTATCGCGACTCACGCTGACCACCAGTGGCGATGCAAATAAAATCTCGCAGATTCGCAAACAGCTCGACAAACTGGTTGAAGTGGTTCGAGTGGTAGATCTTTGCGATAGCCCCCACGTTGAACGCGAATTACTGCTGATCAAGGTGCGCGCTCAGGGCGATGCTCGTCAGGAGGTAAAACGCTCCGCCGATATCTTTCGTGGCCAGATCGTCGACGTGACCGCGCAAACCTATACCATCCAACTGGTTGGCCCCAGCGCAAAGCTCGACGCTTTTGTGAAAGCCGTCGAGGACAGTGGTGTGGACGCGACCATCTTGGAAGTAGTGCGCACAGGTGTTTCTGGCCTAGGTCGCGGCGATCAAGTGCTGTCGCTATAGAAAATCTTAAATCAACCAAAACCAAATCACGGGAAAAAACCATGCAGGTGTATTACGACAAAGACGCAGATCTATCCATTATCCAAAAGATGAAGGTGGTCATCGTGGGTTACGGCTCTCAGGGCCATGCTCATGCCAATAACCTCCGCGATTCCGGCGTTGAGAATATCGTGATCGGACTGCGCAGCAAGACGTCTGGTTCTTGGCCGAAGGCCGAAAATGCTGGCTTCCAGGCAGCTGAAGTTGGTGCAGCCGTCCAGGGAGCGGATCTGGTTATGGTCTTGGTGCCAGACGAACTGCAGGCCGCGCTCTACAAAGAAGAGATCGAGCCTAATCTGAAGGAAAATGCGGCCATCGCCTTCGCCCACGGCTTCAATATTCACTTCGAGCTGATCGAGGCGCGCAGTGACTTAGATGTGTTGATGATTGCGCCCAAGGGGCCCGGTCACACGGTGCGTTCGACCTACGTGGAAGGCGGCGGCGTGCCGAGCCTGATTGCGATCGCCCAAGACGCCACGGGCCAAGCGAAGAATATCGCGCTGTCCTATGCCTCTGCCAACGGTGGAGGGCGCGCGGGGGTCATCGAAACTACGTTCCGAGAAGAAACGGAAACGGATCTATTTGGCGAGCAAGCCGTGCTATGTGGCGGCGCCACTGCGCTGGTGCAGGCAGGATTTGAAACGCTGGTGGAAGCAGGCTACGCACCGGAAATGGCCTACTTTGAGTGTCTGCACGAGCTCAAGCTTATTGTTGACCTGCTCTACGAGGGCGGTATTGCCAACATGTGGTACTCGGTATCGAATACAGCGGAGTATGGTGGACTGACCCGAGGTTCACGGGTGGTGACCGAAGAAACGAAGGCCGAGATGAAGCGCATTTTGAACGAGATACAAACCGGTAACTTCGCCAAAGAATTCGTGCTGGAGGACCGTTCCGGCGCGCCAAGCATTAAGGCCATGCGTCGCATTACCTCAGAGCATCCGATTGAAGAAGTGGGCGGGCGTCTGCGCGGCATGATGCCCTGGATCCAAGCGAATCGCTTGGTGAACAAAGACATCAACTAGCTACGTCTCGCAGCATTGCCGACTCTTTCGAAGTCTTCTTGAAAACTCTCGAGCAGGCCACGGATTAGCTTAATAGCGTTGCCAGCCATACCTTTGATCCAAAAGGGCTTGTATGCTAGTCACCGACGGTCACGGTGAGGCACCAGCACGCTCACGCGTAAGCGAGTTAGTAACGCGATGGAAATAGAGAATTCTTATGGACAATATCGATAAGCCAACGCCCGACAAGCCGAATTTAAAGGTTGTTTCAGAACAACAGGACGAGGCGGCTTCACCTGAAGCTGAACAAAAACCCACGGCCGCCCAAGCGGGTCTTGGCAGGCGCGGCGTGTTTTTGCTGCCAAACTTGATTACTACGGGTTCACTTTTTGCAGGCTTCTACGCCATCGTAATGTCGATGAATGGGCAACCGTCGACGGCCTGCCTGGCCATTTTTCTGGCCATGTTGCTAGACGGTGCAGATGGCCGAATCGCGCGCATGACTGGTACTCAAAGTGCCTTTGGTGCGCAATACGATAGCTTATCGGACTTAGTCGCATTTGGTGTCGCGCCCGCATTGGTGGCTTTTTCTTGGGGCTTGTCAGCACTTGGACAACTTGGTTGGGTCGCCGCCTTTGCGTATATGGCCTGTGCAGCACTGCGGTTGGCGCGCTTCAATGTTGACAGCGAAGAAGGTTCCTTCACCGGGCTTGCGAGCCCAGCTGCGGCGGGCGTAATTGTCTTTAGCATCTGGGTGGCATTGGGACAGGGAATGACTCAGCCGTCATTTTTAGCCGCCTTGTTTTTCGCGGCGCTTACCGTCGCCGCTGCGCTTCTTATGGTCAGTAACCATGACTACTTTTCGCCGAAGAAAATCAATTTTCGTGAGCGGATTCCCTTCGTTACTCTGGTGCTCATCGCCATGGGTTTTGCCGTGGCGATGATTGATCCTCCCATGGTAATGCTGGGTATCGCATTGACCTATGCAGCTTCGGGTCCTGCGAAAACTATTTGGAAAAAACTCCAGCGTAGCACCTAAAAATTCAAAGAAGTGAGGGACTGACTATGTTGATTCGTAAGCCCGACCCAATTCCGGGGTCCGAAATCACGCCAGAAACTGTCTATCACAACCGTCGCCAATTTATGGCCGCAAGCGCAGCAGGACTCGCAAGCTTGGCACTTCCGAGCATTGCGATGGGCGGTCTACAGGAAGATGACGAGATTACCCCCGAAAACATCGTAACCCAGTACAACAACTTTTATGAGTTTGGCACCGACAAAAGTGATCCCGCCGCCTTTGCCCACGAGATGAGGACGGATCCTTGGAGTGTGAAAGTATCCGGTGAAGCCAACAAAACCGGCATCTTTGCCTTCGAAGACATCATCAAGGGTTTCGACGTTGAGGAGCGTGTTTACCGGTTCCGCTGTGTTGAGGCTTGGTCTATGGTGGTGCCGTGGATGGGCATCCCGTTAAAGGATGTGTTGGCTCAATTTGAACCCACAGGCAACGCGAAATTTGTCGAGTTTGAGACCCTCTACCGTCCTAGTGAAATGCGCGGTCAGCGGGGCTTTTTTTCTAGCATCGACTGGCCATACCTAGAGGGCCTACGTATGGACGAGGCAAATCATCCGCTGACGCTGATGGTCACCGGACTTTATGGGAAGGAGCTACCCAATCAAAATGGTGCGCCTTGGCGACTGATGGTGCCGTGGAAATATGGCTTTAAAAGCATCAAGTCCATTGTAAGCATCCGCTTTACCGAGCGAGAGCCGGTCAATACCTGGAAGCAGCTGCAGGCCAGTGAATACGGGTTTTACGCCAATGTAAACCCTGCGGTTTCTCACCCGCGCTGGAGCCAAGCAAGCGAGAGACGCTTGCCAAGCTCCCTCTTCAACGTCAATCGCAGGCCAACCTTGCCCTTCAATGGCTATGCGGGCGAAGTCGCGCATCTTTACGCGGGAATGGATTTGCGCAAGTACTATTGATGCTTCGTCGGTTCGCGAAACCTGTCCTAGCGGCAGCCATGATGGCTCCATGGGTTTGGCTAATTTACGCAATTTATCTTGAGAGTCAGCAAACTGGTTCAGGCTTGGGCGCAGATCCCGTCGAGGGCCTGCTTCATTACCTCGGCAATTGGGGCATGATTAGCCTGCTCCTCGCCTTCTCCATAACGCCTCTCAGCCGTCAATTTCGCTCGCCATGGCTGATACGAAGTCGGCGCATCACCGGTTTGTTTGCTTTTACCCTTGTTGCTGCCCATGCTGCGATCTTCACCGTCTTCTACGTACAGCTGCAATGGCGGGCGATGCTGCAAGAAGTGATCGAAAGACCCTATATCACTCTCGGCATGTCGAGTTTGCTGGTATTAAGCCTGCTTGCAGCCACCTCGACCCGAGGCTGGCAGCGGCGGCTTGGCAGCACCTGGAGACGCCTGCATCGATGGGTCTATCTCGCAGTACCGCTGGCGATACTGCACCTGCTTTGGCTGCGCAAAGACGGCTATTGGGATGTGGTCGTCTATACGCTTTGGGCCCTAGCAATGGGAGTCGAGCGAGTGCTGGCCTGGCGTAAACAAGCGGCTATACAATGACTCATCTCCAAGCGAAATCACCTTGCGTCCTTACTAATTCTTAAGACAACATTGGTTGGCATGGCCTTATCCACTAGCAAAGTATCGCCCCAACTCAGCAATCGACAACGCCGCATGCTGCAGGACATGGGTATTGATGTTTTCACAGAGCGCAGAACTCCTGCCTATGCGCGATCGGACATACAGGAGTTGACTGAAAAAACCATGCCACTGAACGTTTCCCTGCCGAATGCCGCTCCCTCGCCGAGTGCTAGCCCGAGACCAGATTCCGCCCCAGTTAAAGATTCCTTTCCCGCATCAGTTCCAGCGCCGGTGAATGATGGAGGCAACTCCCCAACTGATACTCAGGTGCGAATCGAGCTGAATGTGGTCGCTACCTCCGGGTTGATACACCTTGGCGAAACACCGCTTTCTGCTCAAGAGCTACGATTTTTGCAGGATCTTGCCAGCGCCCTGCACTGGGCGCGCACACGCAAGAGATTGGACGAGAGGCTGCGCAACAGTCAGCTTCTCTGGCCAATAGTAGAAGCTACCGGGACACCTCAGAGGGCCATTACCGTGTTTTGTCAAAAACACCATTTGTTTTCAGACGAGACTGCTGTACTTATCACCCCCGGCGCTCAGGCGGTCCTCACGCCCTGGGTTAACAATGAGACTTCCCACTGGATCCGCGTCAAGACCCTCGACGAAGCCTCCAGCAGCGGGGCTGTCAAACGTGCGTTATGGCTGCGGGCGATGCAGAGCTTGCCCGCTGCTAGAGCATCCTAGGCCGACCTGCGCTGAACACCTTTTTGCAAGCACTTCGGCGTCTATCGTCTGCAGATATGCTCGCCGTTTCTAAAACGGAAGCTGCGTGCTACGTAAATCCCTGGTCGCGCAGGACCTTTGAGGATTGTCTCGCAGCCGAGGCCAAGGGCTATTACTGCTACGCCTTGACGTGCGGCGAGACAATGGTGGGTCATTGCGTCTATACAGTGATTTCGCACGAGGCAGAGCTTTTAAATTTTTGTCTGGCACCGGCCTATCAAGGTCAAGGACTG
>CABZTD010000026.1 GCA_902528515.1 K189A clade bacterium
GCACTTTCACGACTATCCGCAAAATTGTTCTACTGCTTTGGTTAAAGACTATCTCTGAGCAAGAAAACTCTCCCCATCCTGCAGCGTTTCTCGTTGACCCAACGATAGCTCATCGCAAATGCGTAAAGTCACCTCAGGAAATATCCAGCGGAGTGAAGCTTTTTACTAAATCGTCGAGAGCCTTCATCTCCGTCAAAAAAGGTTCTAGCTTGTCTAGCGGCAAAGCACTGGGGCCATCGCACTTAGCGTTATCTGGATCCGGATGCGCTTCTAAAAACAAGCCCGCCAATCCAACAGACATACCTGCCCGGCCCAGCTCTGCCACCTGATGGCGACGACCGCTGGAAGCAGCCCCCATCGGATCCCGACATTGCAATGCATGAGTGACATCGAAGATGAGTGGTGCCCCAAGGCTGACCTCTTTCATCGTTCGGAAACCCAACATATCGACGACTAGATTATCGTAACCAAAGCAACTACCGCGTTCACAAAGCATGACTTTCTCATTCCCGCACTCAGCGAATTTTTCGACGATGTTGCTCATCTGACCGGCGCTAAGAAACTGCGGCTTTTTGATGTTTACCACTGCGCCGGTTTTTGCGATCGCCTCTACCAGATCTGTCTGTCGTGCCAAGAATGCGGGAAGCTGTATAACATCGCATACCTCGGCGACAGGCTGACACTGATGAATTTCATGCACGTCAGTGATAACTGGCAAATCAAATGCCTGTTTGATCTCAGCAAAAATCTCCAGACCTTCGTCCATGCCCGGACCTCGGTAGGAATGCACAGAGGATCGGTTCGCCTTATCAAAGGACGCCTTAAAAACGTAGGGAATACCCAGCTTTTTCGTCACGCTCACATGATGCTCTGCCACTCGCATGGCTAGATCTCTAGACTCCAGTACATTCATACCTGCAAACAAGACGAAGGGTCTATCGTTGGCAATAGCCATGTCTTGCAGGAGGATCGTTTTGCTGCTCATCGGTTCGGCCTCAAAGCCTGAGTATTGGGATTCAATTTAGCTGGTTCATTTACCCGCCACCACATCGGCGCTGGTGAGGTTAACTATTTCTTCTTCTGTAAAGCCATAGTCGGCCAATACAGCAACTGTATCTTCACCGGGCACCCTTGGTGGCACGATCTCGGCCGCTTGGGTGCGAGAAAATCTCGGTGCAGGTGATTGCTGCAGCATGCCCCCCACGGTTTGATAACTGTTGCGGGCCTTATTGTGAGGATGGTTTGCGGCATCGATTAGATTTAGGACTGGCGCGAAACACACATCGCTGCCCTCCATGATCTCGCACCACTGCGCCTGGGTTTTGGTCAAAAAGACTTCCGTTAGCCTAGCCTTCAATTCGCCCCAACGGCCACGATCCATTTGCGGCTGAAAATAATCAGCGTCTAGCCCCGCCTTCTCTATCAACAGAGCATAAAATTGCGGCTCGATGGAACCGATGGAGATGTATTCGCCATCTGCTGTTTCGTAGGTGTCGTAAAAATGCGCGCCACCGTCGAGCATGTTAGTGCCGCGCTCGGTACCGAAAATGCCGCTAGCGGACATGGAATAAAACATCGCCATCAGTGCCGCAGTGCCGTCAACCATGGCCGCATCGATTACCTGCCCCTGATTCGACTTCGTCGCTTCCAAAAGTCCACAGACCATGCCGAAGGCCAGCAGCATACCGCCCCCACCAAAGTCGCCAACCAGATTCAACGGCGGGACTGGTCGCTCGCCGTTGCGGCCGATAGCGTGCAGGGCACCCGCTAGGGAGATGTAGTTAATGTCGTGTCCTGCAGCCTGAGCCATAGGGCCCTCTTGGCCCCAACCAGTCATGCGTCCATAGATAAGGCGTGGATTTTTGTCCTGACAGTCTTGGGGCCCGAGACCCAAACGCTCTGTAACGCCAGGCCGAAAACCCTCGACCAGACCGTCTGCTTTTTCCACCAGCCGTAAAATTGCCTCAACCCCTACAGGACTTTTTAAGTCCACTGCGATTGAGCGTCGATTGCGCGTTAGTACATCTTGCGGCGCTTGCGTCGCTTGAGCGGCACCAATGCGTTCAACCCGAATCACTTCGGCACCCATATCTGCCAGCATCATCCCGCAAAATGGCCCCGGGCCTATGCCGGCAAGTTCGATGATTGTAAATCCGGATAACGGCCCTTTGCCCTCAATTGCTCCCATCGCTCCCTCCCATAACGCGCCCGTAATAAGAAATCTAAAGCGAGATTTTACTGACCGGTGTGCGTTTCAGCCACCGACAAAAATGCAATAAGCTCAGGAGCCATCCTTGCTACATGAGTCGAAGGCATCTAACCCGAATGCGCAAAATCATTCACTGCGACTGTGACAGCTTCTATGCCTCGGTGGAGATGCGCGACGACCCGCGCCTGCGAGATGTGCCCATCGCCGTCGGTGGCAGTGCCAGCAAACGCGGGGTCATTGCCACGTGCAACTACGTTGCCCGCAAATTTGGCCTGCATTCCGCCATGCCTATGGCCCATGCGCTGAGACTTTGTCCCGACCTCGTTGTAATGCCGACCAACATGGAAAAATACCGGATTGAAAGTCAAAGGGTGCAGCGCATTTTCTACGATTACACGCACCTCGTGGAACCTCTTTCCCTGGATGAAGCCTTTCTCGACGTCAGCGAATGCTTACTTCACCATGGCAGCGCTACGCGCATTGCCACGGAGATTCGCGACCGCGTGCGGGACGAGGTGGGAATCACCATTTCTGCCGGCATCGCACCTAACAAGTTTCTAGCGAAGATTGCATCGGACTGGAACAAACCCGATGGCCAATTCACCGTAACCCCGGAAGAGATCGATGACTTCATTGTCAGGCTACCGGTGAACAAAATATTTGGTGTCGGTTCAGTGACCGCGAGAAAGCTGAGTGCAATGGATGTACAAACCTGTGGAGACCTGCAGCAGATCAGCACCAGCGAATTAGTTCGGCGATTCGGTAAATTCGGCACACGACTGCACCAGCTGTCTCGAGGAAACGATGAGCGTCCGGTCAGCCCTGACCGTATTCGCAAGTCAGTTAGCACCGAGCGCACATTTGCCGATGACCTTCCCACCCTAACCGCATGCAACGCAGCATTGCAGGATCTGTTTGAAGATTTGCAGCGCCGACTAGCCAAGGCAAAATGCATGCATCGCATCAAGAGCCGGACGCTAAAACTGCGCTTCACCGGATTTGATACTACGACCGTCGCTAGCGCCGGACACGAGGTCGCCGTTGAAACCTATTTGTCTTTGCTCGAGACCGCTTGGCATCGGCAGGAAAAACCCGTGCGCTTAATCGGTCTAGGCGTCCAGTTACGAGACGATGAAAACCCGGATCAGGCTGACTTGTTCATAGAGGCGAGAGCCGACGACACCTCAAACTAGGTCGCTAAACCCCAGCCGGTAGCGATGCGATGCGCAGCGAGGTCAACCCGCAAACTGAATGCTAGCGAATCGCGCATAAAGGTTGCTGTCCTTCATCAGCTCATCGTGAGTGCCGCTGGCGATTATCCGCCCCTCTTCAAATACTAAAATACGATCCGCTTGGCGCACCGTGGAGAGTCGGTGGGCGATCACCAGTATGGTCATCTCGCCTTTTAGCGCCTCGACACTCTTGCGAATACTTTGCTCACTTTCAGCATCTAGCGCACTGGTAGCTTCGTCCAAAAGCAAGAACGCAGGTTCCGCAATGAGCGCTCTGGCAACCGCTAGGCGCTGACGCTGACCACCAGACAGTCCAATTCCGTCTTCGCCCAAGGGGGTTAGCAAGCCTTGTGGCAGGGCGTTCACAAAGGTCTGTGCATTCGCAAGTGAGAGCGCGCGCTTTACTTGTTCGTCGCTGGCATCCGGGCGGCCGTAGGTGAGGTTATCACGCACGCTACCGGAGAACATGGCCGGAGTTTGCGGCACAAAACCAAACGCACCGCGTAGGGCCTGGAGCTTAGCATCGCGTACATCGACACCGCCCAGCTTTATCGACCCTGCGTCGACATCGTAAAAACGCTGCAATAAATCAAAAAATGTACTCTTACCGGCACCGGAGGGCCCAACAAGCGCCACCATCTCTCCGGGCTGCACATTGAAAGATAGACTTTGCAGCACCGGTTGATCCGGCCTGCTGGTGTAGCGAAAAGCAAGATCTGTTACCGCCAAATCCAGCGACTGCCGCGGCGGCATTTCACCCACGGTTCCATCTCGGATCTCGCTTGGCGATTCCAACAGTTCAACCAAACGCTCCGTGGCACCGGCTGCTCGCTGTAGATCTGTCCATACCTCGGAGATCGCACCTATAGACCCAGCGACGATAAAGGCATAGAAGATAAAGGCCACCAGCTCGCCTGCGCTCGTGCGTCCGCTAAGCACATCCTGACCGCCGATCCACACCAGAACGGCGATCGCACCAAAGGCCAGCATCATGACGACGGCAACCAACACCGCACGCACCCAAACCCTCTGTAGGGCTACTGCCAGCGCGCCCTCGACAACCTCGGCGAACTTGTTGATATCCGACACCTGACGATTGAACGCCTGGACGATTTTAATATGCCGGAATATTTCACTGACATGGGACCCCACATCGGCCAGACGATCTTGGCTGGTACGCGACAGCGTGCGTACTCGACGACTGACCAAAACCACCGGCAACACGACCAAGGGCACACTGGCCAAGACGACCAGAGACAGCTTGGCGTTGGTTATAATTATCAGTACCAGACCGCCGATAAACATAAGTATGTTACGTAGAGCGATCGAGACGGAAGAGCCGATCACAGTCTGAAGAAGCGTCGTATCCGTTGTGACCCTGGATTGAATCTCACTGGGTAAATTTTCTTCAAAAAATCCTGCATGCAGATGCACGAGATGGTTAAACACCGCCATGCGAATATCAGCGCTGACACGCTCTCCAACCCATGAAACAAAATAAAAGCGCACAAATGTGCCCACTGTGAGCACCAGGATAAAGATCACGACTAACCCCAGCGACTCATTGAGCACTTCAGCCTGGCCGCTAGCAAAACCCCCATCGATCACGATGCGTAATCCCTGTCCTAATGAAAGCGTTGCACTGGCCGTGACAATGAGCGCGACGCTAGCCATCAAAACCTGGGGGACGTAGGGGCTTAGAAACGAAAACGCCGGACGAATCCGGCGTATATCCTTTGTGGACGGTCTTTCTTCTTCTGTCATAAAGTCATTATGGCGATTTAGCCCTCGGCTTGCACACAAAGACCTAAACTTTCATTCGTCTCGAATAAATCACGCACCCATCACCATTTCATCTCGCCGTCGAATTAGGCTATTTCGGATGCCAGCTCGTCGGTCAACGGGCCTGTCTGAGGGTATATGAGTTTGCGCGATGTCTCGTGATGAGGAGACCAATCGTCTCACAAAATTGGGGATCTCACAGATTTTTCCGTAGATTTGAGATAACAAGCCACAGTCGTTATCTTGCGCCCTATATTTGTCGACAGGCCAACGCCCAAAATTATGGAAGAAATTGAGTTTCTCGAGAATGAAACCGGCTCTAACCCGGTCGGATGCGTGATTTGGATGCACGGCCTTGGAGCGGACGCTACAGACTTCGAGCCCATCGTGCCGCTGCTGCCGCTCGAGGTAGATCTGCGTTTTGTATTCCCTAACGCACCAGTACGGCCAATCACAGTGAACGGCGGTATGGAGATGCGGGGTTGGTATGACATCGATCCCAGCTCACCTCTGGCCAGCAACGAAGACATACGTAGCTCCGTGGAGGCCATCACAGGCCTCGTCGAAAACGAAGTAGCCAACGGCTTTCGCTATAAGCAGATTACTATCGCAGGCTTCTCTCAAGGCGGGGTTATCGCTTTGGAGCTAGGTCTGGGGTTTCGGGAACGCCTGCGGGGCATCATGGCTTTGTCTACCTACGTGAACGACCATGAACGCTTAGCTGAGCGCGTCGACTTCGCCAATGTCGACACACCCATCTTCATGGCCCATGGCGTTAGCGATCCGATGATTCCAATAACCCGCGCCATCACTTCGCGCCAAGCACTGATGGACCTGTCTTATCAGGTTCAGTGGCAGGAGTACGCCATGGGCCATCAGGTCTGTCCCCAACAAATTACGCATATCGGACAATGGCTGAATACCATTTACCGCCCATAGCGCAGAGCAACGAAAATGTGGAGTCGCTAACGCCGCTGAACCCCTCTCCCGAGGGCTGGGTGACCTGCGTTATGGCAGATTTTGATGCCTTTCTGCAAGACCACGCATCTGCAGAAAAAAAAGCATCCGGTATGGCACTAAGCATGGTATCTCACTATCCAGATCAACCAGCCTTGGTGCAGGCTATGGTCGATCTGGCCGTCGAGGAACTCAATCACTACAAAGAGGTCGTGCGCTTACTCATGACCAGACAAATTTTGCCAGCGGCGGATCGTAAAGACCCCTATGTCACAAGCCTGAACAAGCTTGTTCGAAAGGATGCCGTCTTTTTTCTGCTTGATCGGCTATTGGTCGGCGCCATTGTCGAGCGTCGCGGGGCCGAGCGTTTTGCACTGGTCGCCAACCATGTCGCTGGCTTTGATCTTCAGAAGTTTTATGCAGCGATCGCCAAAAGTGAAGAGCGGCACTGGCATCTGTTCATTAAACTCGCCAGGGATCTGTGCAGCCATTTGCCCGTGGACTCTCGCTTCTGCGAACTCGCAGAGTTCGAAAATACCCTAGTTAAAGAACTACCGCTCAGGGCGGCCCTCCACTGATTGACTGTCAATGAGTCACCTGCGAGCCTTAAAGTCACCACAACTCGCCAACTATCTTGCCAACTACGCAGAACCAGAGGCGCGGTTACTTCGGGATAGTAGGTCCCATCCGGACAACATTGGCTGGGCCGCAATGGCCTACGACTGCCGTTGGCAGGGGTGCCTCGTCATTCCAGCATTTGACGAACCCTTCCAAGGCCTTCAGAAGCAAATTCAATCCATCGCGGATGATCAAGTGCTGATGATTCTAGTGATCAATGCACCAGAAAATGCCCGCCAGGAAGCCCTCGAAAGAACGCGGGAGCTCTACGAACAGATGACGACAGAGCAGCACGGGCACGTTCTCATCGTCGATCGCATTTCAACCTCGAGGCGAATACACCCAAAACAGGGTGTGGGTATGGCCCGCAAAATTGGCACTGACTTGGCCCTGGCTCTGATTGAACAAGGAAGAATTCGATCCCCCTGGATTCTACAAAGCGACGCGGATGTGGTGTTTCCGCCGGCCTATACGAATCTAGTGCATCAAGCGGCCCATCAAATTCAAAGCGGCGCCAAGATTTTTCCGCACACCCATTTCAGTAACGACCCGACCCTGCATTTCGCCGCCCAACTTTACGACAAGCATATGAACTACTACGTCGACGGTTTGCGCTCAGCAGGCAGTCCATACGCACACCACAGTCTTGGCAGCACAATCGCCATACATGCCATGACCTATGCGTCCATACGCGGCTACCCGAAACGCAGCGCCGGTGAAGACTTTTATCTACTCAATAAAACTCGCAAAATCGCACCCATCGAAACTCTGACAGGCCCAATACTTACCATTGAGGCCCGACTCTCCGAGCGTGTGCCTTTCGGTACGGGGCCTGCCCTGTCGGATATTGTTGCGGGATTACACCGCGACCCAAGCGGTAACGCATATTTCAGCTATCACCCCAAAAGCTTCGAAGCACTCAGGTCAGCCATCAGCGCTCTGCAACACTGGGCAGAGAATCCGGCCTTGGCTTTAGATGCAGACATTGCAAAACGTCTCTCCTCCCTCGGCTTTGATCGCTTTCGTCACAATCTCT
Organism: K189A clade bacterium; assembly: GCA_902528515.1. Taxonomy (GTDB): domain Bacteria; phylum Pseudomonadota; class Gammaproteobacteria; order Pseudomonadales; family Azotimanducaceae; genus UBA4421. Next base: position 7,835 of record CABZTD010000026.1, read on the forward strand.
CCAAACAGCCCATCAACGCGGTCAAACGCCTGCAATCGGCACATGACTGGTTTGACGGCTTAAAGACGCTCCAGTTTATTCACGGTATGCGCTCCACATGGCCAGACTGTCCCCTTCAGCAAACCCTAGCCCAACTACCTAAATCGTTCCAAAGTCATTGAAATTCAAACAAATACTTTCTGACACTCCTTAACAGCCGCCGCCTTAAAACGTACACTGCTCGCCGCTAATCATTGCAGATTCGCTGTCAACGCAAGACCAAAGCAATAGCTATGAACAAAATTTTTATCGACGGACAAGCCGGTACAACGGGGCTGCAAATCAGCGAGAGATTAGCGGCGCATGCCGACATTCACCTACTACAGGCTGACCCGGATTCGCGCAAAGATCCTAGTGCCAGAACCGAACTACTCGCCAACGCAGACGTGGCCATTTTGTGCCTGCCTGATGAAGCGGCACGAGAGTCAGTTGCCTTGGCCTCGGGTAAGACGCGTATCTTGGACACAAGTTCGGCTCATCGTACCCATGCAGGCTGGCAATACGGACTGCCAGAGTTATCCGCCCGCAGCAGAGCAAATATCGCAGCAGCCCAGCACGTCAGTAATCCTGGATGTTATCCCCAAGGCTTTATTTTATTGGTGCGCCCCCTTATTGAGTCGGGCCTTTTGGACCGAGGTACACCGCTGCGCTGTAACGCCGTGTCGGGTTACTCTGGCGGCGGACGACAAATGATTGAGCAGTTCCAAGCCATGGATGCGACCACGGCGAATGCTCTGGCAGTACAAAGTTACGGACTGAATCAAGACCATAAACACCTCCCTGAGATGGCCGAGTTCAGCGGAACCTTCGTGGCGCCGATATTTGTACCCAGCGTCGCAAACTACGACCAAGGTATGCTAACGCAAATACCGCTATTCGTTAGCGAACTGGGCGGCGCCTCACCGGCACGGGTACATGCCGTTCTTGCCGAGCGATATGCGGACGAGGCCTTCATTCATGTTGCCGATCTCGGCGATCACAGCATGCTGCAGGGCAACTATTTGAATCCAACCGAGCGCAACAACTCTAACGAAATGGATTTGTTTGTCTTTGGCGATGACGAGCGCCTCTTGCTTTGTGCCCGCTACGACAATCTCGGTAAGGGTGCCGCTGGCGCCGCGGTGCAAAATTTGAATCTCATGTTAGGACTGGAAGAGACAACTGGACTATGACCACGGCCACAACAAAACCCTTGAACCAATGGGATATATCCGCTCTTAAAACACAGCTGGCAAACTGGAAGGATCAATACACGGATCTGAGCAACGGCAACCTAAAACTTGATCTTAGTCGAGGCAAACCAGGGGTCGAACAGATTAGCCTGAGTGACGGTCTCGACGGGGTGCTTGACGGCAATTTTATGGCGGCAGATGGTACTGATACTCGAAACTATGGTGGCGTAAGAGGCATCACTGAAGCCCGAGATCTAGGGTCGCAGCTAATGGGAATACCAGCCGAGAACATCATTGCCGCAGGCAACTCGAGCCTAAGCGTTATGCACTTGGTTCTACGTACTGCGAGAGATCTGGGGCTTTGGAGTGATGAGCGAACTTGGTCGCGCAGCGATCGCCCTAAGCTAATGGCGCCCGTGCCTGGCTATGACCGACACTTCACCTTATCCGAGCATTTCGGCATCGAGTTGCTGCCCATACCCATGACGGATCAAGGTCCAGATATGGATGCCGCCCGTGCGGCGGCCAGCGACCCCTCGGTAAAGGGCATTTGGTGCGTACCCAAGTACGCAAACCCGACTGGCTGCACCTATACTGGGGAAACGGTGGCAGCCCTGGCCCAGCTACCGGAAGAGGCCGCCGCAAACGACTTTCTGGTGCTGTGGGATAACGCCTATGCCGTGCACGATCTCTATGATGAAGGCGATACATTGGCATCGATCTTTGACGCAGCCAACAGTGCAGGCACTGCCGATCATGTCGTTCAGTTTGCTTCTACATCGAAAATTACGCACGCCGGAGCGGGTGTTGCCTTCATCGGCGCTTCCGCAAAGGTGCTGAATGCTTTAGATCGACATTTGTCGGTGCTCACAATCGGCCCAGACAAGGTCAATCAGCTGCGGCATGTGAAGTTTTTGCAGGGCCGGCTGCAGAGCCATATGGCGGACCATGCAGCTATCATTCGTCCTAAATTCGCCTTGGTCGAGGAGATCTTTACTCGTGAACTGGGTGAACTTGGTGTAGCTCAGTGGACCAAACCCAAGGGCGGTTATTTTGTCTCCCTTGATGTGCGCCCGGGGCTGGCACGAAATATTATCGACATGGCCAAAGATGTTGGCTTAACCCTAACCCCAGCTGGAGCCACCTTTCCGTACGGTAAGGATCCGCAGGACCAAAACATTCGTATTGCCCCAACCTTTGGCTCCATGGAAGAAATACATGCGGCAATGGAAATTCTGACGCTTTGCATCAAGACCGCGTCAGCCGAACAGATCTTGGCTGGTCGATAAGACGCCTCGATCCAAATTTCAATCACTCATTAGGATCCCATGTCAGACAAACTCCCAGAATCCGAAACGGCGAAGAACGAAGCAATAGATAGCGCTCTTTCCGCAGAACAAGACAGCGGCCAAGAAATACTGATGGAATCACCCTCAGAAGAGACGACGGCAACCCAGGACGAGACTCAAGAAGCAGCGCAACACTCGGAACCCTCGCCCACTAACGAGGCAGTCGAAAAGGCTGAACAGGCGACCGTCGACTCAGCGTCCGAACCAGAGAGAGAGGTAGATCTAGAGCCAGAAACAGCAACCATGGTAAAGCCCAAAAGCGAGGCTGGCGCTGAGGCTGAGGTTGAGGTTGAACCCCCCGAGATTGATGGCTATATCGCTGAGGAAGCTCAACCTGATCCGACAGAACCCGTTCGTTTTCAAGAGCTCGCACTACCCGAGCCACTGCTCAAGGCGATTACCAAGCTCGGTTTTGAGGAGTGCACTCCAATCCAGGGACGGGCACTTCCTTTCAGTCTGTCCGACTACGACGTTACGGGCCAAGCCCAAACTGGCACGGGTAAGACTGCAGCATTCTTGATTACCCTTTTTACCCGCTTTTGGGAAAACCCACTGCAGCAGCGTCCAAATCTTGGCACCCCTCGAGCGCTGGTATTGGCGCCCACCCGCGAGCTGGCATTGCAGATCGAAGGCGATGCCGAAGGATTGAATCGATTTATGGATATGCGCACTGTCTGTGTAGTGGGTGGAATGGATTTTGACCGCCAACGTACGGAGCTGAGGAAAGGGCCTGTCGACATCCTGGTCGCGACCCCGGGACGGCTGATCGATTTCTTGGATCGACGAGATATAAATCTCAGCAGCGTTGAATGCTTGGTGATTGATGAAGCCGACCGCATGCTGGACATGGGTTTCATTCCAGACGTTCGGCGCATTGTTTATCAAACCCCGCACAAGCGAAAACGCCAAACCTTGTTTTTCTCAGCCACCTTCAACGACGCCGTCATGCGTCTAGCCGCCTCGTGGACCGTTGACCCTGAACATATTGTTATTGAACCGGAAAGCGTGGCCACAGACACAGTTGAACAAAAATTCTGGCTGGTGGAGAGCAGTAAGCGCCAGAAAATTTTGCTCGACTTCATCAAGCATGCGGAGCCTGAGCGGGCGATCATCTTTGCAAATCGGAGGGATCGTACACATGAGCTAGTAGAATTTCTGAAGAAAAACCAAATTTCATGTGAAGGATTGGCTGGCGACATTCCGCAGAAGAAGCGTTTATCAACCCTAAACAAATTCAAAAATGAGGAACTAAAATACCTCATCGCAACTGATGTCGCCGGGCGAGGCATTCACGTCGATGGTGTCACCCATGTCATCAACTTCGAGCTTCCCGACGACGCCGAAGACTATGTCCACCGTATCGGCCGGACTGGGCGCGCAGGTTCTACGGGAACTGCCATAAGCTTTGTCTCAGAAGACGATGCCTTCAACCTGCCGGCGCTTGAGGAGTACCTGGGAGGTCCCATTCAGTGCATTCAGCCCGATCTATTACCCAATATTGATTAACCATGGCGGAAGCTGTAACGGTAAGTGATAACCCCACTGCGACCATGGTCGCAGTGGTTCAGCACAACGCTGGTACGGATGTTGAGCAAAACCTCAGCACCTTGGAAACCCTATCGGCCCAAGCCGCCAGCGAAGGTGCCCAGCTCGTAACCTGGGCCGAGGCCTTCGCCTATCTCGGAAGACACGACGGCAAAAAAGACATTCTCGAGTCGCTGCCTGAAGGCGGCCCAATTTTAGAGCGCTGCCAGAGACTGGCAAGAAGGCTGAACTGTGATTTGCTCCTGGGTGGTTTTCATGAGGCCATGCCCGGCGATACAGAGCGCTGCTACAACACCAGCGTGTATCTCAACAGCCGTGGCGAGATCACCGCCATGTACCGCAAGATTCATTTATTCGACGTCAGCATTCCGAGTGGACCCCAGCTGATGGAGTCCAAACAAACCGGTCCTGGTGATCAAGCCATTTGCGTTGAAACCCTATTTGGCACCCTTGGACTGACGATCTGTTATGACGTCCGCTTTCCTGCCCTGTATCAACGCCTCGTAGAAAAGGGTGCCATGGCGTTAACCGTACCCTCTGCCTTTACCGCGACCACCGGCGCCGCGCATTGGCACGTCTTGCTGCGCGCACGAGCTATCGAGAATCAAAGCTATGTGATCGCGCCAGCTCAGCATGGCCGACATAGCGCGAACAGAGCCTCTTACGGGCACTCAATGGTTATTGATCCCTGGGGAGAGGTGATTGCAGAGCTCCCCGAAGGGGACGGTTATGCCATTGCTAAAGTAGATCCAGATCATGTGGCACAGATTCGCCAACAAGTACCCAGTTTGGCCAATCAGCGGCCATTCACCTAAAATCGTCAACGCGCAAACCAGTGCTCGGTGGGCAAAACCTATGACAGGATCAGACCTATATAAACCAGCCACGGGCCGCGCTGGGCGAGGCCTTGTTGTTTTTGCTGCCTTGATTGTAATCGCCGCGGGACTCAAGGCTGCCCAAGCCATCGTGGTACCAATGCTACTCGCCGCATTTATCGCCACCATTGCGGCCAGCCCAATGTTTTGGTTCAAGTCCAAGGGCATGTCAAATGGGCTAGCCCTTGGCTCAGTGGTGTTGGGGATATTTTTTGCACTTGGGCTAATCGCTGCCCTATTGACGCAGAGCACCAGTGCATTCTCAGCCAAGCTACCCTTTTATCAGGAGCGGCTCGCCGTACTGCAAAGTGATGTCATCGTGCTGCTGCACAGCTGGGATATACCACTGGATGCCGCGCTTCTCACCGATGCGTTTCCGCTGGGCTCCCTGCTAACTCTTGCCGGTGGCGCGCTGCGCAGTTTGGGTTCCGTGCTGAGCAACGGCCTTTTAATCATCCTGACGGTGATTTTTATTTTGGCTGAGGCCGCCAGCTTCCACCCCAAGCTAGTCGCTGTACTGAACAATCCCGATCGGGATCTTGCGCACTTTGGCCGCATAACCGGCACTATGAATAGGTACATCGCAATCAAAACGTCAGTAAGCGTTCTTACTGGATTCTTGGTCACCACCTTTCTATGGATTCTAAACGTCGACTTCCCCGTGCTTTGGGGACTTGTTGCACTGCTGCTGAATTTTATTCCCACCATCGGTTCAATAATCGCATGCGTTCCGCCGGTACTACTCGCGCTCGTACAGCTCGGCCCCACAGAAGCCCTGCTGGTAGTAGCAGGATTCTTCGCGGTGAATACGATAGTCGGCAACGTCCTGGAACCTCGCTACATGGGTCGGGGGCTTGGACTATCCGCACTCGTAGTCTTTTTGTCGTTGATTTTTTGGGGCTGGTTGCTCGGGCCTGTCGGCATGTTGCTTTCAGTACCTCTGACTATAAGCGCGAAAATTGCGCTGGAGGTTAGCCCCGGCACGCTTTGGCTTGCTCGGCTACTTGCACCCGCACAGGAGCTGGCTGACCAGACGTTGAAGCGAGATGAGAATTCACCAACTCAAGAGCAGAAAACGTGAGCCAGTTCGAAAGACCCAATATTGCGAAGATGCAGGGTTACTCGTCGGGAGAGCAGCCTCAAGATGGTCGCAGCATTAAGCTTAATACCAACGAAAATCCGTATCCGCCAAGTCCGCGTGTAGCAGCAGCGCTAAAGGCATTCGCCTCGGATCAGCTTCGGGTTTATCCCCAGCCTGATGCTAGAGCGTTGCGACAAGCGATTGCAGATCATCATGAAATCAGTGTTGATAGCGTGGTGATTACTCACGCGGGCGATGAGGCCCTGCGCTTGGCGGTCACGACCTTTGTAGCGCCCGGTGGTGTCGTGGCGTCCACCGAGCCAACATATTCACTGTATTCTGTGTTAGCGCAAATTCAGGACGCGCGAATGTTCACCCTAGACTTGCATGACGACTGGTCCCTGCCCAATGACTTTGCGAGCAATGTCAATGCGGCAGGGTCACAGCTAACCTGTGTGGTCAACCCACACGCACCCAGCGGTTATTTGAACGACACGCCAACGCTACAGAGTTTAGCCGAGCAGCTCCAAGGCGTGCTACTGGTCGACGAGGCCTACGCTGATTTTGTCGACGTTGATGAAACTAGCAGCATGGCCGCCCTGGTTACCGAACACGAAAATCTGCTGGTGCTACGCACCTTTAGCAAGGGCTACAGCTTGGCCGGCCTGCGACTGGGTTACCTCCTCGGAGACCCGTCCTTAATCCGCCCGGTGCTCGAAAAGACCCGCGACAGCTATAACGTTGACGCTATAAGCCAGGCCATTGGATTGGCGGCCATTGAGGACCAAACCTATGCCCAAAAAACCTGGGCCTGCGTGCGGCGTGACCGTAAAATCCTCGCGGCAGGCCTGACGGCTCTGGGTTTTAGCGTTGCGGCGAGCCAGACCAACTTTGTGCTTGCACAGACGCCAAAAAATGTATCCGCCTTGCAATTATATCAAGCCCTGAAAGATGAGGGCATTTTAGTGCGCTACTTCAATACACCCCGCCTGCAAGATGCCCTGCGCATTACAGTGGGAACCCCAGAGCAAAACCATCTTCTTCTTGATCAGCTGAATCAACTTATCAGCGACTGAGCCCTGGCGGCCAAACTTTTAACGCACCAGGCTTCTTGGTGATCTTGGCAGGCTCAAGTAATCTGTCGGCCGTTATATTAAGGAGCGATCATGACCCAACTACCCGCCGTAAGCTTAGCCGCCGTACCTGGCCGAAGATTGCGTACCATTGAATTGGCCAAAGACATAGAACGCCGGGGTTTTCCAGGCATCTTTGGCCCAAGCCTGGGCGATAGCTTGGCTTTATGTAATGCCATTGCGCTGAACACCACTGACGTCATGATCGGCACGAGTATTACGCCCATCTATACCCGCAACGTTGCTGACTTCGCGCAAACCGCGGGCTTTTTACACGAGGTTTCCGAAGGTCGATTTCGTTTCGGCGTTGGCGTCAGTCATGCCCCAGCACTCAATCGCTTGGGGATCACCGCTGGCAAACCTCTCAGCGACATGCGGAAGTTTGTTGAAGACATGAAGGCCGTGCCACGGGTTGGTGATCTGCCGCCCATAGTACTGGCGACCCTGCGTGACAAAATGATTCAGCTGGCTCAGGAGATTGGAGGCGGCATGGTGTTTGCGAACGGCGCGCGATCTCATATGGGGCATTCGCTTGGCAACCTCAGCGCAGAAATCAAGGGGAGCGATGACTTTTTCATTGGCAATATGATTCCCACCTGCATCAGCGATAACAAAGACGCCGCCGCGGCAGTGAACCGCAAGACACTGACAAGCTATGCGTTCTTACCCAATTATCGCAACTATTGGAAAGAAGCCGGTTACGAAGAAGAAATGAATGGCGTTGAAGCAGCCATTGCAGAAAAGGACTATGACCGCGTGCCCGAGTGTCTATCCGACCGCTGGCTAGCGGATACCACCCTGTATGGATCCGCAACCCAGGTACGCGAAGGCATTGAGGCTTGGTTTGATGCGGGCATAAAAACGCCAATAATCGTTCCATCAGCGGTCGCAGGGGGGCAGATGCAGGCCATGGAAGAGTTCTTCGCGCTCTGGGACTAATGAGCCAGCCGAAAAGTCGTACACTCTGGCTGATTCGTCATGCGAAAGCAGTAGACCGAGTGCTTGCCCAGCAGGATTTCGACCGAGTACTTGCGCTTCGGGGAAGGACAGACGTCGATGATCTATTGGCGCGCGTCAACCGTCATGACCATCGAGCCCCACGCTGGCTGTGGTCCAGTCCATCAGCGCGCACCGAGCAAACGGCTGCGGCTCTCGCCAGGCGATGGCAGAGTGCTGTCTTCGAAGAGCCCTCGCTATACCTAGCCGACGCGCATACGATACTCGATTGTCTGAAAGGTACGCCTAGCAGCGAAGATATCGTCGGCTTGGTTGCACATAACCCTGGGATCAGCGATTTGGTGCATTTACTCGTGCGTACCGACGAGCACAAGGAGCTGCCCGAGGCAATGGCGACTCTTGGAATTGCGCAGTTAACGTTTACTGGAAATTGGTCAGACTTAGTGCCCAATATCTGCAGGCTAACGTCCTATCTCAGCCCCAAGAGAACCAGATTCAACGCTAACTAACCGAACTTTGCGACGATGACTTCACGGCATCGTGGTTTAGAGGGTGCCTTTATTCCGAGGCTTGGCTACTCTTGCGGGGTTTTCACTTACTGTTACTGAGGAATTGTCATGGGTGTTTTCTCTTTTTTGGTTTTGTGCGTTATCGCTTTTCTCCTGTGGCGTATCAGCGACCAAATGCCAGACATCTTGTTTCGTTTAAGCGAAGTACAAAAGGATTTGGCCGAGATGCGTCGCCAAGGCAAACAGTCTAACGACTAGTATCTCTTGAAAATGGATTGGTGCATTATTCTAGGGCTATCGCTCAACAGTTTTTGGCTTCTGACAGGCGCAACCTATCTCAGCAGCACTGTTGGTTAGACGAAGTTCGTCAGCTTTCCTGTTGAGAAAGTTGGCAACTTCTTGGAAGACGCCCTCGCACCGTTAACTAGCGAGATGTCTGAAAATATCACTATCATTTCCGGCCATACCCCAGTAGCCAACATCGCCGCCTTGGTCAATCGCGTTTGCGCGATTAAGGACCAGCACCAGCTTCTCATAACTCGACAAGAGTGCGCAGGTGGCGCACCACAATCTGGGACATAAAAAACAAAAGGAGCCTCAATTTTTTTCACATGCGATTTGCACGGCTACCGCAACAAGGCCCAACGCTTAACACAATCGCTATTCAGTAGGGCCAGTGTCCTTTACCATGACGTATTTACAGCTGGAACCGCAACGTATCATGGTTGCTAGCGACGCTTCACACTCAACCCACGGTCGAGCCCAGCTAAACATCGCTCTGCTAGGCTACCGAAGCAATCCCTTTAGTGGTGGTCAAGGAGTGTATCTGAGCCACCTTTCCAAGGCCCTCGTAGAAATGGGCCATCGTGTTGATGTGATTTCTGGCGAGCCCTACCCAGACTTGGATTCTCGCGTTGGTTTGATCGGGCTTCCTGGATTAAACCTATACGATCACTCAAACCCCGCCTGGCCTCTGACCGAACAGCGCTGGCATGATCCCCTGAATGTTTTTGAATGGGTGTCTTATTGGAGCGGTGGTTTCCCGGAGCCGTTCACCTTTGGTCATCGCCTGCTACGGCACTTTAAAAAGACGCGTCCTCGCTACGACATCATTCACGACAATCAAAGCTTATGCACAGGCCTGCTAGGCCTCATGCGTCGAGGCTACCCGATCACCAGTACGATTCATCACCCCATCACCTTTGATCGCGATATTGCGCTAAAAAATGCCGAAAACTGGGGACTGCGACTGCTGATCAAACGCTGGCACCGGTTTTTGCGGATGCAAATCCACGTGACCCGTCAGCTGCCCTACATCACAACGGTGAGCGAAAATTCAAAGCGCGACATTGCCGCGGCTTTTGGAGTTCCTGAGTCGCGCATCCAAGTTGTGCTCAACGGTATCGACACCGAAATGTTCCAGCCAATCCCCGGTATCAAAAGGGAACCTTTTCATCTGATCACCACTGCCAGCGCAGATCAGCCCCTGAAGGGCACCCAGCATCTAATCCCTGCGGTGGCTAATCTTGCATCCCGCTACCCGGAGCTGAAGCTCACCTTTATTGGCGCCCCAAAACCCGGCGGCAGGACAGAGCAGCTTATTCACTCCTTTGCGCTTGAACAGCGTATCGAGTTTCACCACGGCTTGTCATTCGATGAGATCATACGACTTTATGCTAGAGCGAGCGTTGCCGTAGTGCCCTCGGAGTACGAGGGTTTTGGTTTTCCCGCAGGCGAGGCCATGGCCTGCGCCGTACCTCTGATCTCAACCAACGGGGGCGCCCTGCCAGAAGTTGTCGGAGACGCTGGTATTATCGTGCCCACGAAAAATCCGCAGGCACTCGCTAAGGCGATTGGCGATTTATTTGAAAACCCGGCCGAGCGCGCCCGCTTGAGCGATGCAGGCCGATGTCGCATGGTGGAAGAATTTTCATGGGCCCGTGCCGCCGCGGAGTTTACACAGCACTATCAACAGGTGATTGCCCGTGAGTCTTGAAACCATTGATATGGATCGATTGAACATTCGCCCGGGGGATCAGCTGCTTGACCTGGGCTGCGGTGAGGGACGTCACAGCATTTCTGCCTATCTTCAGTCCGATGCCAACATCGTCGGCTTGGATCTGGGGCTGCAGGATCTGCGCACGGCAAGAAGCCGGCTCGAGGATTTTCCAGTCGCCTTTGAAAAAGCTGGCTCCTGCAACTTTGTTCGAGGCACAGGCCACACACTGCCATTCCCGAACAACACTTTTGATCATGTAATCTGTTCCGAGGTGCTTGAACACATTCCCGACTACCCCAGTTTTTTACAGGAAATTCAGCGAGTTCTAAAACCCGGCGGTTTGTTTGCTGTTAGCGTACCGCGGTACTTTCCCGAGTGGGTTTGCTGGCAGCTCAGCGATGCCTATCACGAGGTGGAAGGCGGCCATGTACGCATTTTCAGGGCCAATGATCTTAAGCAGCGTATTCAATCTATGAATATGAAATTTCTGGCAAGACACTGGGCTCACAGTCTGCACGCTCCCTATTGGTGGCTGAAATGCCTGTTCTGGGATAATGCCGAGGAGCATATTTTGGTCAAGCAGTATCATCGACTGCTGGTTTGGGACTTGATGCAGCAGCCCTGGCTGACCCAAACCCTCGACCGCCTGCTAAATCCAATACTTGGTAAGAGTGTCGTCATGTACTTTCGTCAACCTTAGCCAATGCCAGCAAATACGTTACCCAGACAGCTGCAGGCCACCGCCGACTACATTGAAAACCTGCAGCTCCCCTCTGGAGCATTACCTTGGTTCGCAGACGGCATTACCGACCCATGGGATCATGTAGAGGCCTTGATGGGCCTAACCATTGCAGGTCGCTTTGATGCCTCGCTTGAGGGTTTTAAATGGCTATCACGTATGCAGCGCAGCGACGGTGCCTGGTATGCGGCCTATCAGGATGAGGCCGTTGCCGACGACACCCGAGCCGAGACCAACTTCGTTGCCTATGTCGCCACCGGGATCTGGCACTATTACTTAGCCACCCAGGATCGTGAAACCCTAAGACGGCATTGGCCGATGCTGCGAAGTGCCATCGGGTTCGTGCTCGATCAGCAGGCACCGAGCGGAGAAATCTATTGGGCCGTCGACAGCAGAAGCGGTGTATCCAAGGACGCCCTCATCACCGGCTGCAGCGCCATCTACAAATCCTTGGCCTGTGCCTGTCATATCGCCGATATTTTGGGTGAGCCATGCGCAACTTGGTCGCAGGCCAGGACTCAGCTTGGCGAAGCGTTGCGCCATAAACCCGAGCGATTTGATCGCACCTGGGAATCTAAAGCCAGATATTCCATGGATTGGTTTTATCCAGTACTCACCGGCGTGATAACGGGCGACCAGGCAAGGCACAGACTGCGCGACAACTGGGAGACCTTTGTCGAGCCGAATCTGGGATGCCGCTGCGTCAAGGAACAGCCTTGGATCACCGTCGCGGAAACCTGCGAACTGATCATGTCCTGCGTAGTTGCGGGTAAACGCGAACAGGCGATAGCGCTATATGAGGCAATTCAGCGCTTTCAGCTCGACGACGGCGGCTGGTGGACAGGCTACGTATTTCCTGACGATATCCATTGGCCGGACGAAAAACCTACTTGGACAGCTGGCGCAGTGCTGCTTGCCGCTGACGCGCTGTTTGAGTACTCCGCGGCCTGTACTTTGTTCACCACCTTAGAGCCCTAAGTGTGTTCAAACTCTGCGCAGCACCGCCAAGGTTCGCCGCATCTCGACTTCCTCAAACAAGCCCGATGCCAGGGCAAGCTGATAGATATCAAAGGGTGCCTGACCGCCTTCTTCAGGGTTGGGGAAAATATCATGTATGGCCAGGATACCCTCGGCGCAAATATGTTTGCTCCAGACTCGATAGTCGGTAAGCGCAGCTTCCAAGCTGTGACCACCATCTATAAAAACCATGCCAAGAGGAATAGACCAATACCTGCCAGCCTGAGCACTGGATGCGACAATGGGTACTACCCAGGATTCCAGCTCGGCTCGCGCCAGGGTATGCCGAAGCGCGGGTAGCGAATCCATACGCTGCAGGGCTGTATCGAAGAGATCCGGATCGTGATATTCCTCGCCCTGCTGGTGCTCTTCCGAGCCCCGATGGTGATCTACCGCATATAGCTGCCCCTGTGCATCGCGGGCTGCCGCACCTAGATACACCGTAGATTTACCGCAATAACTGCCAAGTTCAAGGCTTGGACCGAGGCCCGCTGACTGCAGCGCGTACTCATACAATGCAGCGCCTTCGTCCGGATGTAGAAACCCTTTTACATGTTCAATATCGATAGGCAGATGCATGAAACAAGGTAGGCGTTAACCGCCAAGGCCAAAAAAAACGAACACGAAACTCACGGGTAAGGCACCGAGAGCATAGAGCACTAAATTTGCCAAATCGTTTTCACTACTGTCCTCGGCTAGTGCTATGCGACTGCCCAGGGTCAACCAAAGCAGCCCCGCGATGATAAAGGAGAGGATTAGAGTGAGGATTAACGCTGCCATGCTGTTACCGCCGGATAAACGAATAAAGAGAGATCGTGTTTCGCCGACCCCGCATCCGGACTACCTTAGCTCAACTGCAACATACCGCGGGTTTTCACTTCGGCCATGTCGACGATGGCCTCGTAGCTCGCAGCAACATCATCTGCAGTGGCCTCTACACCAAGATTAACGCCGCTGTTTTCAACTACCGCTGCCAAAGAATATTGACCGCCTTGTGCCTGCAATATGACGCCATTTGGCGCGTCCTCGCTGACCAAGAACATGGCTGCCGGGGTGACCAGCTCTGGCCCTAGCTTTTCGAGCACCTCTTCTGGCATCAAGTTTTCAGTCATACGCGTCGCGGCAACCGGTGCAATGCTGTTGGTATGGATATTGTTCTTAGCACCTTCAATTTTCATGCTGTTCATTAGACCCACTTGACCCATCTTAGCGGCTCCGTAGTTGGTTTGACCAAAGTTACCGTACAGACCGCTTGGCGACGTGGTCATCAAAATACGACCGTAGTTTTGTTCGCGCATTATCGGCCATACTGCGTGAGAGCAGTAAGCAGCGCCCAGCAGGTGAACGTTCACCACCATCTCAAAATCATCCAGCGTCATTTTTGAAAACGACTTGTCGCGCAGAATACCCGCATTGTTGATCAGCACATCCACTCGACCCCAAGCGTTCATAGCGTCATCAACCATGCTTTGCGCGCCAGATCGGTCAGAAACTGAGCCGCCGTTGGCGATTGCTTCACCGCCGGTGGCCTTGATTTCCGCGACCACGGACTCTGCGGCTTCGGTCGAGCCACCGCTGCCGTCCATGGTACCGCCCAAATCGTTCACAACAACTTTGGCACCCCGACGCGCCAGCTCTAGGGCGTGACAACGTCCCAGGCCGCCTCCCGCGCCGGTAACAATGGCGACTTGATCATTAAATGAAATTGACATGTTGTTCTCCAATAAACTGTGTAGTTAGGAAGATCTGATAGTGCGAGTACGCGCTTGGTTCAGCCTGCGAATTAAGGCCGCGCTGGAAAGTGCGTCGGCCC